>NZ_JANJTL010000137.1 GCF_024711105.1 Brevundimonas sp. | reverse complement strand
CCTACAACGGCTACCAGGCCCAGGCCGGCCTGCCGTCCGTGCAGGAGGCTGTCGAGACCGCCGTCTTCGCCTTCTCCGGAGAGCGCGTCCGCCTCCAGGCGGCCGGCCGCACCGACACCGGCGTGCACGCCACCGGCCAGGTCGTCCACGTCGATCTCGAGAAGGACTGGCCCGAGCGGACCGTCGCCAACGCCCTGAACGCGCATCTGATCGAGGAGGCGGTCGTGGTGCTCGACGCCAGCCTCGCGCCCGAAGGCTGGCACGCCCGCTTCTCGGCGACGAAGCGGCGATACCTCTACCGCATTCTCAACCGCTGGGCTCCGCCGGCGCTGGAGCGCGGCCGCGTCTGGCGCGTGAAGGAGCCGCTCGACGCCGAAGCCATGCACGACGCCGCTCAGGTGCTGGTCGGCCATCACGACTTCACCACCTTCCGCGACCTGGCCTGCCAGTCGAAGTCGCCGATGAAGACGCTCGACGAGGCCCGCGTGTGGCGCGAGGGCGAGGAGGTCCTGCTGGCCTTCGTGTCCCGCTCCTTCCTGCACCGCCAGGTCCGCTCCATGACCGGGACGCTCGCCGAGGTCGGGGTCGGCCGCTGGTCGAAGGCCGACGTCCAGGCCGCCCTGGAGGCAAAGGATCGCCGCGCCTGCGGGCCGGTCGCGCCGGCCCACGGGCTCTACCTAGTCGGCGTCGACTACGACTGAGCGAAGAAGCCGCGGATCACCCGCGCATAGACCCGGGTGATGGCGTGAAGGTCCGCCTCCGACACCCGCTCGTCGATCTGGTGCATGGTCTGGCCGACGAGGCCCAGTTCGAGCACCGGGCACAGCGCCCGGATGAAGCGCGCGTCGGAGGTGCCGCCCGTGGTCGAGGCTTCGGGCCGCACGCCGAGTTCGGCTTGCACCGCGTCCTGCACCGCGCGGGTGAAAGGTCCTTCCTGGGTCAGGAAGGCGTCGCCGGAGTGCAGGAACTCGACAGTCACCTTCTGCCCAGAGGCGGCCTCGACGACGCGGGCCTCTTCCTCGATCCAGGCCATCAGGCTCGCGCCCGTGTGCGCCGGGTTGAAGCGGATGTTGAACCGGCCCGTGGCCTGGCCGGGGATCACGTTCGTGGCCGGATTGCCGACATCCAGGGTAGTGATCTCGAGGTTCGAGGGCTGGAAGGCCTCGTAGCCGTCGTCGAGCCTCCGGTCGTTCAGCCGTTTCATGAGATCCAGCAGCACCGGGATCGGATTGGCCCCCCGTTCCGGATAGGCCACGTGACCCTGCTTGCCGGTCACGGTGATCCAGACGTTCAGCGAGCCGCGCCGGCCAATCTTGATGGTGTCGCCGAGCACCTGCAGCGAGGACGGCTCGCCCACCACGCAGGCGTCGATCCGCTCCCCCTCGGCCAGCAGCTGCTCGACCACCAGCTTGGTGCCGTGGGTGGCGCGGCCTTCCTCGTCGCCGGTGATCAGGAAGCTGAGCGAACCCTTGGGCTCGCCGTTGGCCAGCACCTGGGAGACGGCCGCGATCCAGGCGGCGATGCCGCCCTTCATGTCGACCGCCCCGCGTCCGACGATGACGCCTTCGCTCACCTCGGCGGCGAAGGGGTCGGAAGACCAGGCCTCGGTCGGGCCGGTCGGGACAACGTCGGTGTGGCCGGCGAAACAGAGGTTCGGCGAAGCGGTCCCGCGCCGGGCGTAGAGGTTCTCGATCCCCTCGAAGGTCATCCGTCGGCACGCGAAGCCGAGCGCCTCCAACTCGGCCTGGACCAGGTCCATCGCCCCTTCGTCGGCGGGCGTCACGGACGGCTTGCGGATGAGCGCGCGGGTCAGCAGAACAGGATCGACAACGGCCATGCTTCGGCTCTTAAGCCGAGCCGCGGAGCGAGAGAAGGCTCATGCCCAAGATCGACATCGAAGCCGCGCCGAGCCGTGACGGCACGGCCTATCCGGAACCCTTCGATCAGCCATGCCGGGCCCGGCGGCGAAGGAAGCTGGGCGACGCCGCGGGCCTGACCCAGTGCGGCGTCAACCGGCTGGAGCTGGACCCGGGCGTCTGGACCTCCCAGCGTCACTGGCATGCGGCCGAGGACGAGTTCGTCTGGGTGGTCGAGGGCGAGGTGGTCCTGATCGACGATGGCGGTGAGACCGTGCTGCGGGCCGGCGATTGCGCAGGCTTCCCGGCGGGTCAGGCGAACGGCCATCACATCGTGAACCGAAGCCACCCGACGGCCGTTCTGCTCGAGGTCGGGACACGCCGCCCCGCCGAGGACCGCGTTGAGTATCCGGACATCGACATGACCTACACCGGCGGCGAGACCTTCTACCGGCGCCGCGACGGCACGCTCTATCCCGGCAGCACCGGCCGCAAGACGTGACCGACGCGCCCGAGGCCTCGCGGCCGGTCACACCGGAGACGGCCGAGGCCGTCCACCTCAGTCCGGACCCGTTCCGCAATCGGGACTTCCGCCTGCTGTGGTTCGGGCGGATGATCGCTGTCCTGGCCATTCAGATCCAGTCCTCGGCCCTGCTGTGGCAAGTCTATGAGATCGCGCGGCGCGATCATCCGGTGGAGCAGGCGAGCCTCTATCTGGGGCTCGTGGGCCTGGTGCAGTTCCTGCCGCTGCTCGCCCTGACCCTCCCGGCCGGAGACCTGGCTGACCGGACGGACCGCAAGCGCACCGTGCTGGCCTGCATCGCCGTCGAGGCCCTGTGCGCCGTGGCCTTCCTTAGCCTGGCGATCCACGGCGCGCCGGCGCTGTGGATGCTGCTGTCGGTCGCGGCGCTGTTCGGGGCGGCCCGCGCCTTCCTGGCCCCCGCCAGCCAGGCCATGCTGCCGCGCATAGTGGGGCGCGAGGCCCTGCCGCGCGCCATCGCGGCCCAGTCCCTGGCCTTCCAGCTTGGCGCGATCGCGGGGCCCGCCGTCGGGGGCCTGCTGCTCGGCATCTCCATCCCCTTCGCCTATGGAACCTCGGTGGTCATGTTTCTCGTCGGGGTGACCTGCATCGCCCTGATCCGCACCGACACCCGGCCCCGGCCGCGCGAGGCGGACGAGAACCGCTTCCACGCCATGCTGGAGGGCCTGAGGTACGTCTGGCGGACCAAGATCGTCATCGGGGCCATTTCGCTCGATCTGGTCGTGGTGCTGCTGGCGGGCGTGGCCCTGCTGGCGCCGGTGTTCGCGCGCGACATCCTGCACGCTGGGCCGGAGGGCTTCGGGCTGCTGCGAGCCTCCTTTGGGGTGGGGGCGCTGGTCATGGCGCTCTATCTGAGCCGCTGGCCTA
Source organism: Brevundimonas sp. (assembly GCF_024711105.1). GTDB lineage: Bacteria > Pseudomonadota > Alphaproteobacteria > Caulobacterales > Caulobacteraceae > Brevundimonas. The sequence continues at coordinate 53,372 of NZ_JANJTL010000137.1, read as the reverse complement.
TCCGGCAGAGGGGCGGCCTGTGGATGTTCGCCGCCGTGGCCGTATTCGGCGCGGCGACCCTGCTGTTCGGCCTGTCGCGGACCGTCTGGCTCAGCGCCCTGCTGCTGCTCATCGGCGGGGCGGCGGACATGATCAGCGTGAACATCCGCCAGACCCTGATCCAGTTGGCCACACCGGACGAGATGCGCGGCCGGGTCAGTTCGGTCTCCATGCTGTTCATCGGGGCGTCCAACGAGCTGGGCGAGTTCTACTCGGGCGTCATGGCCCGGCTGCTCGGGCCGGTCGGGGCGGCGGTCTACGGCGGGATCGGCGCGCTGGCGGCCACGGGCCTGTGGGCCTGGATGTTCCCGAGTTTGCGCAAGGCGGATCGGCTGAGCTGAGCCTGAGGTTCTCGCGGTCCGGTCCACGATCAGGCCGCCGGCTGCGCCGCCATTCTCGCGGAACAAGCGCGGCCGTTCGGCGGTTAGGCCCCCGACTGCGCCGGCCTTCGCCGGCTCTCGCCTGGAGACCGCTACATGAACGAACCAACCCGCTACGAATTCATCGGCTGGGAGCCGCTGCTGGAAGTCTGGGCGCCGAGGGTGCTCGGCGCGATCCTGATTCTCGTGGCCGCCTGGTTCATCGGCAAGGCGGTCAAGCACGTGCTGGCCAAGGGCCTGAACAAGCTCCCCGGCGCAGACAAGGCCAATGAGGGCGCCGAGCCGCGTCACACCCTGGGCGCCCGCCTGGGCGAGGTCGGCTTTTGGCTTATCCTGCTGTTCGGCGTCGTCGCGGCGCTGGGCGTGCTGAACCTGCGCGGCGCGGTCGAGCCGCTGAACACCCTGCTGACCAATATCGCGGCCTTCATTCCGAGCATCCTCGGGGCGGCGCTGATCTTCTTCATCGGCTTCGTCGTGGCGACGCTGGCCAAGCGGCTGACGGTCGCCGCGCTGGACGCCGCAGGGCTGGATAACTGGGTCGAGAGGGCGGGCGTCACGCGCTCCACGGGGTCCACGGGCCTGACCAATGCGCTGGGCACGCTGGTTTTCGCGGTGGTCATCCTGTTCGCCTCGATCGCGGCGCTGCAGACCCTGAACATCACCGCCATCAGCGAGCCGGCGACGGCGGTGCTGACGACGGTGCTCGACGCCCTGCCGCGGGTTCTGGTCGCGGCGCTGCTGCTGGCGCTCGGTGTCTTCATCGCCCGCTGGGTGGCCTCGGTCATCGAGCGGGTGCTGCCGGCGACGGGCTTTGACCGCAGCATCTCGGCGGTTACCGGCCTGACCTCCATGGGCAAGCCGCCGGCCGACGGCGCCAGCGCGGCCTCGACGGGGCCTGGCCCCTATCCGGGCGCCGTGTCCTCGGCCTACGCCGCCAAGATGACCGGCGAGGGCGCGGCGCACACGCCGATGACGCCGTCCAAGCTGGTCGGCTGGGTCGTGGGCGTGGCCATCGTCCTGTTCTTCGCCATGGAGGCCCTGCGGCTGGTCGAGTTCGGCGCGGCCGCGGCCATCGTCCAATCGGTGCTGGAGCTGGCCGGTCGGGTGCTGGTCGGCGGGATCATCATCACCGCCGGCGTCCTGATCGCCGACGTGCTGGCCAATCTGATCAACCGAACGACCGGCGGGGCGGACCGCTTCGCCTCGACATTGGTGCGGTGGGCGACCATCGCGCTGGCCACGGCCATGGGCCTCAGCTTCATGGGCATCGCCGACGAGATCGTGGTGCTAGCCTTCGGCCTGATCCTCGGCGCCGCCGCCGTGGCCGCGGCGCTGGCCTTTGGGCTGGGCGGCCGGGAGTGGGCCGGCCGCATGCTGGATCAGTGGACCGGCAAGGCCCAGAAGATGCGTGGTGCGGCCAGCACCGACCGCGCTCCGCGCGGCAAGACCTCCATCGATCCGGAGCCCCGCCCCTTCAACGCGGAGCCGCCGCAGGACCGGGTCTAGCCTTCCAGGTCATCCGACCTCGACGCCGCCCGCCGGGATACCGGCGGGCGGTTTCGTTTCGTTCAGCGGCGGCGCGCCCGCAGCCAGCCGCCGAGCAGCACCATGCCGGTCTGGACCAGCAGGACGAAGCCGACGATAGCCGGCAGGTCCCAGCTGCCGTCCCAGGCCGCGAGCATCCAGCCGCAGAAGCCGAGACCCAGCACGAGCAGATTGACCGCACCGACCCAATCGGCCGCGTGCATGTCCCTGGCCGCCGCTCCGGCCACGATCCCCAGCACCGGCCCGGCAAGGCACAGCCCCATGGCCAGGGCGCGGGCCCGCCCGAGCTCGCCGGGGTCGTTGAACAGCGTCAGTCCCCAGGCCGCCGCGACGCTGGCGGCGGCGAGGAGCAGGCCGAGAGTCACGGCGCTGCTGAGAGGGCTCTGACGCACGTTCGGCTCCTTCAGATCAGGGGGCAGGCGGTGGCCCGAACTCGTTCTCGCCGACGTCGCCGAGTCGAGCTGAACCGCTAGGCCGTGCAGGGTACCGGAGAACAGCGGAGGCGCCGACGAACCCTAGCGTCCAGACCATGACCACCCAGAAGGCCCATGGCGGCGCGTCCGGATACACGATCAGTAGGGCAAGCGGTCCAAGCAACATCACAAACCAGAGCAGTCCCTTAAGGGCCTCCTGATGCATGTGGCGGCCAACGTCGTGGAGGCGGCGGGTCATGCCCGATGCCAGCAGAAGGACCGCGATCGGAATCACAGCGAGCGGAAGCAGCGACGCCGGGCGAGGCGCATCTGCCATGACCAACAGGATTGCGCCGAAGAGGCCAAGAGCTCCGAGAGCGAGCGCGAGGACCTGCCGCCGTCGCCATGCCGCGCGGCTTAGTCGCCCTTGAAAGCTGAAGAGGTGCATCAAGCCAGCCATCGTCGCCAGCTTAGCCTTCCCCTTTGGGGATCACCTAGTCCCGCAGCAGCTCGTTCACACCCGTCTTGGCCCGGGTCTGGGCGTCCACGCGCTTGACGATGACGGCGCAGTAGAGGCTCGGGCGGCCGTTGGGGTCGGGAAGGGCGCCGGGGACGACGACGGAATAGGCGGGGACCTCGCCGCGGAAGACCTCGCCGGTCGCGCGGTCGACGATCTTGGTCGAGGCGGACAGATAGACCCCCATGGCCAGCACCGCGCCTTCGCGGACGATGACGCCTTCGGCGACCTCGGCGCGGGCGCCGATGAAGCAGCCGTCCTCGATGATGGTCGGATTGGCCTGGAGCGGCTCGAGCACGCCCCCGATGCCGGCGCCGCCGGACAGGTGCACGTTCTTGCCGATCTGGGCGCAGGAGCCGACGGTGGCCCAGGTGTCGACCATGGTCCCTTCGTCGATGTAGGCGCCGATGTTCACGAAGGACGGCATCAGCACCACGTTGCGGCCGACGAAGGCGCCGCGGCGCACGATGGCGCCCGGCACAGCGCGGAAGCCCGCGTCCTCGAAGCGGCGCGCGTTCCAGCGGTCGAACTTGTTCGGGACCTTGTCGAACCACGGGCCGACCGAGGAGTGATTGTGGGTGTCGTCGGTCCCGCCCATCACCGCGTTCGGGTTCAGGCGGAAGGACAGCAGCACCGCCTTCTTGAGCCACTGATGGGTCGTCCAGGTCCCGTCGGCCTCGCGCTCGGCGACGCGGAAGCGGCCGTCGTCGAGCAGCTCAAGCGCGGTCTCCACGGCCTTGCGCGGGGCGCCGCGCGTCTCGGGCGAGAGATCGGCGCGCGCCTCCCAGGCGGCCTCCACATCGGCCTTGATCGCGGCGAGGTCGGTCATGCGGGCTCCGTCAGCGGCAGGGATTGCAGAAAGGGCGTCAGCCTCGGCGTGCGATGATGCACGAAGGGCGCGGTGGAGGCGAACGCGTGCGGGCCGACCAGCACGGTGGTCATGCCCAAGTCGGCGCCGGTCTTCAGGTTGCGCTCGGCGTCGTCGAAGAAGACGGTCCTGACCGGCTCGAAGGCGAAGACCTCCACGACCCTGGCGAAGGTCTCGGGCGCGGGCTTGGGGATCAGTCCGGCGGACTCGATGTGGAAGATCGCCTCGAACCGGTCGGCGATCCCCAGGCGGTCCAGCACGCGTTCGGCGTGGCCCGACGAGCCGTTGGTGAAGACCAGCTTGCGCCCCGGCAGGCGGTCGAGGATGCGGCCCAGCTCATCGTCCGGGGCGATGGCGTCCAGCGGCACGTCGTGGACCTCGTCGAGGAACTCCTGGACCGAGATGTTGTGCTCGGCCAGCAGGCCCGGCAGGGCCGCGCCATGGCGCTCGAACCAGCCGCGCTGGACCGCGCGCGCCTCGTCGCGCGGCAGGCCGGTGACGCGCATGACGAAGCCGGTGATCCGCTGGCGGATCAGATGCATCAGCTCCGTCTCGGCCGGATAGAGGGTGTCGTCGAGGTCGAAGAGCCAGGTGTCTATTTCCGGCGACCCCTCTCCCAGAGGGAGAGGGCGGCTCCACGCCGAGGAGCGCTGAAGGCGCGACGCGTCTTGCGTGGAGGGTGAGGGGTTTGGGCCTTGCCGGATAGGACTTACGCCCTCATCCCCCGCGCGGGCCTCCGGGCTGTCGCCCTCCGGTGCGCGGGTCCCCCTTCTCCCCTCGGGAGAAGGATTCATCGGGCGCACACGAGCGTTCCGGCGCCGTGCTCGGTGAACAGTTCGACCAGCATGGCGTGGGGCCGGCGGCCGTCCAGGATGACCACGGCCTCGACCCCGGATTCGATGGCGGCCATGCAGGTTTGCAGCTTGGGGATCATGCCGCCGGAGGCGACGCCCTCCTCGATCAGCCGACGTGCGTCCGCGATGGTCATCTGGCGGATCAGCTGGCCGTCGGCGCCGCGAACGCCCTCGACGTCGGTCAGCAGCAGCATACGCTTGGCCTTGAGCGCGCCGGCGAGCGCGCCGGCCACGGTGTCGGCGTTGACGTTGTAGGTCTGGCCGTCTTCGGCCACGCCGATCGGGGCGATGACTGGGACCCAGTCGGCGTCGGATTCCAGCATGCGCAGGATAAGCTTGGGATCGACGTTGGTAGGCTCGCCGACGAAGCCGAGGTCGACCTCGTGCTCGATCATGCTGTCGGGGTCGCGGCGGGTGCGGCGGGTCTTCTCGACGGTCAGCAGGCCGGCGTCCTTGCCGGACAGTCCGACGCCGCGCACGTCGGCGCCCTTGCCGGCCATGGTGATCAGGTGGGCGATCTCCTTGTTGACCGCGCCGGACAGGACCATCTCGGCGACCTGCATGGTGTCGGCGTCGGTGACGCGCAGGCCGTCGACGAAGCTGGACTTCACTCCGGCCTTTTCCAGCATGGCGCTGATCTGCGGACCGCCGCCGTGGACGACCACGGGGTTCACGCCCATCAGCTTGAGCAGGACCACGTCGGCGGCGAACTGCTTCGCCACCGCCGTCTCGCCCATGGCGTGGCCGCCGTATTTGATGACCACCGTCTGGCGGTCATAGATCTGGATGTAGGGCAGGGCCTCGGCCAGGGTCTTGGCGGTCCCCCAGGCGCGGTCTTCGGATTGGCGTTCGATCTCGTCCATCGGCGCGCGTTTAGGCGAGGGGAGGGGTCCTGTCACGCGGCAACCCGCCTCGGCGCCGGACGTTCCCGCATGCATGAAGGAACACGAGATCGACGACCGGGAGCTGGGCCCGACCGACCCGGCCGATCCGACCACCATCCAGGGCGTCGATCCGACCCAGTGCGCCGAGTGCCAGGGCGTCGGCAGCCTGCCGACCGGCGAAACCTGTCCGGTCTGCGAAGGCACGGGCAGGGCGAGCTATCGGACGGGTGGGGGCTAGGGCTCGCCAGCCCTGCGCTCGGGCGATAGGTTCGGGCGGTCACACGGAGGGCTCAGATGTTCATCTTGGCTTTCGCCGCGGTCGTCGCCGTACAGGACGCACCGCAGCCGGATCCCCAGACCTGGTACTGGCAGGCGGGAGGCTGCGCCGCCTCGGCCGCAATCGAAAGCGAGCACGCCGGGACCGCGCTGAGCGAAGCGGAACGCAGCGCCCTGACCGCCGAGATGATCGGCGGCGGCATGGTGATGGCCCAGATGGGTCCGGACATCGGCCGCACGCCTGAACAGATCGACTCGCAGGACGGCGAGGCGATGATGTCCTTCTTCGACATGATGCGGGAGCATCGGCGCGAGGCCTTTGACGCCCACCGCGCCTACTGCCGGGCGCTGCTGGCGCGCCGGCCCTGATCAGGCCTGGCAGGCCGCCAGGATCTCGGCGCGCAGTTCGGCCATGCCGAGGCCCGTCTCGGCGGAGGTGACCTGCACGCGCGGGAAGGCGGCGGGGCGTTTGGAGACGCCCTTCAGCGTCTTCTCGGCCATGGCGGCGGCCTCGGACGGCTTCATCTTGTCGGCCTTGGTCAGGACGATCTGGTAGGAGACCGCGGCCAGGTCCAGCGCGTCGAGCGCCTCGGCGTCGACGGATTTCAGGCCGTGGCGGGCGTCGATCAGCAGATAGACGCGCTTCAGGTTCACCCGGCCGCGCAGATAGTCGCGTCCCAGGTTCTGGAACTTCTTCGTCACCTGCTTGCCGGCCTTGGCGAAGCCGTACCCTGGCAGGTCCACCAGCCGGAACTGGCCGTCGGCCACGAAGAAGTTGACCTCCCGCGTGCGGCCCGGCTCGGACGAGGAGCGGGCCAGCTGCTTGCGGCCCGCGAGCGCATTGATCAGGCTGGACTTCCCGACGTTGGACCGCCCGGCGAAGGCCACCTCGGGCAGGTCCGGCGGCGGCAGCTGCTCGATCTTGGCCGCGCCCATCATGAACTCGACGGGCCGGGCGAAGGCGACGCGGGCCGCCTCCAGCTGCTCGTCGGTGAAGACGTCGGTCACGCCGGCTTCTTCTTGATGTAGCGGTCGATGAAGGTGTCGATCGGGTTCTCGGCCTTGTAGCGGTGCATGATCACGTACTGCTGGATGATGGTCAGCACGTTGGACCAGGCCCAGTAGAGGATCAGTCCGGCGGCGAACGGGGCCATGATGAAGGTGAACACGAACGGCAGGAAGGCGAAGATCTGACGCTGGGTCGGATCGGGCGCCGGCGGGTTCATCGCCTGCTGCAGCCACATGGTCAGGCCGTAGACGATGGGCAGCACGCCCAGATGCAGGGCGCCGTCCAGCAGGCCGCCGATGAGCGGCGCCGAGGCGGGGTTCCAGGGGATCAGGCCGAACGCCGTCCAGATGCTGGTCGGGTCGCGCGCGGACAGGTCCTGGATCCACAGGGCGAAGGGCGCGTGCCGCATCTCGATGGTGACGAACAGCACCTTATACAGCGCGTAGAAAATCGGCATCTGGATCAGCAGCGGCAGACAGCCGGCCAGGGGATTGATCTTCTCCCGCTGATAGAGCGCCATGATCTCCTGCTGCTGCTTGGCGGCGTCGTTGGCGTGCTTGGCCTTGATCTCCTCCATCTTGGGCTGGAGGTTCCGCATGCGGGACATCGAGGCATAGGCCTTGTTGGCCAGCGGGAAGAGCACGAGCTTGACCACGATGGTCAGCAGCAGGATGGCCACCCCGAAGTTGCCGACCAAACCGTAGAACCATTCCAGCACCATGAAGATGGGCTTGGTCAGGAACCAGAACATGCCCCAGTCGATGGCGTCGTTCAGACGCGGGGCGCCCAGCCGTTCGCCATAGGCCTCCAGCACCTCGTTGCGCTTGGCGCCGGCGAAGAGGTGGGCGGTTTCGGTGGCCGAGCGGCCCGGCTCGATGGTCCAGGGGCGGGACTGGAAGACGGTCTCGAAGACGCGCACGCCGCCCCGCTCAGCAGTGCGGAACTGGGCCTGGATCCGCTCGTCCTGCTCGGGCACGAAGGCGGTCAGCCAGTACTTGTCGGTGATCCCGACCCAGCCGCCGCGCGAGGTGAAGGACTCCGGCTCCGCCTCGTCTTCCCAGTCACGGTACTTGGCCTGGTGAAGCTGTCCGTCGAAGACGCCGATGGCGCCCTCGTGGATGATCATCTGGCGGCCCAGGTCATTGGGGATGCCGCGCCGCTGGACGGAGCCGAAGGGCGCGAGCGTCACCGCCTGGCCGGACCGGTTGTCGACGCGGTCGGTGATGGTGAAGAGGTACTGATCGTCCACCGCGATGGTGCGGGTGAAGGTCAGACCCGCGCCGTTGTCGTGCGTCATGACGATGGGCGAGCCCGGGGCCAGCCGCTCACCCGAGCGCAGCACCCACCGGGTGTCCGGCCCCGGCAGGTTGGCGATGTTGTCGCCGCGCCAGCCCGTATAGGCGAAATAGGCGTGCTCGACGCCCTCGGGGCGCAGCAGCTCGACGTTGGTGTCGCTGTGCAGCGTCTGGGCGTAGTCGTTCAGATAGAGGTGGTCGATGCGGCCGCCGGTCAGGCTGACGCTGCCCGGCAGGGCCGGGGTCTCGATCGGCACGCGCGGCGAGCGGGCCAGGGCCTCGCGCTCGCTGACGATCTGGGGCGTCGGGCCGCTGTCGGACGTCGTGCCCGGCTCGGCCGCCACCGTCTGGGTCTGTTCGGCCGCGGCGCGCGCGGCGGCCTGGCGGCGCTCGGCGGCCGGCTGGAGGACGAGGAGCTGGTAGCCGATCAGGATGGCCACGGCGCAGACGATGAAGATGATCGTGTTGCGCGTATTGTCGTGCTGCATGGGTCGCTTTCGCGTCGGACCGTTGAGCGCCCCCGGGATCACCGTCCGGCGCGTCGCCCTGGACGGGCGTCAGGTGAGGGGCTGCTTGTCGGCGGCGAGCCTTATCAGCGCGGTTTTCACATCGTCAAGCAAACGGGGCCATGGGCGCTCTGTGAGGCTCTGGCGCGCGATCAGCACATAGTCATGGCCGGGCAGGGCGTGGGTGGGCAACAGCAGGCGCGCGGCCTCGCGCAGGCGGCGCTTGGCGCGGTTGCGGACCACCGCCCCGCCGATCTTCTTCGTGGCCGTGAAGCCGACGCCGATGGCCGGGTCGCCGTCCTGGCGGTCGCGCATCTGCAGCAGCACCGAACCCGAGGGCCGCGCCTGGGCCTTCTGGCAGGCCAGGAACTGGGGACGGGTCTTCAGCCGACGCAAAACGACGCGCCCGGGGCCGGGCGCGTCGCTGGAATTCGTTGCGATGTCGTCCATCGGCCTTCGCGGCCGAACGGCCTTAGGCCGTCAGGCGCTTGCGGCCCTTGGCGCGGCGGCGGGCGACGATCTTCTGGCCGTTCTTGGTGGCCATGCGCGCGCGGAAACCGTGGCGACGGGCGCGCACGAGCTTGGACGGTTGGAAAGTCCGCTTCACGGGAAGGCTCCGAAGGCAATAAGCTGACGAGCGTCCGGACCGGAGTCCGTCGCAGGAGGCGGCGCGTATAGGCCGGGAGGGGCGTGGGTGTCAACCGGTGGAGGCGCCTGCCAGGCTATAGTCGGTCTAATGCCACCGCCACAGCGCACAGGGCGAAAGACGCCAGCCAAAGGGTCAGACCCACTCGTATTGGCTTCCTACCTAGACCCACTCCCCGTAGCCGGGCGAGAAGGGCCTGCCGCCAGGCCAGGAGCCCTTTAGGCTGGTCAGCCGCGCTCACGATGTGCACCGCAGCCAGAATCAACAGCAGTCCGGCGGCCTGCGCAAAAATCGCCAACATGAAGATCGACACGATGAGAGCTGGCGAACTCTCCATGCTGCCTGCTCCGCTGCGACTTGTGGGGGCGGTCTCGACGCCGCCTCGCCGCTAATACAGCACTCTGAACCGCAGTGCGCCGTCCACCGCCTTCAGGCCCTCCAGCGCCGCCGGGTCATAGTCGCCCTCCACATCCACGATGACGTAGCCGGTGCGGTCGTCGGTCTTGAGGTGCTGGGCGAGGATGTTGAGGCCGCCTTCGGCAAGCGCCCGGTTGATGGCGGCGAGCACGCCGGGCTGGTTGCGGTGGATGTGCAGCAGCCGGTGGGCGCCGGTGACTTCGGACAGGCGGACGTTGGGCAGGTTGACGCTGAAGGTCGTGTCGCCGCGGTTGAGGAAGCCGAGCAGCCGCTCTGAGGCGAAGTCGGCGATGGCCTCCTGCGCCTCCTCGGTCGAGCCGCCGATGTGCGGGGTCAGGATGACGTTGGGCAGGCCCTGAAGCGGTGTCGTGAAGCCGTCGGAGTTGGCCGCCGGCTCCTCCGGGAAGACGTCCACCGCCGCGCCGCCGAGCCGGCCTGAGCGCATCGCCTCTGCCAAGGCCTCGATGTCCACGACGTGGCCGCGCGACAGGTTGATGAACAGGGCGCCGGGCTTCATCCGGGCGAACTGGGGCGCGCCGATGAGGTTCGCATTCTCACGCCGGCCGTCGACGTGGACGGTGAGGACGTCGGCCTCGGCCAGGACCTCGTCCAGGCTGCGCACGCGCCGCGCGTTGCCGAGCGCCAGCTTCTCGTCGAGGTCGTGGAAGACGACCTTCATGCCCATGGCTTCGGCCAGGACCGAGAGCTGCGAGCCGATGGCGCCGTAGCCGACGACGCCGAGCGTCTGGCCGCGCAGCTCGTGGGCCCCGTCGGCGGTCTTCTCCCAGCGGCCGGCGTGGAGCGCCGCGGACTTGTCGGCGACCCGGCGGGTCAGGGCCACGGTCAGGCCGATGACCAGCTCCACCACCGAGCGCGTGTTGGAATAGGGGGCGTTGAAGACGGCCACTCCCTTCTCGGCGGCGGCGGCCAGGTCGATCTGGTTGGTGCCGATGCAGAAGGCGCCGACGGCCAGCAGCCTGTCCGCGGCGGCCAGAACGCGGGCGGTCACCTCGCTCTTTGAGCGAACGCCGAGCACGTGCACGCCCTGGATGCGCTCGATGAGGCGGTCCTCGGTCAGCGCGCCCTTCAGCGTCTCGACGGCGTAGCCCTCGGCCCTGAAGCGTTCGACGGCGCGCGGGTGGACGTTCTCAAGCAGCAGCACCTTCATCCGCCCGCGCGGATAGGAGAAGCGGGCCACGAAGCCTTCGGCGTGCAGGATCTCGTCCAGCGTCGAGGCGACGGCATCGGCGCGCTCCACCACGCGGTCGCGCGTCACGACCTCGGTGTAGGCCCAGAAGCGGTCGGCCAGGCCCGCCTCGCGGACGCGCCAGTCGCCCCAGCCGTCCCCGACCATGACCACCGGCCCGTCGAGCGCCAGCGCCCGCACCGCCTCGATCTTGCCGTCCTCGAAGGCCAGCGGATTTGAGCCGTCGGCGCCGACGACCCGGCCCGCGCCGTCATAGGCCAGGTCGTTGCAGTGGACGTGAGCGGGGTCGAGCCCCATGGCCTCGGCCACTGGCGCGATGATCTCGCGAAAGCCGGCCGACAGGATGTGGACCCGATCCGCGTGGCGGCGCAGGGCATCGAGGTTGCGGCGGACCGACGGGGTCAGGGCCGCGACCGCTTTGGCGGCCACGGCCTCCACATGGCCGCGGTCGGCCTCGACCAGGGCTAGTCGCTGCGTCAGGGCCTCGTTGAAGTCGAGGCGGCCCTCCATCGCCTCATCGGTCAGGCGCGCGATCTCGGCCCGGCGCGTATCCGCGTCCGGGCGGCCCTCGAGCGCGACCTCGGCCAGGGCCTCGAGGGTCTCGAAGCCGACCAGGGTGGAATCGAAGTCGAGCAGCAGGATGGGGAGGCGCCGCATCCGGCCAAGCTGGACCGCCGTTCGTCCGGCGGCAAGCCGGTATCAGCGGAAGCGGTCGCGCTCGTTCAGCGCCAGCGCCACGGCGCCCGCGACGGCCGCCAGCGCGGCCAGGGTCCCGACACCCTCGGCGGCGTGGTCCTTGGCGTAGCGACCGGCCCGGTCAAGCGCGGGCCGCGCCCGATCCGCCAGGTGCAGGTCGCAGAAACGACCGCCCAGGTCCAGGTCGCGCACGCGATCGCCGAGCCCCTCGGCCCAGCCCTCGGCGCGCTCGCGCCAGGCCTTGAGGCCCGTCGCCGGCTGGGCCTCGCGGCCGATCAGGCGCTGGGCCGCGACGACGCCGGCGGCGATCAGGAACACGCCGAACAGGCCGCCCACGGTCATGCGCGGATGCATCCGCGCCTGGGCCAGCAGACTCGAGCGGCGCACGAAGGGGTAGGCGGTCTCTTCCATCAATCCGTCCTCAGTCGGGTCCCACAGGGCGTCCTCGACCGGCCGCGCGCGTGCGCCGCGATCGAGGTGCATGAGGGGAGCGAGCAGGGCGAAAATCGGTTCCGCCACGCCGGGCAGAAGATGATGGAAGGCGGCCATGGCGCGCCCGCCGCCGCCGACAGTGATCTCGCGCACCGGCTTCTGGGCGCAGTGCAGGATGACGTCGGCCACCACGTGCGCCGCATAGACCGGCCCCGGATTGCGCATCGGCGCGCCGGTCAGGTTCAGGGCGTGATCCTTGTATGGGGTGTCGATGGCCGCCGGCTTGACCAGGGTCATCGAGATCGGCGCGCCCTCCCGCATCAGCTCCATGCGGAACGCGTTGATGAAGCCGCGCACCGCGTGCTTGGACGCCGAATAGACGCCCTGGATCGGAATCGGCGCGTCGCCGAGCACCGAGCCGACGGTGATGATCGAGCCGCCGCCGGGACGGTCGCGAAGGCGTTCTGCGGCCAGCAGCGTCCCGTTCACGACGCCCCAGTAGTTGGTCTCGAACAGGCGGCGGTGGTCCTCGGGCCGGGTGTCGCGGATGGGGCCGTAGATCGAAACCCCGGCGTTGTTCACCCAAGTGTCGAAGCCGCCGAACAGCCGCTCGCACTTGTCGGCGGCGGCGCGCAGGCCTTCGGCGTCGGCCACGTCGCAGACCGCATAGGCCGAACGGGCGCCGCGCGACTGGAGCTCTTCGCAGAGCGCCCGCAGGTCCTTCTCGCCGCGCGCGATGAGGAACAGCCGGGCCCCGCGCTCGGCGGCGCGCCGGGCGGTCGACAGTCCGATGCCCGAGGTCGCGCCGGTGATGACGATGGTCTGGCGCGCGAGCGGCTTGAGGGCGGGACGGCTCATGAGCTTGGCGGTTTCCAGCGAATGCGAACGAACGGGCGGGCGCGGAACCGGGTTCCGGCCTGTCCCCTTACCAGATGGACCCGCGGACCCTATCTGGCGCCGATGACCTTTTCGAGCACCCCGCCGTCGGACGACCTGACGGCCCAGTTCATCCTCCCCGGCCGGCCGGTGGTCGGGCGCCTGGTGCGCCTCGGCCCCCTGGCGAACGAGATCCTGAACCGTCACGACTACCCGGAACCGGTCGCCAACCTGCTGGGCGAATCGCTGGCGCTGGCGGCGCTGGTGGGGGCCTCGCTGAAGTTCGAGGGGCGGCTGATCCTGCAGGCGCAGGGGGACGGGCCGGTGGCCTATGTGGTCGTCGACTACGACACCAACGGCGCGGTGCGCGGCTACTGCAAGTTCGACGCGGAGCGGGTGACGGCCGCCAGCCAAGGCTTCGTGCGCCCGGGCGCCGAGACCCTGCTGGGCAAGGGCGCGTTCGTCATGACCATCGACCGGGGCCCCGACCTCGGCCGCAGCCAGGGCCTGACGCCGATCGAGGGCGAGACCCTGGCCCAGTGCGCCGAGCGCTATTTCGAACAGTCCGAGCAGTTGCCGACGCGGGTGCGGCTGGCCGTGGGCCAGGTGACCACCGCCGAGGGCACGGTCTGGCGGGCCGGGGGGATCATGGCCCAGATGGTCGCGGCCGACGACACGCGCGGCTCGACCGAGGAGGCCTGGGACAACGCCCGCGCCCTGATCTCGACCGTGGCCGACGACGAGCTGGTCGACCCGACGCTGGCGCCCGAGGCGTTGCTGTTTCGCCTGTTCCACGAGGAGGGCGTGCGCCTGCTGCCAGGCAAGCCGCTGCGCGCCGAATGCCGCTGCTCGCGCGAGCGGGTCGAGGTGATGCTGCAGGCCTTCGACGCCTCGGACATCTCCGAGATGGTCGAGCCGGACGGCCTGATCCACGTGACCTGCGAATACTGTTCGCGGACCTATATGCTGACGCCCGAGGCGGCCTCCGCCAGCGCCTGAGCCAGCGGGCTGACCGCCGGATGGGGCGGAACCGTCCGGCCATCCAGGCTGGCGACGGGCCGCACGCCTATCAGGCTGTTGGTCAGGAACAGGCCGGTGGCGCTCTCCAGCGCGGAGGATTCCAGGTGGCCCTCGCGCACGGCCAGGCCTGACTGGATCGCCAGGGCGATGATCCGGCCGCGCACCACGCCGTCGAGCATGCCGCAGTCCAGGGCCGGCGTGGTCAGGATGTCGTCCTCGAACCAGAACAGGTTGGCCGCCGTCGCGCACGCGACCTGGCCGCGGGTGTTCAGCATGACCGCTTCGTCCGCGCCGGCGTCCCGAGCCTCGCGGCGAGCCAGGACATTGTCGAGATAGGCCAGGCTCTTCAGGCGCGACGCGGGCGAGCCGTCGTTGCGGCGGAGGCTGGAGGAGATCAGCGCGGCCGGGCTCATCGGCGGCTCATAGGCCGTGGCGGAGACCAGCAGGCGGCCCTCCGGCGCATGGGGTCGGTCCAGCCCCCGCCCGCCGCTGCCCGCCGTCCAGGTCAGGCGCAGGGCGCCGACGGGGGCGAAGACGGACTGCAGCGCGTCGCGCGAGCGGGCCAGCGCCTCGCTCTCATCCGGGACGGGCAGTCCCAGCGTCGCGCAGCCGCGCTTCAGCCGATCCCAGTGGGCGTCCCAGTCGAGGATCAGCCCGCCTTCGGCCCGCAGGGTCTCGAACAGGCCGTCGCCCAGTAACAGACCGCGGTCGTCCTCGGGGATCATGGAGCCTCCGTCAGCGCCCGGCGCAGGCCGGCGATCTTGGCCTCGGTCTCCAGCCGCTCGGCCAGGGGTTCGCTGTCAGCAGTTATGCCCGCGCCGGCAAGGGTGCGGAAGCGCCAGCCGCCCGCGTCCTCGACGAAGGCCGCCGTGCGGATCAGCACCGAGGAGTCCATCGACCCGTCCGGATCGACCCGGAACAGCGAGCCGCACCAGGGTCCGCGCGGGCCCTCGAGCGCCGATATGACCCGCATGGCCTGGGTCTTGGGCGCCCCGGTGATCGAACCCGGCGGGAAGGTCGCGGCCAGCAGGTCGGCGGCGTCGGCGCCCTCGCGCAGATCGCCCTCGACGGTCGAGACCAGGTGCCAGACGTTCGGGAAGGCTTCGACGGCGAACAGGTCGGTGACCTCGACGGACCCGGGTTCGCAGACCCGGGCCAGGTCGTTGCGCATCAGGTCGACGATCATCAGGTTCTCGGCGCGGTCCTTGGCGCTGGATGACAGTTCGGCGGCCAAGCCGGCGTCCTCGTCCGGTGTGGCTCCGCGCGGACGGGGGCCCTTGATCGGCCGGGTGCGGACGCGGCGGCCCTGCAACTCGAGGAAGCGCTCGGGCGAATGCGAGACCAGCGCCCGATCCGGCAGCCGCCAGAAGGCGGCCAGCGGCGCCGGGCTGGTCGCCGCCAGCCGCTCGAAGGCGCCCCAGGGCGTCGCGCCGACCGCCAGTTCGCCTCGCCAGGCCTGGGCGATATTGGCCTGGAACAGCTCGCCCTCGCCGATGCGGCGGACCACGTCGGCCACGGCGGCCTCAAAGGCCTCGGGTCGAGCCTCCGGCTCGAAGGTGGCAGCAGGCGAGGCGGGGGCGTCAGCGGTCGCGGCCAGCCAGGCCAGGGCCGCCTCTGGGTCTCCGCCGCGGCCCGACACCGTGCCCGCCGCATGGTCGAGCTCCAGCCAGGCGGGATAGTGCCCCAGGATCAGGTCGGGCCAGTCGGGATCGCGCGGCAGAGCCACCGGCTCGACCCGCGCGCCGAGCTCGTAGGCGGCGAGCCCCAGGACCATGCCCGTGGACGAGGCCAGGAAGTCGCGGATCGTGGTCTGGGCGTCGGAGATGTCGTCGGCGGCCAGCGTCAGGGTCCGATCCGGCCGGCGCAGCAGGAAGGAGCGCGTCGCGCCTTCGGAGCCGTCGGACGCCAGCAGCGCGGCCCACGGCTCGTCGCCGAAGGGGCGCATGGCCGTCACCGGATCGATCGGCGTCAGGCGCACAGCCTTTCCGCCACTCGCGCGCGTGTCGCGGCGTCCAGGCCCAGGGCCTGTTCGAAATAGGCGTCCAGCGAGCCCGACACGCGGTCGATCTCGGCGAAGGCTTCTTCCAGATAGACGGCCTCAACCCCGAGGAAGGCCACGACGGCGTCGTGGGAGGGGCGCCGGCCGGTGAACTTCTCCAGCCGCTCGGCGATGTCCGGCGCCCGGTCGGCCAGCCGCACGGCGGTGTTGGTCAGCAGATAGTCCTCGACCATGTCGTCGGGATGCACGCCCACCATCCGGTGGGTGAGGGCCGCCAGGATGCCGGTCCGGTCCTTGCCCGCCGCGCAGTGGATCAGCACCGGTCCGTCGCCGTCGGCCAGCGCGCGGAAATAGCGGCCGAACAGATCCAGATGCGGCGTCTCATAGGGAATGCGGCGGTAGGCCTCCAGCATGAAGCGCCGGCCGCTGTCGAGCGTCAGGTCGGTCGACTTGAGGAACTGGATGTGCGGCGCCTCGGTCAGGTCGTCCTCATGGGGCGGGGCCTCGACCACCACGCCTGAAAAGGCCGCATGCCGCCGCGACGGCTGGCGCTCGCGTTCGACCGCGCGACGCAGGTCGATGACGGTGGCGACGCCGAAGCCGTGCAGCCGCTCCAGGTCCTCGTCGGTGGCCTCGGCCCAGTGGCCGGAACGGAACAGCCGCCCGCGATGCAGGCGGCGGGCGGCGGCGGTCGAATAGTCGCCGTAGTCGCGGACGTTCTCGACCTTGGAAAAGGGATGGATGCGCGGTCTCACCCGCGCATCCTTAGCCTTATTGGGAGGCGTCCTCCACCAGCGCCGTCATGGCCTGGAGGTAGCGGCCGAAGGCGGCCCGACCTTCCTTGGTGATCTTCGCCTGGGTGAGCGGCTTGCGGCCCACGAAGCTCTTGATCACCTCGACGTAGCCGGCCTCCTCGAGCTTTCGCAGATGAACCGACAGGTTGCCGTCGGTGACCTGCAGCCGGGCCTTGAGCGTCCCGAAGTCGGCGCTGTCGGCCCCGGACAGGAAGGCCATGATCCCGAGCCGGACCCGGCCGTGGATGACCTCGTCGATGGACTCGATGTCGAAACCGTCGCCCATGCTCACACCACGTCCGAGGGTTCCTGACGCATCAGGATGACGCCGGGCACGATGGTCAGCAGGACCAGGGCGGCCGCATAGGCCAGGTACTGGCTCGGATCGCCGGTCAGAAGCGCCAGCACGGGCGCCGCGACCCAGCCACCGATGGCGGCCACCCACAGCCACTTCTGCCGCGACATGGCCGCCGACACGGCCCAGCCGGCGCCGTAGAGCGCGGTGATCAGAGACGGGAAGAACAGCAGCGGAACCTCCGTCCCCGCGCGCCAGGCGAGGATGGCCATCGACAGGCCGAGGACGAAGCAGCACAGGCCCACGCCCATCCAGGCGGTTGAGGAGGCGCGGTTGGCCGGCGAGAAGGCGCCGGGGCGCGAGCCCAGCCGCGACTTGAGGACGAACAGCGCCGCCAGGAAGATGACCACGGCCCCGATCCAGAGGTAGCCATACGCTTCGGGGCCGACCGCCAGGACCTGGGTGTCGATCATCCAGTGCACGATGGAGGCGGGCGCGAAGATCAGCCCGGCGGCCACGAGGATGGCGCCGCCCAGCAGCGGTCCGCGCGAGCCCTCGTCGGCCAGCGCCTTCATGTAGGTGATGTCGTCCCTGAGGGACTTGATCTGGTCGTCGGTCACGGTGGTGTCTCCCGGTGGATGGCCTCGATGTAGCAAAAGCACTTTACGATGTAAAGTAGATTTGCGCGGGCGGCTCGCTAGGGTGTGCGAATGCTCCAGATGAACCACGTCGCCTACGCCCGGATGGACCTCTGCAATCCGGTCAGCGCCTCGGCGCTGGAGGCCATGCTCGACCGCACCGATCTCGGGTCCGGCGACCGGGCGGCCGAGCTGGGCTGCGGCAACGGGGCCGCCGCCGGCCTGCTGGCGGCGCGGGGGCTGGCAGTGGAGGCCTTCGAGCGCGATCCGGTGCTGGCCGCGATCGCGCGAGACCGCTCGCAAGGCGTGACGGTGCGCGAGGGTGAGGCCGACGTGCTGGCGGCCGAAGGGGCGCCGTGGCGCCTGCTCGCCGCGCTCGGCTCGACGGGGCTGGGGAATTTCACTCGGCTGGCGGCTTGGCTGGAACCGGGCGGGTGGCTGCTCTGGGGCGACCTGTTCTGGAAAGGCGAACCCGATCCGGCGCTGAACGCCGTCATGGGACGTCCCGACTACGCCACCGACGCCGGCTGGCGGGCGCGGGGGCAGGCGGCGGGGCTGGAGCTTGTGGCCGCGCGCATCAGCCCGGACGAGGATTGGGCCGCCTACACCGGCGCCCTCGAGGCGGCGGTGGCCGGCTGGGCGGCGGAGACCCCGCACCACCCCGACCGGGAGCGTGTCCAGCAACGGGCCGCCCTGTTGCTGGACTACTGGCGCTCGGCCGGCCGGCCGGCCCTGGGGTTCGGCCTCTACCTGTTCAGGAGGCCCTGATCCCAACCCTTCGTTAACCACGCGCCCGGCAAAATCCGCCGGGTTCGTCGGGAGTGAAGCGTGAACGGGGTCGAGGTTCTGGACGTTGGGCGTGACGCCCTGTGGCTGACCATCCAGCTGTCGGCGCCGGTGCTCATCGTCGGCCTGGTGGTCGGCGTGGTCATCGGCCTGATGCAGGCCCTGACCCAGGTTCAGGAAGCCACCCTGATCTATGCGCCCAAGATCCTGGCGATCTTCGTGGCCCTGCTCGTCTTCCTGCCGCTGATGGGCGCGCTGCTCGGCGGCTTCTTCCAGCAGATCGCAGGCCGCATCGCGGGCATGTGAGATGGAGCCCTACGCGGCGTCCGAGGAGGTCTGGCGCGCGGCCCTCATCTTTTCGCGCGTGGGCGCGATCATCATGCTGCTGCCGGGCATCGGCGAGTCCTACGTCCCGCCGCGCATCCGTCTGGCCTTCGCCCTGCTCCTGACCCTGGCCCTGACGCCGGTGATAGGTGTCGGACTGCCTGCGCTGCCGGAGACCACCGGCGGAATGTTCGGGTGGATCCTGCGCGAGCTGATCATCGGGCTGATGATCGGCTCGGTGATCCGCATCTTCCTGTCGGCCCTGGGCGTGGCGGGCGAGGTGGTCGCGCTGCAGTCCACCCTCAGCTTCGCCCAGACCGCGAACCCGCTGCAGGCCCAGCCCGGCACGACCCTGGCGGCGTTTCTGACCCTCCTTGGCGTGGTGCTGATCTTCGCGACCAACCTGCACCACCTGTTCATCGCCGGCATCGCCGGCAGTTACCGGCTCATCACGCCGGGTGAGCCCCTGATGATGGGAGACGCCGCCGAGCTGGCGATTCGGACCGTGGCGGATTCCTTTGCGCTGGGCATCCAGCTGGCGGCGCCGGTGATCGTCTTTGGCCTGATCTTCAACCTCGCGGCCGGACTCGTCGGCCGGGTCATGCCGCAGTTTCAGATTTTCTTCGCAGCCGCGCCGCTCAATATCCTGCTCGGCCTGTCCGTGTTCGCCCTGTCGCTGGGCGTGCTCGGCATGGTGTTCATCGACCGCTACCGGGCCTTCCTCCAGCTGTTCGCGGGGGGCTAGGCCATGGCGGAAGACCAGGACCCAGCATCAAAAACAGAAGAAGCAACCCCACGGAAACTCGAGGAAGCCCGCAAGAAGGGCGACGTCGCCAAGACCCCGGACCTCGCCAGCTGGCTTTCGCTGGCGGCGGCGACCGGGGTGATCCTTTGGACCGGCGGCTATTTCGCCCTGGGCCTGGCCGAGCAACTGGTTCCCTTCATCGCCAGCCCGCACGCCATGCTGGGCCTGCTGGACTCCGGCGGCGGGACGGAGATCGCCCGCATGGCGATCTTCGCGGCGGCTCCGGTGCTGGCGGCGGTCATGGGCGCGACCATCCTCGCCGGCGCCGGGGGCAACCTCATGCAGTCCGGCTTCCTCTGGACCTCGGACAAGCTCAAGCCCGACCTCAGCCGCGTCTCGCCCATGAAGGGCTGGCAGCGCATCTTCGGGCCCGACGGCCTGGTCCAGTTCCTCAAGACGCTGCTGAAGCTGATCGCCACGGGGGTCATCGCCTGGTTGACGCTACAACCGCACGCGGCCGAGCTGGCCGGACTGGCGGCCATGCGGCCCGCCTCGGTCCTGCCCTTCGCCCTGGAGATGGCCGGCAGCCTGATGACGGCCATCCTGGCCTTTCTGGGGGTCACCGCCGGCCTCGACTGGCTGTGGCAGCGTTTCCGCTTCGCCCAGAAGATGCGCATGAGCCGCGAGGAGCTGAAGGAGGACTTCAAGCAGTCCGAGGGCGACCCGCACGTCAAGGCGCGTCAGAAGCAGATCCGCATGGAGCGGGCGCGCCGGCGCATGATGGCCGCGGTGCCCGAGGCCACCGTCGTCATCATGAACCCGACCCACTACGCCGTGGCGCTCAAGTACGAGGCCGGCGAGACCCCCGCGCCGATGTGCGTGGCCAAGGGCGTCGACAGCCTCGCGCTCAAGATCCGCGCCGTCGCCGAGGAGGCGGGCGTGCCGGTGGTCGAGGACGCGCCGCTGGCCCGCGCCCTCTACGCCACGGTCGATGTCGACCAGACCATCCCGCGCGCCCACTTCGAGGCCGTGGCAAAGGTCATCGGCTTCGTGCTCAGCCGTGGGCGGAGGAACCGGTGATATGATCCCCAAGACCGATTCGCCCGGGCGAGGCCGATGAGCACCAACGTCAAGAAGGCTGGCGTCGACCCGTGGCTGTTCGCCGCCGCGCCGCTGTTCATGCTCGCGGTGGCCGCCGCCGCCTATCCGGCCTTCCGCGCTGACCCGGTCTCCGCGCCCGGCATGATCCTGCTGGCCGGACTGACGGCGACCGCGCTGATCGGCCTGTTCGCCTTCGGCCGGGTGTCGGAGGCCACGCCCGAGCTCGAGGCCGACGACCTGCTTTCGGCCCTGGAAGAGCCCGCCGCCATATGCTCGGCGGACGGCCGGGTGCTGGCGTCCAACGCCGGCTGGAAGATGACCGCGCCGGGCCTGCGGCGGCTCCCGCGGGGCCGCGCCGCGCCCGGCCTCTACATGGCCTTCGGAGAGGCGCGCGAGGGCCGCACCGGCCGCGCCTCGGCGCGACTGGAGTCCAACGAGCTGGAGCTGCTGGTCTCGGCCGCCGGGGTCGACCGCTATCTGGTGCGCGCCGCGCCGGAAGGCGTCTTGTCCCCGGCCCTGCCGGTCATCGGCCAGGACATGACCCGCACGCCCGACACCGCCGGCGCCCGCGCCGCCGCGGCCGGCGCCCCCTTCGGCTCGGCGGTGGTGCGCGGCCTGGACCTGTTCGACGGCGACATCATTGAGGCCAACGCCGCCCTGCCGGTGCTGCTGGGTCCCAAGGCCCGCAACGGCGCGCGTCTGTCCGACCTGTTCGAGGCGGCGGGCCTGGCGGAAGCGCGCGAGAAGATCGCCGCCGGTTCGGTGGGGCCACTGGAGCTGACGGCGCTGGGGGCCGGGCCCGCCCGCACCCTGCACCTCTACATCGCGCCCGAGGACGGCGACCGCCGCGTCTGGCTGTTCGACGTCTCCGAACAGAAGGCGCTGGAGCTGCAGCTCGGCCAGTCGCAGAAGATGCAGGCCATCGGCCAGCTCGCCGGCGGCGTGGCCCACGACTTCAACAACCTGCTGACCGCCATCCAACTGCGCCTGGACGAGCTCCTGTCGCGTCACCCGGTGGGCGATCCCTCCTACGAGGGGCTGAACGAGATCCGCCAGACAGGCGTGCGCGCCGCCGACCTGGTCAGGAAGCTGCTGGCCTTCTCGCGCAAACAGACCGTGCGCCGCGAGCGGCTGGACGTGGGTGAGCTGATCTCCGAGTTCGAGGTCCTGCTGCGCCGCCTGCTGCGCGAGGACGTGAAGCTCGAGACCGCCTACGGCCGTGACCTGCCGGTGGTACTCGCCGACAAGAGCCAGCTGGAGACGGCGGTGATGAACCTCGCCGTCAACGCCCGCGACGCCATGAAGGGCCATGTCGGCCCGGGCGAGGCGGTGGTGCGCATCCGCACCTGCCGGCTGACCCCGGCCGAGGCCCGCGCCCAGGGCTGGGCCGACGCGCCCGAGGGCGACGTGGCGCTGATCGAGGTCTCGGACAACGGCCCCGGCGTGCCGGCCGAGCTGCGCGCCAAGATCTTCGAGCCCTTCTTCACCACCAAGGCGGTGGGCGAGGGGACGGGCATGGGCCTGGCCACCGTCTACGGCATCGTCGAGCAGGCGCGCGGCCACATCGCGCTAGGCGAGGCCGAGGGCGGCGGCGCGGCCTTCCGCATCTTCCTGCCCGCCGCCAAGGCCGCCGAAGAAGGCGAGATCAAGCCCGCCGCCAAGGCCAAGCCCCAGCCGCGCGACCTGTCCGGCGCCGGCCGCATCCTCTTCGTCGAGGATGAGGACATGGTCCGCGGCATGGCGGCCCGCCTGCTGCGCGCACGGGGCTACGAGGTCATCGAGGCCGCCGACGGCGAGGAGGCCCTGCTGCTCGCCGAAGAGCACGCCGGCACGATCGACATGCTCATCTCCGACGTCATCATGCCCGGCATGGACGGCCCCAGCCTGCTCCGCAAGGCGCGCGGCTACCTGGGCGACGCACCGGTGATGTTCATCTCCGGCTACGCCGAGGCCGAGTTCTCGGACCTGCTCGAGGGCGAGGAGGGCGTCTCCTTCCTGCCCAAGCCGATCGACATCAAGACCCTGGCCGAGCGCGTGAAGCAGGAACTGCGCGCGGCGTAATCTAACGACGTCATCCCGGACGGCCCGCAGGGCCGATCCGGGACCTAAACGCAGGCGGAGCCGTGGCCTCGTCCGAAAAGCTGTTCACCGTCTATCTCATGACGCACCGCCCCCGGGGCGTGTTCTACTTCGGTGTGACCTCCGACCTGCTGTCACGAGTTCTCCAGCACCGCGCCGGCGCCTACGAGGGCCACAGTCGCAAATGGCGCTGCCGGCGACTGGTCTGGTACGAGACCTTTCCCGATGCAGACTCTGCGATCTCTTTCGAAAAGCGCCTCAAACGGTGGCGGCGCGAGTGGAAGATCGCCATGGTCGAAAAGACCAACCCCGACTGGTGCGATCTCGGTCCTGAGATCGGCGCCGGAGAGGCCAGCGTTTAGGTCCCGGATCGGCCCCATGGGCCGTCCGGGATGACGGAGAAGATGATGTCGCATCGCCTTGGATTGCTTTTCGCCACAGGCCTATTCCTGCCGGCCGCCGCGCTGGCGCAGGAGATCGATCCGGACCGGCTGAACGCCCACACCCGCGAGCTGGCCTCGGACGCCTTCGCCGGCCGGGGGCCGGCCAGTCCGGAGGAGCACCTCACCACCGACTACATCGCCGAGCAGTTCCGCGCCCTGGGCCTCGAGCCGGGAGGGGACGACGGGACCTTCTTCCAGGTCGTGCCGCTCAGCCGCACGCAGCAGTCCGGACCCGCTGTCATCACCGCCGAGGGGCTGAACGGCTGGACGCGCGCCTTCGAGCGCGGGCCGGACATCCTGGTGGCCAGCGACCGGCCCGTGCCGCGCATCACCCTGACCGACGCGCCGGTGGTCTTCGCCGGCTATGGCGTGGACGCGCCCGAGCGGGACTGGGACGACTTCGGCGACATGGATCTGACCGGAAAGATCATCCTGGTCATCGTCAACGACCCGGACTTCGGCGCGCCCGAGGGCCACCCGGTCGAGGGCCTCTTCGACGGCCGGGCCATGACCTACTACGGCCGGTGGGTCTACAAGTTCGCCGAGGCCGCCGAGCAGGGCGCAGCCGGTGTGCTGGTCATCCACGACACCGCCGGCGCCGGCTATCCCTGGTCGGTCCTGCAGAACTCCTCGGCCGCGCCGGACTTCGACATCGTCCGCGAGAACTGGGAGGCCGAGCGCGTCCCGGTCCAGGGCTGGATCCAGAGCGAGGCCGCCGCCGAACTGGTGGCCGCCGCCGGGCTGGACCTGGCGGCCCTGCGCGAACTGGCCCGCAGCCGCGATTTCGAGCCGGTGGAGCTCGAGGGCGTCACCCTGTCGATCGACTTCGGCCAGACCTTCGACCGGGTCGAGACCCGCAACGTCGTGGCCGTCCTGCCCGGCGACACGCATCCGGACGAGACCGTGATCTACGGCGCCCACTGGGACGCCTACGGGCGCGGCACCCCCGACGCCTCGGGCGACGACATCTATAACGGCGCCGTGGACAACGCGACCGGCGTCGCCGGGCTGATCGAACTGGCCCGCGTCTTCGCCGAAGGCGACCGCCCCGAGCGCAGCCTGATGTTCATGGCCTGGACGGCGGAGGAGGCCGGCCTGCTCGGCGCCTATCACTACGCCGCCAACCCTCTGCGGCCCCTGGAGACCACGGTCGCCAACATCAACATGGACTCGCTCCTGCCCGGAACCGAGACGCCGCCCGAGGTGGTGGTCATCGGCCTGGGCAAGTCCAGCCTGGACGGCCTGCTGGCCGAGCACGCCGCCGAGGTCGGCCGGACCATCATCACAGACC
This sequence comes from Brevundimonas sp., assembly GCF_024711105.1. Taxonomy (GTDB): domain Bacteria; phylum Pseudomonadota; class Alphaproteobacteria; order Caulobacterales; family Caulobacteraceae; genus Brevundimonas. The sequence continues at coordinate 28,997 of NZ_JANJTL010000137.1, read as the reverse complement.
CCGCGCCCCAGGCGGGCGGCTTCTACCGCTCGGACCACTTCCCGCTGGCGCTGCGCGGCGTGCCGGCCCTGTTCGCCGCCGCCGGCTTCACCGGGTCGACCCCCGCCAGCCAGGACTATGTCCAGAACCGCTATCACCAGCCGTCCGACGAGTGGGACGAGACCTGGACCATGGAGGCCGCCGCCCGCGACCTGACCCTTCTCCACGCCGTCGGCCTGCATCTCGCCAACAGCCGCCTGTGGCCGACCTGGAACGAGGGCGCCGAGTTCCGCGCCGTCCGCGAGGCGTCCGCGGAACAACGCGAGCCGTGACGGAATTCTTCCGTCCGTGCGTTTGACCAGCACACAAATCGGATCGTCCCTGATGAAACTCACCCGCCGCGCGCTCGCCGCCGGAGGCGCCCTGTTCGGCATCGGCCTGGGCCAAGCCGCCCGCGCCCAGTCGACCGGCGCCTTCGCCGCCGCGCGGGACTATTCCGAGAGCCGCGAGGGGGTCTCCCTGCTGATCGAGCAAGGCGGCCAGACCCTGTTCGAAGCCTATGCGAACGGCGGCGGGCCGGACCAGCCCTGGGAGCTGGCTTCCGGCACCAAGAGCTTCTCGGGCGTGCTGGCCTGTTCGCTGCAGGCCTCGGGCCTGCTCGACATCGACCGGCCCTGCGCCGACATCCTGACCGAATGGCGCGACGATCCGGCCAAGGCGACGGTCACCACCCGCCAGCTCCTGACCCTGACCGGCGGCGTCGTGTCCGGCGGTTTCGGGCGTCCCACGCGTTACGAGGAGGCGGCCGCCGCTCCGCTCGCCTTCGCGCCGGGTGAGCGGTTCGAATACGGGCCGGGCCCCTATCAGGTGTTCGGCGAGATGCTGCGCCGGATCCTGCGCCGCGACGGCTATGACGAGGACGTGCTGGGCCTCATCCGGGCGCGGGTGCTCGACCCTGTGGGCGTGCGCGATCGCGGCTGGCGCCGCGTCGGCGGCCAGCCGACCCTTCCGTCGGGGGCGCAGCTGACCGCGCCGGACTGGGCGAAATGGGGCCGCTGGGTCATGGACGGGGCCGGCGGCCTGGACTTGGCGCCCTGTTTCCAGGGGACGCCCCAGAACCCGGGCTACGGCCTGACCTTCTGGCTGATGCGCCCCGGCCTGATCGCGCCGCGCCGCCGCTACGGCATGGGCGAGGAGGCCGCCGGGATCGCCGACCAAGGCGAGGACATCCGCGCCGCCGCCGGCGCCGGAGACCAGAAGCTCTACCTCATCCCCGACCGCGACCTGGTCATCGTCCGCCAGTCCCGCGCCGTGCCGTTGGCCCTGCGGGGCCGGGCGCCGCAGTGGTCGGACCTGGATTTCCTTAGGCTGGCGCTCAACGACCTGTAGTAGCGTCAAATTCTCCCGCTCACCCCGGCGAAGGCCGGGGTCCAGATCATAGGACGCCGGCGGATGGCCTTCTGGGTCTACATCATGGCCAACCAGCGCAACGGCACGACCTACATCGGCCACACCGACAACCTCTACGTTCGGACGCTGCAGCATCGCGATGAGACCTACGGGGGCTACACCGCCGAATACGGCTGCAAGCTCCTGGTCTGGGCCGAAGAGCATCCGAGCCGCGAGAGCGCTTTCACCCGCGAGCGGCGCTTGAAGGAGTGGAAACGTCCGTGGAAACTGCGCCTGATCGAGGAGAACAATCCGACTTGGCGGGATCTCTTCGATGAGATGTTCCGGGTCGGGAAAGATCCGGATGAGTGGGAACCTCCCTCAGACTGAGCCTTACGATCTGGGCCCCGGCCTTCGCCGGGGTGAGCGGTAGGTCGAGGGAGACCGCCCTACCAAGCTTTCACTCGTCTAAGCTGCGCCGGGGGCCTAACGTCCGCCGCGCTCTGGCAGCTGGGAGGCTGAAAGCCATGTTTGATCGTCGCCGATTCCTCATGACCGCCGCCGCCGGCGCGGCGCTGGCGGGCGTGTCCGGCCAAGGCGCCCTGGCGCGCCAGACGGCCTCCGACCCGGCGGTGGCCGCCGCCGCCAACGATCTCTACGAGCGCATCTTCCAGCAGGCCCTGTCGACGAGCCCCGAGGGCCTGACCAGCCTGGGCCTGGACCGCACGCCCGAGTTCGCCTGGGCGCGCACCCGGCTGGACGACCGGACCGAGGCCGAAATCCTCCGCCAGGCCGAGATCAACCGCGGATTCATGGCTGAGCTGAACGCGCTCGACCGCTCGCGCCTGCACGGCATGGACGCCATCAACTACGACACGGTGAAGTTCACCGGCGACACCGCCGAGGAAGGCTTCCGCTTCCCGTACGGCGCGCGCGGCTTCCCGCAGGCCTATGTCGTGAACCAGCTGGCCTCGGCCTACACCAGCCTGCCCGACTTCCTCGACAGCCAGCATTCCATCGAGAACGCCGCCGACGCCGACGCCTTCCTGGCGCGGGTCGAGGCCTATGGCACGGCGCTCGACCAGGAGACCGAACGCGCCGTCACCGACGCGGGCCGCGGGGCTCCTCCGCCCGGTTTCGTCATCGACAAGGCGCTGCTGCAGCTGCGCGAGGTCCGGGCCGTTCCGGCGGACCAGTCGGTCCTCGCCCAGTCCATGGCCCGCCGCGGCGCCGAGGCCGGGCTGGACGCCGGCTACGCCGAGCGCGCGGCGCGGCTGGTCGAACAGGCCGTCTATCCGGCGCTGGACCGCCAGATCGCCGCGCTGGAGGCCATGCGTCCGACCGCGACCCACGATGCCGGCGTGTGGCGGCTGCCCGACGGCGAGGCCTATTACGACTGGGGCCTGAAGTACTTCACAACCACCAACATGACCGGCGAGCAGGTCCACGAGATGGGCCTCCAGCAGGTGGCCGAGATCGAAGGCCGCATGGACGCCCTGATGCGCGAACAGGGCCTGACCCAGGGCACGACGGGCGAGCGCCTGTCGGCCATGGCGCGGGATCCGCGCTTCCTCTATCCGAACACCGACGAGGGCAAGGAACGCCTGCTGGCCGACCTGAACCGGCAGATCGAGGCGATCACGCCGCGACTGACGCCCCTGTTCGGCCAGCTGCCGCGCGCCTCGGTCGAGGTCCGCCGCGTGCCGCCGTCGATCGAGGCCGGCGCGCCGGGCGGCTACTACCAGGGCCCCGCGCTGGATGGCTCGCGGCCGGGCGCCTACTACATCAACCTGCGGGACACGGGCGAGAACCCGACCTGGACGCTTCCCACCCTGACCTATCACGAGGCGAATCCGGGCCACCACTGGCAGATCGCGCTCGCGCTCGAGGCCGAAGGCATACCGATGCTGCGCAAGGTGATCGGCTTCTCGGCCTATTCGGAGGGCTGGGCGCTCTACGCCGAACAGCTCGCCGACGAGATCGGCATGTACGAGACCGACCCCTGGGGGCGGATCGGCTACCTGCAGTCCTACCTGTTCCGCGCCGTGCGCCTGGTGGTCGATTCCGGCATGCACAAGCACCGCTGGAGTCGCGAACAGGCCATCCGCTACATGACCGAGCACCTGGGAGAGCCGGAAAGCCCCTGGGTCACCGAGATCGAGCGCTACTGCGTCTGGTCGGGCCAGGCCTGCTCCTACAAGGTCGGCCAGACCGTCTGGCTGAACCTGCGCGAGGAGGCCCGCGCCGCCATGGGCGACCGCTTCAGCCTGCGCGGCTTCCACGACCAGGGCCTGCTCGCCGGCGCCATGCCGATGGCGGTGTTGGAACGCCGCATCCGCGAGTGGTCGGGGGCTTAATCCAGGTTCTTCGCCCCGTCAGGGGAGAAGAGGGCCCCGCGCACCGGAGGCCGTAGGCCGCAGGTCCGCGCGGGAGATGAGGGCCTTAGCCCAGCCCAGTGGAATTTCCCTCACCTCCCGCCCAATCGCTTCGCGTTCCGCTCAGCGTGGCGGGGCCCTCCTCTCCCGCTGCGCGGGCGAGGGATGGCTAAAGCCGCATCCCGTCGGCCTGGCACAGGCGGTTGTGGATGTCGGTGGCGGCGATGGCGGCTTCGGCGGTGGCGACCGCGATCTGGTTGAGGCCCAGCACCACGTCGCCGGCGGCGTAGAGGCCGGGCACGCTGGTTTGCATGTGGTCGGTGACGACCAGGCGGCCGTCCTCGCTGCGCTCGGCGCCGAGCTGCACGGCCAGCTTGACGTTCGCGTCGGTGCCCAGCGCCGAATAGAGGACGTCGAAGCTGCGCGCCTCGCCCTCCCAGGACAGGGCGGTGATGCGGTCGTCCTCGATGTGGACCTCGTCGAAGGCGGTGTCGATCACCTCCACGCCCAGGGCCTCCAGGTCGCCGCGCCGGGCCATATCCTCCGGCTCGCCGACGTGGATCAGGGCGACCCGGTCGGAATAGGTGCGCAGGAAGGCGCATTCGCGCGCGCCCTTCTCGCCGCGGGCGATGACCGCGATGGACTTGCCGGTGGCCTCGTAGGCGTCGCAGATCGGACAGATGCGGACCAGGCCGCGTTCGATGGCGCGCTCGACGCCGGGCAGGGGCGGGCGGCGGTCCTCGACGCCCGTGGCCAGCAGCACCGCCCGGGCCCGCACCTCGCCGCCGTCCTCGAAACAGCCGACGAAGCCGCTGTCGTCGCTGACGGTCAGCTTGCGGATGCGGCCGGGCCGGATCTCGGCGCCGTAGCGTTCGGCCTGGTCGCGCATGCGCTTCAGGATGGTCTCGCCGCCCGCACCTTCCGGGAAGGCCGGCATGTTGTGGCTGAGCGGTATCCAGGCGGCGCGCGGCTCGCCTCCGTCGGCCACCACCGCGCGCCGGTGGAACCGCCCCAGATAGGTCGCGGCCGTCAGGCCGGCCGGGCCCGCGCCGACGATCAGGACGTCCGTCTTGACGGCGCTCACTTCTCGTCGGCCCAGACGGTCTTGTAGAGGTCGAAGCGGCGGTCCCTGAGGTTGCGAACGGTCCCTTGCGACTTGGCCCAGGCGAGGTCGGACAGGTCCAGGTCCGCGACCGTGACGGTCTCGACGTTCTCGCTGGCCTCCGCGGCTACGCCATCGCGCGCGAAGGGGAAGTCGCAGGGCGTCAGGATGCAGGACTGGGCGTACTGGATGTCCATGTTCTCGACGTTCGGCAGGTTGCCGACATTGCCGGACAGGGTGACGTAGCACTGGTTCTCGATGGCGCGCGCGGCCGAGCAGTAGCGCACGCGCAGATAGCCTTGCCGGTTGTCGGTGCAGAACGGCACGAACAGCATCCGCGCGCCCTCGTCGACGAGGCGCCGGGCCAGTTCCGGGAACTCGGAGTCATAGCAGATCAGCACCCCGATGGGCCCGCAGTCGGTGTCGATCGCGTGGACCCGATCGCCGCCCTTGATGTTCCACCAGTGCCGCTCGTTGGGGGTCGGGTGGATCTTCTCCTGCTCGTGGACCGACCCGTCGCGCAGGAAGACATAGGCCACGTTCTGGATGTCGCCGTCGTCGGTCTGGGTGGGGTGCGACCCGCCGATGATGTTGATGTTGTAGCTGACCGCCATCTGCCGCAGCGCCTCCACGAAGCGCGGGGTGTAGCGGGTCAGAGCCTCGATCGATTCCGCCGGCGTGAGCCGCTTGGGCTCCAGCGACAGCAGCTGCAGGGTGAACAGCTCCGGGAAGATCACGAAGTCCGAGCGGTAGTCCGAGGTGATGTCGACGAAATATTCGACGTTGGAGATGAACTCCTCGAAGCTGGCTACCTTGCGGGCCTGCAGCTGGACGGTCGCGACGCGGACGTTCTCCTTGACTGCGAAGGCCGCGCCCTTCTTGGCGTCCTGCTGCACGAAATAGGGATTGCGCCAGACCATGTGGGCCGCGTGTCCGTTCGATTCCGCGTCCGACGGCAGATAGCCCTTCAGCACGCCGACGGGTTCGAAGCCGCTGCGCAGGTGAAAGCCGATCACCGGGTCGTTCATCCGGCGCGCGGTGACCGCGTCCAGATAGGCTTCGGGCTCGGGATAGGGGTTCTTCTTCTTTGACAGGCCCGGCATGCGGCCGCCGAAGACGATGCCCTTCAGGTTCTGGGCCTCGCACAGGTCGCGGCGGGCGTCGTACAGCCTCTGGCCGATCCGCAGGCGGCGCCGGTCCGGGTCGACGCAGACCTCCATGCCATAGAACCAGTCCCCGTTCGGGTCGTGCCGCGCGGCGTAGCCGCCGCCGGTGATCTGGGTCCAGGTATGCGGCGACATCGCCGTCTTCTCGTCGATGCGGAATCCGGCCGCATAACCGACGATCTCGCCCTCGTACTCGACCACAAACTGGCCGTCCGGGAAGGCGGCGATCTGGCCGCGCAGCATCCCCGGCGAATAGGCCGGCATGGTCTTGTAGACCTTCGCCACCAGGGCGGAGATGTCCTTGACGTCTGAGGCGCGGGCGTTGCGGATCGTCAGGACGGCGGCTTTTCGTGTCTTGGTCATGACCCCTTAAACGCCGTGCGGCGCGAGGGGATCAAGGATCGGCCTTGCCGTTGAGCTCTCCGGCGCTCCATGGTGCGGGCCGCATCCGGGAGGAACCGCCGTGCTCAATCGCCGTCACCTGCTGCTGGGGGCCGCCGGCTCCGGCCTGCTCACCGCCTGCGGGACTCTGTCGACAGGCCCGGCTTCGCCGACGGGCACGGAGCGGCCGCCCGCCGCCACCATGGCGCGGATTCTCTATGACCAGATTTTCGAAGCCTTCCTGATCGCGTCTCCCATCGGGGCCACGGGCCTCGGCCTCGACGTCGGCGAGCGGGCCCACCTGAAATCCCGTCTCGACAGCCGGAGCTATACGGACCGGCTGAACGTGCTGAAGCCGCTGGCGGAGGCGGCGCCGGCGCTGGCGGCCATAGACCGCGCCCCGCTTCGCGGACGCGACCTCTCGGATTTCGACACGGTGGTCTGGATGTCCGACCGCGCCGTGGAGATCGCCGCCGTGCCCTTCGGCGGCGTCGACAGCTACATGTATCCCTGCCCCTATGTGATCAGCCAGCTGACGGGGTCCTATCAGGCCGTTCCGGATTTCCTCGACAGCCAGCACTCCGTCGAGACCGCCGACGACGCCGAGGCCTATCTCAGCCGGCTGTCGGACTTCGCCGAGAACCTCGGCCACGAGACCGAGCGAGCCGCTGTGGACGCCTCGGACCATCGCATCGTCCCGCCGGACTTCGTGCTCGACAAGGCCCTGACCCAGCTCGGCGCGCTGCGCGCCGGACTCGACGCCATGCTGGTCCAGCCACTAGTCCGCAAGACCGCCGAGGCCGGTCTCGCCGGCGACTGGGGGGGCCGCGCGGGCGGTATCGTTAACGGGCCCATCGCCTCGGCCCTCGACGCCCAGATCGCCCAGCTGCGCCGCATCCGGCCCTCGGCCATCCACGACGCGGGCATCGGCGCGCGCCGGGGCGGCGAGGCTTATTACGACCTGTGCCTGCGCTTTCAGACCTCGACCGGCCTCTCGCCCGCCGAGGCGCATCAGATCGGCCTGGACCAGGTCGCCCAGATCCAGGCCCTGGCCGACCCGCTGCTGCGTGAGCGCGGCTACACCGACGGCTCGGTCGGCGCGCGCCTGACCGCCTTCGGCCAGGACCCGCGCCACCTCTATCCGAACACCGACGAGGGTCGCGCCGCCCTGCTGGCCGACCTCAACCGCCAGGTGGAGGCGGTCACCGCCCGCATGCCTGAGGTGTTCGAGCGCATGCCTCGCGCCCGGGTCGAGGTGCGCCGCGTGCCGGTGGCGATCGAGCTCGGCGCGCCGCGCGGCTATGCGCAGACGGGTTCGCTGGATGGTTCGCGGCCGGGCGCCTACTACATCAACCTGGTGGACACGGCGATCTGGCCGCGCTGGGCGCTGCCGACGCTGACCTACCACGAGAGCCTGCCGGGGCATCACCTGCAGGGCTCGCTGGCGCTGGAGGCCGAAGGCACGCCCTTGCTGCACAAGACGCTCGGGTTCAACGCCTACGGCGAGGGCTGGGCCCTCTACGCAGAGCAGCTGGCGGCCGAGCTCGGCATGTACGACGACTTCCCCGAGGGGATGCTCGGCTACCACCAGTCGTTCCTGTACCGCGCCGCCCGCATCGTCATCGACACGGGCATCCATGCGCTCGGCTGGAGCCGCGAGCAGGCCATCGCCTACATGATCGAAACGGTTGGCCTCGCGCCCGGCGCGGCCGAGAGCGAGTGCGAGCGCTACTGCGTCTGGCCGGGTCAGGCCTGCGGCTACAAGATCGGCCACACCGAGATCGACCGAATGCGGACCGAGGCTCGCGCCCGCATGGGCGAGCGGTTCGACATCAAGGGCTTCCATTCCGCCGTGCTGGACGGCGGCGCGATGCCGCTGGACGTGCTGGAGCGGGTGGTGCGCGAGTGGTCCGAGCGGGCCTAGTCTGCGCCTTCAGACACCAGGCCATACTCGCGCAGCAGCTGCTCGACCATCAGCGGGTCGTCCACGATGGGCGGCTCGCCGAAGGCCTCGACCCAGCGGCGATAGAGCGGATGATCCGGCGACATGGCTCCCTCCCGGCGGCTGAGCGCGAACAACAGCACAGCCGACCGGAAGGTTGCGGGAAATCGTCCTTAACCGCCCGCCGTAGCTGTGGACGCCTCCCCGGCGGCCACGAGCAGGCCGTCCACGGGCTGGATCACCCCGTTGCTGGCCACCGTCTCCTCGCCCGTCAGCCGGCCGCTGGAGCCGTCGGGTGCCGTGACGATCACCGTCTCGCCCTCGCGCGTGAAGGTCAGCAGGGTGTCGGCCATGGTCCGCATCTGGACTTGGCCGCTCGATTCCCGCTCCAGCGCCGCCAGGATGTCGTCCCGGGTCGATGAGCCCGGCACGATGTGGGCGCGCAGCAGGGCCGCGGCCTGGGCGCTCATCGCCTCATCGTCGAGGTCGCCCGCGCCCTGCAGCGCCGCGTCCGACGGGACGAAGACGGTGTAGGGTCCCACCCCCTCCAGCACCGGGGCCAGCCCCGAGGACTCGACCAGGGCGTTGAACCCGTCGTGGTCGGCGTCCAGGCCGGCGGCCAGGGTCCGCGACGAAGGCTCGGCCATGCCGGTCCCGGCCTCGGCGGGCGTCTCCTCCACCCGCTGGCAGGCCGCCGTCGTAAGCAGGACCAGGGGCGCGGCCGCCCACAGCATCATCTTGCGCATCGACGGACTCCTCTAGGTCAGCAGCTGAATGACGGCCTGGACCAGCTGGGTGGTCGGATCCACCTGATAGACGTAGCCGTCGTTGTACCGGTACCAGCGGTCCGGCGTGTCCATGTACTGGCTGCGGTAGGCGTAGGGGACGTTGTAGACGTCATAGCCCGCCGGCATCGGCTGGCCGACCGTGAACGGCTGGCCGGTCACCAGCGCCACCACCTGCCGGATCGCCTGGGTCTGCGGATCGACGCCGTAGATCACGCCGTCCGCGTACCGGTAGTCGTACGGATCCCGTAGTCGGTAATAGTCCGTGTAATACCGCGGCGCCGGTTCATAGGCGTACTGCTGCGGCCAGACATTGCCGAGACCCAGCGCGCCGCCCAGCACCGGGATATAGCCCAGCAGCGACCCCTGGTTGTTCAGCCGGTACACATAGCCGTCATCGTAGCGGTAGACGTAGCGGTCGTCGCGATCCCAGCTCCAGAACCGATCATAGCGGCGCCAGGCGTCCTCGCGGTCGCGGGAGATGCGGCGCGCCTGGCCCGGAGGCAGGCAGCCGTTGTTGCGCCAGGCCAGGCCCGGAGGGCAGCCCTGGATCAGGCCCCTGTCCCGGTCGCGGATGATGACCACCGGCCGATCGTCGCGGCGATCCTGAAGCCGTTCGACTTCGCGGCGCACGTCGCGTTCGGCGCGGCGTTCGACCTCGCGCACCTCGCGGACCACCTGGCGCTGGCGGTCCTGGCTGCGCTCGGCGTCGCGGACGGCGCGCCCGAGCATCCCCTCGTCGGAGCCCCGGCCGCGGCCGCGGTCGTCATCGCCGCGATCATCATCGCCTCGGCCCCGGCCTCGGTCGTCCGGCTGGGCGCGGACGCGAACGACCTCCCGGTCATGGCCCCGCCCGCGGGTTTCAGCGCGGTCCGGTCCGCGCGCATCTCCGCCGCGTTCGGCGTGGTCGCCGCCGTGGCCGTTTCCCCGTCCCTGAGCGACGGACGGAGTGGCGACCGCCAGCCCCAGGGCGAGCGCGCTGGTGAGAGTGAGCAGTTTCGACATCTGGACCTCCTGGTCGGTGGCCCCTCCCTGTCAGGGAGCGGAAACGGGCGCCGTCGAACCCGGTTCCCCGCTGCGATGGCGCAGGCGCGACAAAAGCGGACGCACCACGGCCGAACCGAAAAAGAGAACATATTGCGAACCGGAACAAACCGTGCACATAGTCAGGCGTCGCAAGGGTGGGTCGGTAGCGGGCCTTTTCCGGAACGACTTGAGGAATCGTGGCAAAGGGAAACAAGGCTGTGGCGCAATCGGCATTGAGGCTCGTGGGTAAGGAAGACGGCGACAAGCAGCGCGCTCTGGAAGCGGCGCTCGCCCAGATCGATCGGGCGTTCGGCAAGGGCTCGGTGATGAAGCTCGGCAAGGCCGGAGTCGTGGCCGAGATCGAGTCCGTCTCGACCGGCTCGCTGGGCCTGGACCTGGCGCTCGGCATCGGCGGCCTGCCGGTCGGCCGGGTGCTCGAGGTGTTCGGCCCGGAATCGTCGGGCAAGACGACACTGGCGCTGCACACCGTGGCCGAGGTCCAGAAGAAGGGCGGCGTGGCCGCCTTCGTCGACGCCGAGCACGCGCTGGATCCGGTCTACGCCCAGAAGCTCGGCGTGAACCTGGACGACCTGCTGGTGTCCCAGCCCGACACCGGCGAGCAGGCGCTCGAGATCACCGACACCCTGGTTCGCTCCGGCGCCGTCGACATCGTGGTGGTCGACTCGGTCGCGGCGCTGACGCCGCGCGCGGAAATCGAAGGCGAGATGGGCGACAGTCTGCCGGGCCTGCAGGCGCGTCTGATGAGCCAGGCGCTGCGCAAGCTGACCGGCTCCATCTCCAAGTCCAAGTGCATCGTGCTCTTCATCAACCAGATCCGTCACAAGATCGGGGTGATGTACGGCTCGCCCGAGACGACCACCGGCGGCAACGCGCTCAAGTTCTACGCCTCGGTCCGCCTCGACATCCGCCGCACCGGCGCGATCAAGAACCGTGACGAGATCGTCGGCAACGCCACCCGCGTGAAGGTGGTCAAGAACAAGGTCGCCCCGCCGTTCCGCGAGGTCACCTTCGACATCATGTACGGCGAAGGCATCTCCAAGCTCGGCGAGATCATCGACCTGGGCGTGAAGGCCAACGTCATCGAGAAGTCCGGCAGCTGGTTCTCCTACGACAGCCAGCGCATCGGCCAGGGCCGCGAGAACGTGCGCGAGTTCCTCAAGGCCAATCCGGACATCGCCGCCTCGATCGAGCAGGCGGTCCGCGGCCACTCCGGCGAGATCGCCGAGGAGCTGCTGGGCGCGCCGGAGCCCGACGAGGGTCAGGACTTCGAATAGGACATCCCGGCGGCGGGCCAGCGGCCCGCCACCGACCCCGCGGTCCACCGCCGGGACCGGAGCCGCTCGCCTCACGGCGGGCGGCTCTTTCCTTTGGGCCCGGGAACCAGGAGGGGAGGTGGCGGCCAAGTTCGCTTCGAGCCCTTGCGCACACTTGCCGCCCCCGGCTTCTTGGCTCCCAGAGTCCGGTCGTGGGAGGCTCAGTCGTCCACGCTGCGAACGGCTATTGTGACGTTGTTGTTGATCAGCACGCGCTGGCCGGTGAGCGCGCGCACTTGGCCGCCACACTCACGATCCCGATCCCGATCCGGAAACTCCATAGTGTGACGGCTGTCGAACTGCTCGCCTCTATGCACCTCGATCTGACATGTGCGTTGGTCCAGCCAGGTCGCCATCTGGTCGTCCGGGGACACCTCGCCCCACCCATGCCGCCTCCGGAGCCCCATGTCCTCGCTCGGAAAGCGCCGAATGATTTGGCGGCGGGCCAAGTCGTAGACATCGAAGAAGGGCTGCTCACGAGCCCCTTCGCCGGCAAAAACGCCGACCATATCGTTGGATGACAGGCTCAGGTGCGCTGAGGAACGACCGGGCGCGTAGGGCAGACGCCAGGACTCGACAGGCTCGAAGGTGGCGGGGTCCATTCGCGTCGCTATCAGCTGCCTGCTGGGCCCCTCGCCTCCAAACACCGTGATCCCGCTCTGGGTCCAGAAAAGACCATCCAGGGCCGGGAGCCAGTTGCTGGCGCTGTCATCGGGCACTGCCTCATCCGTGTGGTCGGTGAGCTGGCCCTGCCGGTCGATGGCGTAGACATGGCCCGTTCCCGCGCGTGTGATCGGCGGCTGATTGGCGATGAGCCCGACCACAATCTGGCCGCCATCCGGCGAGACTGCGAAGGAGGCGACCGTCACGAGATGCGTATCGTCGAAGGGCAGCCATACGTCTTGGCGCTCTGGCGGTGCGGTAAATGGTGCAGACCACCTGTAGATCGACACGAACGGTTGCGCTGGATCGAACGCCGAGCCAGGAGCGCAGAGCCAAATCAACTCTCTCCCCACGAACCGAACGTCCCCCGATGTGTCTCTCGAATGGCAGGGCGTGCCATTCCGGTCGAAGACAGCCACGCGCCGGTCGTTGACCAGGTCTCCAACCTCCAGCCCCATGGGTCGACAGTCGAAGTCCCGCGCGAAAGCGACGTAGCGGAGATCCTCAGACACGACTGCTGGTTCGATCGTCAGCGCCCCGCATTCGGTCCGGTAGGTCAGGTCTCGCGCCAAATTAGCCTGTACGACCGTCACCGTTTGAGATGCACATGCGCTCCCTATCGCCACCATCGCAGCCACACCGACCATGCGGGAAGCCCTCAAAGGCTGAAGGAGCGGCAGGGTGACCATGCTGAGAACGCTAATCCAGATCGGCCAGTGGGGACCCCGCCCAGCGTTGCACGGCCAATGTTCGCTTTCCATCCATAGCGGACGTTCAGAACGGCCCCATTCAGGTGCGCCAGTCCACCAGGTTCAGGTGAACACCCCGTCGAAGCCAAGCTCGAAGGGCTCCCGCTTTGAAGTCGGGGAAGTCCCTGTGCTCTCGACAGAAGCCAAGTTTCTCGACGCCGCGAACGCTCATCCCCTGCGGTGGCCCTTACACTACCGGGATGCCCGCCGCCCTCGTCCGATCATCCCTCCACCCGCTCTTCCCAGATGGCAGTAAATGGCAGTTGCAGTGTTTTTTGCGGACTGCAGGTCCGCCCGTCACCGGAACGGAACCACCTGGTTGTCCACGTCGTGGCCGATGTCGGCGCGGCCCAGCCAGTCGACGCCCGAGACCTCGCACCAGTGCCGCGCGATGGCTTCCTCGTCCTGGCCGAAGTCGGGGTCGTTGGCCGGGATGTCCGAGCAGCGGCCCAGCATCAGCCCGACGGCCTTGCGCACCGTAGGGTTGGAGCTGACGTGGAACAGGCTGCGGTCGATCCGGTAGTGGTGCTCCGAGACCTCCTCCAGCATCAGGACGCGGCCGGTCAGGTCCGGCTCCAGCGGCGTGCCCAGCAGGTTGGAGAAGACCGTCAGGTTGAAGGCCAGGCTCGACCGCTTGAGCGCCGCGGGCTCGCAGGCAGCCTCGTCGCCCTCGACCAGCCAGTCCAGCGCGCGCGTGATCGCCGCCTCGCCGCCCGGGCGGACCACGTCGTTGCACATCGGGCCGTGGGCCACCCGGGTCGCCCCGGCCCTGAACAGGCCGGCCATCAGGAAGCCGAGGTCGCTGTAGCCCAGCCAGGGCTTGGCCAGCGCCTCGGGCGTCAGCCGCTCGACCGCGGCTTCTGCGATGCGGTTGGAGCCATAGCCCCCGCGCGCGAACCAGACGGCGTCGAAACGCGCGTCGTTTCCGACCTCGACCACGGCTTCCAGCCTGGCCCTGTCGTCCCCGGCGAAGTGCCCGTGCGAGAGGAAGCACTGCGGATGGAAATGGAGTTCGACCGGTCGTCCCGGCCGCGCCCCGGCGATCGCCTTGACCCGCTCGGCGGCCTCGGGCGTGAAGCGGCCTGCCGGCGCGACGACAGCTATGCGAAACGGCGCCTCGGCCAATGATCGTCTCCAGATTGCCCGCGCCGGTCGCCCCTTCTAAGGAGGCCCGATGAGCGAGACCTCTTACTTCTTCTGCGGCGTCGGCGGCAGCGGCATGGCGCCCCTGGCCCTCATGATGCGGGCAAGAGGCTTCGCCGTCGAGGGCTCGGACCGGGCGCTGGACCAGTCCCGCGGCTCGGCCAAGTTCGACTTCCTGAGAAGCCGCGGAATCGCGCTCCATCCGCAGGACGGCTCGGGTGTAACCCGGCCGGACCAGCTGGTCGTGGCGTCGGCCGCCGTCGAGGACACCGTGCCTGACCTCGTCGCCGCCCGCGCCGTCGGTGCCGAGGTGCGCCGCCGGCCCCAGCTGTTGGCCGAGCTGTTCGGCCAGGCCTCGTCCCGAGTGGGTGTGGCCGGCACCAGCGGCAAGTCCACCGTCACGGCCATGCTGGCCTGGATCCTGGATCGCGCCGGCCTGGATCCGTCCGTCGTCAACGGCGCGGACATGCGCAACTTCGTCACCGAGGAGACGCCCTTCGCCTCGGCCCGCGTCGGCGGGCCGGACCTGTTCGTCGCCGAGATCGACGAGAGCGACGGCTCCATCGCGCTCTATTCCCCGACCGTCGCGGTCGTGAACAACGTCAGCCTCGACCACAAGTCGATGGACGAGCTGCGCGAGCTCTTCGCCGCCTTCACCGGCAAGGCCGACATCGCCGTCCTGAACCTCGACAACGACGAAACCCGCCGCCTGGCCGAGGCGCGACAGGAAGGCATGATCACCTACAGCCTGTCCGACCCGGCCGCGAACCTCCTGGCCTGCGGGCCGCAGGAGCGGCCCGACGGCGTCGACTTCCGCCTGGCCGAGGACGGCCGTTCGCACATCGTCCGCCTGCTCACGCCGGGCCTGCACAATGTCTCCAACGCCCTGGCCGCCGTGGCCGCGGCGCGCGCGCTGGGGGTGCCGGTCGACCAGGCGGCCGAGGCCCTGTCCGGCTTCCGCGGTGTGCGCCGCCGCCTGGAGGTCGTGGGCACGTCCGGCGGGGTCACCGTCATCGACGACTTCGCTCACAACCCCGACAAGATCGCGGCCACCCTCGCCACCCTGCGCGCGTTTCCGGGCCGGCTGCTGATCATGTTCCAGCCCCACGGCTACGGCCCGATCCGCCTGATGCGGGCCGAACTGGCCGAGGCCTTCGCGCAGGGCCTCGCGTGCGACGACCTGCTGCTGATCCCCGAGCCGGTCTATTTCGGGGGGACCGCTGACCGCAGCGTGGGCTCCGCCCACCTCGCCGAGGACCTGCGCGGCCTGGGCGTCCAGGCCGAGGCCCTGCCGGACAGGGACGCCTGCGCCGGGCGCCTGATGGAGCTGGCCCGCCCCGGCGACCGGATCATCGTCATGGGCGCCCGCGACGACGGCCTCACCGTCTTCGCCGAGGAGATGCTGCGCCGCCTCGGGTGAGTTTGGCGGGGAACATTGCCTGCGCCGCTCCGGTTGCCCCCGCGAGCAACGCAGGAGCCCTCCCATGAAGCCGAAACTGAAGCCCCTCAAGGACCAGGTCATCGTCATCACCGGGGCCAGCTCCGGCATCGGGCTGGCCACCGCGCAAAAGGCCGCCAAGGCCGGCGCCGCCGTGGTCCTGGTCTCGCGCAACGAGGCCGAGCTGGAGCGCATCGCCGAGGACATCCGCCTTGTGGGCGGCCGGGCCATCGCGGTCGCCGCCGACGTCGGCGAGCAGGACGAGATAGCGGAGGTGGTCGAGGCCGCCACCGAGGCCTTCGGCGGCTTCGACACCTGGGTCAATGACGCCGGCGTGGGCCTCTACGGAGAGCTCAGCCAGGTCCCGCTGGCCGACCAGGAGCGACTGTTCAAGACCAACTACTGGGGCGTGGTGAACGGCTCGCTCGCCGCCGCCGGCCATCTGCGTGAGCGCGAGGGCGGCGGCGCCATCATCAACCTCGGCTCCATCCTGTCGGACATGGCCGCCCCCCTGATGGGCGCCTACACGGCCTCCAAGCACGCGGTGAAGGGATTCACCGACGCCCTGCGCATGGAGTTGCGGGCCGAGGGTGCGCCCATCGCCGTGACCCTGATCAAGCCGGCCAGCATCGGCACGCCCTTCCCGCGCCACGCCCGCAACTACATGGAGGGCGAGGCCCAGGTGCCCCAGCCGGTCTATGCGCCGGAGGTCGTGGCCAACGCCATCCTGCACGCCGCCCAGTTCCAGAAGCACAGCGTCACCGTAGGCGGCGCTGGCCGCCAGATGGTCATGCTCAAGAACATCTCGCCCAAGCTGGCCGACCGCTTCTACGGCTGGATGATGCCCAAGGTGCAGCAGTCCAGTGACCCCAAGACCCCGGGCGACAACCTGCACGCCGCCGGCTCGGACGGAGAGGTGCGCTCGGACCAGCTGCAGCGGCCGTTCAGCGTCTATACCGCCGCCCACAACCATCCGCGGCTGACCGCGGGCCTGGGCCTGCTGGCCGGCGCCGCCGTCACGGCGCTGGTGTTCCGCAAGGCGCCGAAGCCCGTTCGGATGGCCGCGCTCGGCTATGTCGCGCGCGGTCCGCTGAGGCGTCTCGCGGCCTGATTTCATCCGCCGTTAACCACGTTCCCGCAGGAGTGAAGGCCAGCACTCGGGGCCAGTCTTGCGTCATCTCGTCTCCGCCGTCCGGGCCGTCGATCCGCTTGTCGTGACCGGCAAGGTGGCCGCCGTGTCCGGCCTGCTGATCGAGGCCCGGGGGGCGCTTTCCCGGCTCTCGGTCGGCTCGCGCGCCGAGATCGGCCGCTCGGGCGGGCAGGAGGCCCTGCCGGCCGAGGTGGTGGGCTTCCGCGATTCCAAGGCGCTGCTGATGCCGTTCGGCCCGGTCGAGGGCGTGGCGCCGGGCTCGGACATCCGGGTCGTGGCCGACGCCGCGGTGGTCCGACCGACCACCGCCTGGCTGGGCCGGATCATCGACTCCTTCGGCAATCCGATCGACGGCAAGGGGCCGCTGCCGCGCGGGCGGACGCCCTATCCGCTCAGGGCCTCGCCGCCGGCGGCGCACTCGCGAGACCGGGTGGGCGAGCGGCTGGACCTGGGGGTGCGGGCGCTCGACTGTTTCGTAACCACCTGCCGGGGCCAGCGGCTGGGCATCTTCGCCGGCTCGGGCGTCGGCAAGTCGGTGCTGCTGTCGATGCTGGCGCGCGAGGCCTCTTGCGACGCGGTCGTGGTCGGGCTGATCGGCGAGCGGGGCCGCGAGGTCCGCGAGTTCGTCGAGGAAACGCTGGGCGAAGCCGGCCTGCGCCGCTCGATCGTCGTGGTCGCCACCTCGGACGAGCCGGCGCTGAAGCGGCGCCAAGCGGCCTACATGACCATGGCGTTGTCGGAGTTCCTGCGCGACCAGGACCTGGAGGTGCTGTGCCTGATGGATTCGGTCACGCGCTTCGCCATGGCGCAGCGGGAGATCGGCCTGGCCGCCGGCGAGCCGCCGACGACGAAGGGCTATACGCCGACCGTCTTTTCCGAGCTGCCCAAGCTCTTGGAGCGGGCGGGGCCGGGGCCGGTGCGGGCGGACGGGCGCAGGGGCGGGCCGATCACCGGCCTGTTCACCGTGCTGGTCGACGGCGGCGACCACGACGAGCCGATCGCCGACGCGGTGCGCGGGATCCTGGACGGGCACATCGTCATGGACCGCAAGATCGCCGAGCGCGGCCGCTTCCCGGCGGTGGACGTCCTGAAGTCGGTCAGCCGGACCATGCCGGACTGCCAGTTGCCGCAGGAGCGCGAGCTGAACCGGCGGGCGCGCCAGTGCCTGTCGGCCTACCAGAACATGGAAGAGCTGATCCGCATCGGGGCCTATCGGGCCGGCTCGGACCCCATCGTGGATCGGGCCATCGCGTTGAACCCGGCGCTCGAGGGCTTTCTGACCCAGGCCAAGGACGATGTGACGCCTCTTAACGAGTCGTTTGCGCGACTGGAGGCCATACTGAACCAAGGCATGATCAAGGAGCCGTCCTAATGACCCAGTGGGCCCAGTCGCTCATCCGCATCTCGGGCTATGAGGTCGAAACGCTCCAGAAGCGCCTGGCCGAGATCGCCACGCGCCGGGCCACGGCCGAGATGCGGCTGGCGGTGCTGGACGCCGAGCGCGAGCTGGAGACGGATCACGCCCGGGCTGACGCCTCCCAGCGCGGCCTGCTGGAGGCCTATCTGGACGGCTGGAAGATCCGCAAGGACAGCGCCACGACCGAACTTCGCGCCATGGAGATGGAGGAGGAGGGCGCCCGCGACGCCCTGATGGCCGCCTTCGAGGAGCTCAAGAAGTTCGAGCATGTCGCCGAGGTGACCCGGCTGAACGAACTGGCCGCCCTGGCCCGCCGCGAGAGCGCGGCCATGGACGAACAGGCCATCCTGAGGGCCGGCCGGGCCTGAGGCCCTACCAGCCTTCCGCCCGATAGACGACCTCGCCGTCGACGACGGTCAGCAGCGCGCGGCCGTTCGGGATGGCCTCCACCGGCGCGGTCATCAGGTCCACGTCGAAGACGGTGAAGTCGGCCTCGTAGCCCTCACGGATCATGCCGAGCTGGTCCTCGCGGAAGGAAGCGTAGGCCGGCGCCGTGGTGAACAGGGCCAGCGCCTGGGCGCGGCTGACGGCCTCCTGGGGACGCCAGTCGGGCCCCTGGAAACCCTGCAGGTCGCGGCGGGCCACCGCGGCGTAGAACTCGATCAGCGGCGAGCCGCGCTCCACCGGGGCGTCGGAGCCGCCGACGACCACGGCGCCGTCCTCGATAAGGGTCCGCCAGGCGTAGGCGCCTTCGAGCCGGGCGTCGCCCAGGCGGGCCGGGGCGAAGTGCAGGTCGCCGATGGCGTGACTGGGCTGCATCGAGGCGATCACGCCGTCGTCCTCGAAGCGATGCAGGTCCGAGGGCCGCACGATCTGGGCGTGCTCGACGCGCCAGCGGGCGTCCGGCGTGACGCCGGCGGCCTCGTACCAGTCCAGCACCTCGTCATTGCCCCGGTCGCCGATGGCGTGGGTGGCGATCTGGACGCCCGCCTCAAGCGCGCGCCGATAGGCGGGCAGGACGGCCTCGGCGGTGGTCTGCATAAGGCCCCGGGTGTGGGGGGCGTCGGCATAGGGTTCGAACAGGGCCGCGCCGCGTGAGCCAAGCGCGCCGTCGGCATAGACCTTGATCGAGCGGGTGATGACGCGGCCGTCGCCGGTGGCGCGCGGCCCGCCGTCCAGCAGCGGCTCCGCCTCGGCCAGGTCGACGGCGTTGTAGACCCGGATGTCCATGTCGCCCTCGCCGGCCATGGCCTCCATGATCGCCACGTCGTCCCACGCCACGCTCATGTTGTGGACGCCGGTCCAGCCCTGGGACGCATAGACCTCGACGCCGGTGCGCAGCGCCTGCCGGCGCGCCTGCGGCGTGTCGGCGGGGCGCAGGGCCTCGACCATCGGCATGGCCGCGTCGATCAGGACGCCGGACGGCGCGCCGTCCGCCTCGCGCTGGATCTCGCCGCCGTCGGGCGCGGTGCTGGCCGAGGTGATCCCGGCGGCCTCTAGCGCGGCGGTGGAGGCGGCGAGCGCGTGGCCGTCGGCGCGGACCAGGACGACGACCCGGCCGGGCGCGGCGGCGTCGAGGTCCTGCCGGTTCAGGAAGCGGCCCTCGGGCCAGTGGGTCTCGATCCAGCCGCGGCCGAAGATGGGCCCCTCGGGGTTGGCCTCGGCCCAGGCGGCCAGCCGCCGCATCGCCTCGGCGACCGAGGCGGAGCCTTCGAGGTTGAGGGTCATCTCCCGCTGGCCGATGCCGATCAGGTGGGCGTGGCCGTCGGTGAAGCCCGGGAACATCGCCGTGCCGCGCAGGTCGATCCGTCGGGTGACCGCATCGGCCAGGGCCTCCGCGCCGGCGCGATCGCCGACATAGAGGATGACCCCGTCCTCCACCGCCACGGCCTCGGCCGTGGGCCGGGCCTCGTCGCCGGTGTGGATCGGCCCCCCGAACAGGATCAGGTCCGCCTCCTGGGCGGAGGCTGCCGTGGCGAGCGCCAGGGCGGCGGCGGACAGAAGCAGGGTGCGCAGGGTCATGGGCGGGTCATAGCGCGAGGCCGCGGCGGTTGGGAGGGGCGTTCGGGCCTGAGGCTCTCCCTGATTTTGCATCCCGGCCAAGTGAAGCGCAGAGCCGGGACAACGGGGCGGCGGCGCGGTTGTCGCGGACAGCTGCTATCCGGCTTCCGGGATGACAAGAACGGGGCGCGCGCCAGGCCCCAAAGCGGACATTCCGAGAGTCCGCTTTCGACCCATAGCGGACATTGGAGCGCGGCTTTTGGGAACCGATCCCGATCTTGGGGGCTTCCGCTCAGGAGCCATCGCTGTGACGGGCCATCAGCCGAATTTGCTCAAGGATATCAGGCGGCGCTTTGTCGGGTGCTTCGCGCAGTTCTGCCTGCCATGTCTTTTCACCAACTCCGATATCAGAGCCGCCCCGCACTAAGTGGTCCGCGAACGCAGACATGGCGATCATGTGCCGATCTCTTATACGTTCCACCTGTCCGTATCCGGGAAATCTCAATTTGGCTCTCCGCCGATTGAGCAGATATTCGAGAATATCGATCCGAACACCGGAATTAAGGTCGATGTATACGAACGAGACACCCGACCAGTCCCAAAATATCTGGATGGCATATCCGCGACCAACTAATAGAAAACCATCATCGTAATCGCTCAAGGCTAAGCCGAAGCGAGTAATTGCCGATGAAAGCGCGTGCGCGGCGTCTCGCTTTGAAATCAGCATTGCATCACCATAAACCCCATTCGGCAGCGATAGCCGTGTCCGCTTTCCACCCTTAGCGGACATCCGAAAGCCGGGCTAATGGTGGGTTATGCTGCCCTTCACTCCACTTGAGACCCATGCGCTCCGATTCATCTGCGAGGCGGGAGTGCAACTCACAGCGGCTCAGCGGGAGGCGCTCTGGACGCTGCTCAACACCGCCAGCCTAGTGGAACGTGAGAACACCGGACACGGCTTCTACACCGCGTTTCAAGTTGATCGGACCCTCGGGTCGCCCCTTGGTGATGTCAGCATGATCAACGGCCCCTCAGTGGCTCTGGTCGGGCATGGAGAGGGGAACCGGATGGACTTCATCCTTTGGGCTGAAGGAGGCTTCCCCTCAACGCTGGAGGGGTTCCAGCACGGCGACCTTGCGGGTGAGACCGTGGACTTGCGGCAGGTTGACCTCGCCGCCCTTCAGTTCCAGCCGACATAGCGCGCCAATGTCCGCTTTCCACCCATAGCGGACATTCAGCCCCGCCACTCTCACCCCCCGCTCAGCCGCGCCGAGGCCGCTTCGATCCTGGCCTGGATCTCGCGCATGAACTCGGGGCGTTTGAGGCCGGCGGGGATGGGTTCGAGGAACTCGAAGACGACGTGGCCGGGGACGAATTTGATCCCCTTGGCGGGCCAGTGCTCGCCGGAGTTGGTGGCGACGGGCCAGCAGGGGGCTTCGAGGTCGCGGTAGATGGCGGCGACGCCGGGCTTGTAGGCCGGCGCCGCGCCCGGGAGCTGGCGGGTGCCTTCGGGGAAGATGATGACCTGGCGGCCGTCCTTCAGGCGGTCGCGCGCCTTTGAGGTCATGTCCTTGAGCGCGCGGGCGTGGGCGGCGCGGTCGACGGGGAGCATGCCCGTCTTGAGGGCGAACCAGCCCAGGAACGGGGCGTACATCAGCTCCTTCTTGAAGACGAAGCACGGGTCCGGGAGCACGGCGAAGGGGACGACCACGTCCAGCATCGACTGGTGCTTGCCGGCGACCAGGGCCGCGCCCGACGGGCGGTGCTCGAGCCCCCGGAACTCGACGGTGACGCCCATGATCCAGCGCAGGCCGAACATGACGACCGCCGACCAGATCTTGATGACGCCCATGGCGTAGCGATGGGGCAGCAGCAGCGCCGGTGACAGGCCGATGGCGACCACCGGCATGGACAGATAGAGCCAGGCGGCGAACAGCAGCCTACGGATTTCAAGCATTCACGGCCGCCTTGGTCGCCGCGCCCTGGGCGGCCGCGGCCTCGTCGCGCTGCTCCGGGAAGAGCCGCAGCACCGCCTCGCGGACCAGGACCACGAGGTATTTGGAGTATTCGAGCGTCATGCGCCGCATGCCCTGGCCCGAGCGCCACCAGTCCTCGGTGTCGAGCGACGGCGTCTCGACCGGATAGGGGATCAGCTCGGCGTCGCGCATCAGGCCGCGGATCTCGAGCAGGGCGCGGGGCATGTGGTAGTCGCTGGTCACCACGATGAGGCTGTCGAATCGCTTGGCCTCGGTCCAGGCGGCGATCTCCTGGGCGTTGCCGAGCGTGTCCTCGGCGTCGAAGCCGAGATCGACGCAGCAGTCGAACAGGCGGTTGGGGCCGGGGGTGAGGGCGCGCAGCTCCTCGCGGCGGACCTCGCGGTTCACGCCGGAGACCAGCAGCCGCGAGCCCCGGCCGTCGAGCAGGAGCTGCATGGCGGTGGTGATGCGGGCGTCCGAGGCGCCGGTCAGCACCACGATGCCGTCGGCGCGGCCGGGATCGACGGCGGGCGTCGAGCGCTGGACCCGGTCGGCGAAGGCCATCAGGCCCGCGAACCAGATCACGGCGATGACGACAAGGAAGGCGAGAAACCGCATTCCGCTCAGGTCTCCAGGTCCGCGCCGTCGCGCAACAGCCCCGCTACGGTAAATCGCGCCGCCACCGCCGCCAAGCCGGCCAGGATCAGTGGGGCGGGCGCCGTGATCAGAAGGTCGCTCCAGGCGAGCGGCAGGGCGGGGGTGAAGCCGTCGCCGCCGCCGATCAGGATCAGCACGGCTGCGACCGCGCAGGCGACCAGGGCGCCGGCGGCGCCGGCCACGGCCGCCAGCCAGGCGAAGCGGGCCTGGAACAGGCCTGCGATGAAGTCGTCGGTGGCCCCGGCCAGACTGAGCGTGGCGATCAGGCCCCGGCGCGCGGCCAGGCCCGCCCGGCTGGCGAAGACCACGGCGGCGGCGGCGGCCAGGGCCGCGAGCAGGCCGAGCACGACCGCGCCGATCGTGGCGGTCAGGGCGGCGCGCTCCACGTCGGCCAGCCAGACGGAATGATCGTCGACGCGGCCCTCCAGCCCGGCCTCGGCCAGGGCCCGGTTCAGCGCCTCGGGCCGGGCCGGGGCGTCGGGATCGAGCCGGATGGTCACCAGATGGGGCAGGGGCAGGTCCTGGAGCACCGCCTCGCCCAGCCAGGGGCGCAGAAGGGCCTCGGCCCGCTCGCTCTCGAGGGCCGCGGCCTCGGTGACGCCCGGAACGCCCGACAGGACCTCGGCGGCGCGGGCGGCGGCCTGGGCGCCCGTCTCGTCCGGGCGGGGGCTGATCTGGACGGTGGCTTCGGAGCGGATGTCGCGGACCCAGCCGCGCGCGGCGCGGTCCGAGGCCGAGGCCGCCATGGCGCCCAGGCAGGCCAGAACGCAGAGGATGGCGACCACGGCGAACAGGGCCACGTCGCGGCCGTCGCGGGCGGGCAGCAGCGGGCCCGGACGATAGGCGGTTCGGCTCATGCGGCATTCCGGGTCAGGCGGCCGTGCTCAAGCCGCAGTTCAGGGATGCCCGAGCGGCCCACCAGTTCGCGGTCGTGGGTGGCGATCAGGACGGTCGCGCCCAGCCGGTTCAGCTCCACGAACAGCTTGAGGATGCGCAGGGCCATGTCGTGGTCGACGGCGCCGGTCGGCTCGTCGGCCAGGATCAGCCAGGGCCGGGCGACCACGGCGCGGGCGATGGCCAGCCGCTGCTTCTCGCCGGCCGAGAGGGCGGGCGGGAGGCTGTCGGCCCGGGCGGCCAGCCCGACCCAGGCGAGGAGTTCGCTGACATCCTCCTGATAGGCGCGCGGCTTCTGGCCGGCGACGCGCAGCGGCAGGGCGACGTTGTCGAATGCGCTGAGATGATCGACCAGGCGAAAGTCGTGGAACACCACGCCCATTCGGCGGCGAAGATGGGCGCGCTCGGCCGCCCCGATTCGCGCGGTGTCGCGACCGAACACCTCCACCGAGCCCGAAGTGGCCCGGGCGCCGAGATAAATCAGCTTCAGCAGCGAACTCTTGCCGGCGCCGGACGGGCCGGTAAGGAAGTGGAAAGAGCCGCTCGGCAAGGTAAACGCGACATCCCTCAGCACTTCCGGCCCCTCACCGCCATAGCGGAAGGCCACGGAGTCGAAACGGACGGCGGGGCTCGTGGGCGCGACGGCTTGGGCGGACATGACGGGACGGACGATCTCGGGGAGAGCAGGCGTGAGCACGCCTGTCCGCACATGATACTTTCCTGTCCCGACTGTTCCACACGCTATTTCGTTCCCGACCAGGCGGTGGGGCCGAACGGCCGGACCGTGCGCTGCACGTCGTGCGGCCATGCCTGGCGGGCCGAGGGCGAAGAGACGCTGGAGCTGGTGGCCGATCCCGAGGTCGGAGCCATCGGCATGGCCAGCGAGCCGCTGACGCCCGAGGCGCCCCTGACCGGCCCCGAACTGCCCAAGGTCCTGCGCGCCCGCGCCGAGGAACAGCGCCGCCTGAAGAAGGCCATCGTGCACGGCGCGGTCTGGGCCTTCATGGGCGCGGTCGGCCTGGGGCTGATCGGCTCGGCCTATCTGTTCCGGGTCGATGTGGTGGAGGCCGTGCCGCGCGCGGCCGCGGCCTATGCGGCGGTGGGCCTGCCGGTGAACGTTACCGGGCTGGAGTTCGAGGAGGTGGTGGCCCGTGCGGGGCCGCCGGGTTCCGGCGCCGTGGAGGTGACCTTCCGTGTCCGCAACGTGCGCGCCGAGCCGCGCCGCGCGCCGCCCGTGCGCGTCGCCCTGCTGAACGGGGAGGGCGGCCGGATCGACACCCGCATCGTGCAACCGCCGGCCGAGCCCATCGCGCCGGGTCATGTCCTCTATCTCAGCGCCACCATTCCCGATCCGCGCGGCCATGGCGCGGACGTCGACCTGGCCTTCGCGCCGGAGCTGCGGCGCACGGCGCCCCCGGCCCTGCCGGCCCGGGACGCGCCCTCGGAAGCAGCGGAGCACGCCGAAGAGGCCGATCCGGGCCTGAGGCCGGCGCTGGACGTCGACCACGGCCCGATCCCGGAAGCCGAGCCCCTGCCGGTCGAGGAAGCGCACGCCCTCGACAGCGAAGACGCCGAGGCGGTATCCACCGCCGGGCATGGCTGAGCCCCTCCCGACCCCCGAAATCCTGCTTTCCGAAACCGAGATCGCCCAGCGGATCGACCGCATGGCGGCCGAGATCGCCCCGCGCGTGACCGACGACACGGTGGCCGTCTGCCTGCTGACCGGCGGCATCTGGTTCGCCGCGGACCTGACCCGGGCGCTGGCCCGGCGTGGACGGCTGGTGCGGTTCGAGGCCCTGTGGCTGGCCTCCTACGGCGACGAACAGCAGAGCAAGGGCCGGGTCGAGATCCGCGCCGACACCCAGAGGGACCTGACCGGCCGGCAGGTTCTGCTGCTGGACGACGTGTTCGACACCGGGCTGACCATGGCGTTCGCGGCCGAGCACCTGAAGACGCGTGGGGCTTCCGGGGTCCTGACCGCCGTCTTCGCCCGCAAGCCCTGGCCGGAGCCGCGGGCGATCACGCCGGACTTCGTCGGCTGGGAGGCGCCGGGCCGCTATCTGGTTGGCTACGGGCTCGATTCGGCCGGCCGCATGCGCGGCCTGCCCGGCATCGGGGCGCTGGATTAGGCCCTAGTAGCGGCTGCCCCGGACGTCGCGGTCGCGGCGGTCGTGCCAGCGCGACGGGTCGGCGCGGCTGCCCGCGTTGTTGGTCCCGATGTTGTCATAGGCCGGATAGTAGCCGCCGGTCGGGCCGACCGTGCCGAACAGGGGGTCGCCCGACACCGCCAGGCAGGCCTCCGGCCCCGGCGCGCCATAGAGGTTGGCCATGATCTCGAGCACGGCGCGCTCGACCAGGGCCCGCACCGCCAGCTGGACCGGCTCATGGCCGCTGGTTCCCGCCGACAGGTCAAAGGTGTTGCCGTTCAGGAAGTCGAACACGCCGAGCGAGACTTCGCGCCCGATCAGCTGCTTCTGATAGGAGATGACGTCGACGATCTCCTGGGTGCGGGTGTCGACGACGCGCAGGTCAAGCGCCACGTTCATGACCGCCCAGCGGAGCTGGAACAGGCCGCCGGTGGAGGGATCGTCCTGACCGGCGTTCTGGCCGCCGACCTCGGCGCCGGTGTTGCGGATGTTGAAATTGACCTCGGTGACGCCGCCCTGGATGACGTAGTCCGAGCCGGGCACCGAGCCGGCGATCAGCCGGCGCGGTTCGGCTGGGCCGCCCGGGGTCTCGGCCTCGCCCTCGCCCAGGATCATGGCGCCGGAATAGCGCATCTCCATCTCGGAGACGGAGGTGTCATAGCGCTCGACCTGGCGCGCGCCCGCCTTGCCCAGCGCGGTGATGGCCATGAGCGAGGCGCCCTGGGTGATCACCCGGCCGTTCTCGCCGACCTGGCCGGTGTAATCGGCGATGCGGCCGACCGCGATTCGCGGCGAGGGCCGGCCGTTGGCCCGGGCCCAGTCCGCCAGGCAGTACAGGGCGGGCGAATAGGGGGTCGGATTGGCGATCACGGGCGCCGAGCCGATCGGCTGGGCGTACATGCCGCGCGAACCGGCCACCGGGGACGTGCACGCGGCGGCCGCGAGGCCGGCCGCGGCGACCACCGCCACGGTCCGGACCTTGTTGAGAGCGCTCAGTCGAATCATCCGGAACCGGTCCTGACGTCTTTCGGCGCACACCTTGGGCGCCTAGATGCGTGCCAAAGTGGGTCAAGGTTCTTAAGAAGCGTTTGAGATTCGCTAACCTCATCCGAAAGGCGCCCGAAGGCTTGGAAGCTCCGCAGAGGGAAAAGGCGTTCAACGCGCCGTGGCCGATCGTGACCGTGGCGCTGATCCTGGTCGGCCTCTACCTGCTCGAATCTCGCATGGGCGGCGTCGAGGCCTGGGGGACACGATACGGCCTGGTCCCATCCGACCTGGCCGACGGCCGGTGGCAAGGCGTCCTGACCCACATGGGGGTGCACGACGGCTGGGGACACGTGGGCATGAACGCGATCGGGGTGCTGGCCTTCGGCGCGCCCCTGGCGCGCAAGCTCGGCGAACGCCTTGGCGGGGCGCTGGCGTTCCTGGGCTTCTTTCTGCTGTGCGGCGTCTTCGCCGGCGTCGGCCACGCGCTGTTGCACATGAATGCGCCGGTGAGCCTGGTGGGCGCGTCCGGGGCTGTCTTCGGCCTGATCGGAGCGGCGACGCGGCTGATGACGCCGGACGGACGGCTGCAGCCGCTGTTCGCGCGCCGGACCCTGACCGTCGCGGGTGCGTGGGTCGGGGCCAACCTGATCATCGGCCTGATCGGCTATGATCCGGGCACCGGCGTTCGAGGCGTGGCCTGGGATGCCCACATCCTGGGACTCGTGGCCGGTCTGGTGCTGGTCGGGCCATGGCTCAGGCTATTCGGCTCGCGAGACACGCCGCAGCCGGCCGACCCTTTCGAGGCGCCTCCGCCGTCCGACGCGCGGTCAGGTCCGTGGGGCCCCCGTTAGGCGGACAGGATTTGCGTCGAACCCGGGATTGAGCGACGGTGTTCTCCTTAAAGGAGGTCTGGCCATGCTCATCGCCGAAATCCTGAAGGACAAGGGCTCCGACGTTTTCCGGGCGGCGCCCGGCGACACGCTCGGCGACACGGCCCGCCAGCTCGACGACAAGCGGATCGGCGCCCTGGTGATCTGCGAGGGCGATCGGGTGGTCGGCATCCTGTCGGAGCGGGACCTGGTTCGGGCGGTGGCGCGCGACGGGCAATCGGCCCTGGCCAGGCCGGTGTCGTCGTACATGACCGCCGATGTCGTCTTCGCCGAGCCCACCGAAACGGTCGACACCCTGATGGAGCGGATGACCGACCGCCGGATCCGCCACCTGCCCGTGCTCCAGGACAAGCGGCTGGTCGGCGTCGTTTCGATCGGCGACCTGGTCAAGACGCGCATCGCCGAAGCCACCTTCGAGGCCGAGAGCATGAAGGCCTATATCGGAGCGGGTTGAGCCGGACCCG
Source organism: Brevundimonas sp. (assembly GCF_024711105.1). Taxonomy (GTDB): domain Bacteria; phylum Pseudomonadota; class Alphaproteobacteria; order Caulobacterales; family Caulobacteraceae; genus Brevundimonas. The sequence continues at coordinate 942 of NZ_JANJTL010000137.1, read as the reverse complement.
CGGTAGGCGAAAAAGCCGCCGAAAGAGTCATTTGGCGCTTGCGTCCGCCAGAGCGCGCCCGTATATCGCCGCCTCGCTCGGAGACGGGCGGCGACACGAAGAACCGGAGCCGAAAGGCTCTTGCTTTTCCCGCCGGCCGAACATATCTTCCGCGCTTCAATCGAATCGCTTGACCGTACGGGGCAACCCCTGGGAGGCCCAAGCGATCTTTTTGTGTCTAACGATCTCCGGATCGAGGGCCGCAAAAAAAGCTGGAAACAGCCGGTTGACTTCGAAATCGGCGGCGACTAAATCGCCGCCTCCGCCGGCCACCGGGCGTTAAACGGGTGGGGCCACTCCGGTGGTTTCGGTCTTTGACATCGTTGATTTGGAAAGAGAAACGCAGGCGGCGGTGTCCTGGCGATGGCTTCGAGCCATCTCGACACTGACGAACTTGCGGTCTCTTGAAGACACCATGAATACCGATCTTCGGATCGGCGTTTGTGGGAACTCGTCAAGAAACTATGCAAACCAGAACGCAACCGGCCTTCGGGCCGATGATCTGGAGTCAATGTCAACTCAACTTGAGAGTTTGATCCTGGCTCAGAGCGAACGCTGGCGGCAGGCCTAACACATGCAAGTCGAACGAACCCTTCGGGGTTAGTGGCGGACGGGTGAGTAACACGTGGGAACGTACCCTTAGGTTCGGAATAACTCAGGGAAACTTGAGCTAATACCGAATGTGCCCTTCGGGGGAAAGATTTATCGCCTTTGGAGCGGCCCGCGTCTGATTAGCTAGTTGGTGAGGTAAAGGCTCACCAAGGCTACGATCAGTAGCTGGTCTGAGAGGATGACCAGCCACACTGGGACTGAGACACGGCCCAGACTCCTACGGGAGGCAGCAGTGGGGAATCTTGCGCAATGGGCGAAAGCCTGACGCAGCCATGCCGCGTGGATGATGAA
>NZ_JANJTL010000087.1 GCF_024711105.1 Brevundimonas sp. | reverse complement strand
CGGCGGTCGGCGTCGACGACGGCGTTGCGCAAAATGTCCGGCGTGACGAGCGCGCCGAGGTCGAAGATGTCGTCCTGACGCCCGTGGATGGCCCGCACGGCCCGGAGCGGCGAGCCGCAGGCGCAGGGCTCCTCGGCGAAGTCGAGCAGATCGTTCATGCGGTAGCGCGCCATCACCTGGGTCCGCCGCGTGAAGTCGGTGACCAGTGGCTGGACGAGACGCGACCCAGCGACCGGCTCCCATTCGAAGGCGACCGTGTCCTCGCACAGGTGCAGCACGCCGCGCTCGCAGGCGACACCGAACAGGCCCTCGGTCGCCTGGTAGATCTCGCGCACCGTGACGCCGAAGGTCGTCTCGATGACCGCGCGGTCGAGCGGATCGAGCACCTCGGCGCCCGAGAAGACCTGGGCCGGGGCGAGCGCTCCCGGCGACTCGGCCAGGGCGCGCAGGATCTTGGGCGGCGCGACGATCACGTCGGGCCGATACGCGTCGAGCTGGTCGCGCCAGGCGGCCAGTCCCGCCCTCAGATCGAAGAAGCGCAGCGCCAACCGCCCGGAGTCTGGCGCGGCCTCATAGAGTTCGCTGGCGGCGGGCAGGACCAGGGCCACGCGATGGCGGCGGCTGAGGACGTCCGGCAGGGCCTTGGCCAGCATGACGCCGAGCCAGACAAAGCGCTCGCGCTCGCTCGCGAGGAACAGGCCGCGATTGCCGCTGGTGCCGGTGCTGCATCCGGCGATCAGCCCTCGGACACGGCGGCCCTCCGCGATCGCCGCCCAGGCCTCGTCGGCGGTGACGCCTGCGATGTTGAAGGCCTCGAACCGGGCGTTGACCTGAGCCTTGTCGACGATGGGCAGGTCTTCGAGGCGCCTCGGCTTCATACCGGCGTAGAAGGGCGCGCGCGGGACGTGGCGGAAGAAGGCCCGCAGGCGACGCTCGCGATGCCGCGCCACGTCCTCGGGCGTCCGCAGGCTGCGCTGCAGCCGGCGCGTCTCGAGGAAGGCGGCCAGGGCGAAAACGGCGTGCGGCTTCACGGCAGCGCCGCCGGGTCGTGGCACAGCACGACCCGCCCGCCGGCCTCGCGAAAGCGCCGGATGCGGCCGTCTGTGTCGCGCGCGGCCGCCAGGTCCTCGGCGACCAGCGAGGCCGGTAAGCCGGGCGCCCGGTCGTCGAACGCCGCCATCATCCATTGCGCGTCGGCGGCGTAGAGAACGGGCGGGTCACCGGCGAACAGCACGCCATGATGACCGGCGGCGTGGCCGGGCAGGTCCACGGCCAGGACCGATCCGTCGCCGAACAGGTCGGCGGCCGGTCCGAGACCGAGCGGCGCCTCGACGCGGCGCGCCGCCTCGAACGCTGTCAGCCGGTCCGCGAAGTCCACTGGCAGCAGCTCGAAGAAGACACCGTGGCGCAGCCGCCCGAGCGCCCCGGCGCGTTTCAGCCGCTCGTAGCCTGCGGCGCTGGCGTGGAAGCGGGCATTCGGCAGGTCTCTCAGGCCCGACACATGGTCGGCGTGAAAGTGGGTGATGATGACATCGCTGACGTCGGAAGGCTCAAACCGGTGGGCCGCGAGCGCCGCCGCCATCAGGCCGTCGGCCTGGAGACGAGGCTGGAGCGCCCCCGCGTAGAGCTTCAGGGCCAGGCTGCGCGGACCCTCGGTGACGCGGGAGGTGTAGCCTGTGTCGATGAGGGCGGGCCGCCCGTTTCGCAGGAACAGGCCGTAGCGCACCGGCAGCTTGAGCACCGCCTTGGACCCATCCTTCAGGACAAGCCGCTCGGGCGCCGCGACCAGGGCGGAGGTCGGAAACTCCGCGCTCATGGGGCGCTACGAAAGGTGCGGTCGAGACCTTCCTCCCAGCTGATTCCGGGCGACCAGCCCAGCCGCTCGCGGGCGGCCGTCAGATCAAGCGTCTGGGAATAGGCGAACAGGCCGATCCCGTAGGCGGTGATCGGGGGCTCCGGCCGGCCGGGCGCGAGGCTCCAGAGCGTTTCGGCGGTCCGCGCGGCGGCGAGCGCCGCGGCGACCGGCACGGACCGCCACCGGACCGCGACACCCGCCCGGGCCGCAGCCGTCTCCGCCACGGCGACCACGGACAGGGCCTCTCCGCCCGAGACGTTGAACACAGCCCCCTCCGCCTCGCTCGGCGCATCGAGCGCGGCGATCACGGCGGCGGCGACATCGTCCACGTGGGTCAGGTCGGTCCGCGCCTGGCCGTCGCGCAGCAGGGGCAGGGGTCCGGACCGTGCCGCCCGTATCAGTCGGGGCAGAAGGGCCGTATCGCCCGCCCCGTACAGGCCGCGCGGCCTGAGGACGATGGGGCCGACATCGCGGGCGGCGAGCACCCGTTCCTCGGCCGCCTGCTTGCTGCGCGCATAGGCGTTGACGGGCTTGGGCAGAGGATCCGCCTCGAGCACCCCGAACTGGTCGGCGAAGCGGAAGGCTACGCTGGGCGAGGAGACGAAGACGAAGCGGCGCGCCTCAAGCCTCCGTGCGGCGGCCAGCGCCGCGTCCGTGCCCTCGACGTTCGCACGCCGAAAGGCCGGCCAGGGTCCCCAGGGTGAGGACAGGGCCGCGGCGTGCACCACCGCGTCAACGCGGCCTATCGTCTGGAGTCGCTCGGGTGCGCCTGCTCCGGCCAGGTCGGCCTGGACGAAGCTCACCCCGCCCGGAGCTCGATCCACGGCCCGGCCCGTCGCCACGACCTCATCACCACGCGCGACCAGGGCCGCGACGACCCGGCCGCCGAGAAAGCCGGTCGCGCCCGTGACCAGGACCCGCATCTCAGTAGCGCACCACCGCCGCGCCCAGCGACAGGCCGGCGGCGGTGCCGAGCAGCAGCACGAGGTCGCCGCGCTTCAGCCGCCCGGCCTCGACAGCGCGGGCGAGCGCGGTCGGCAGCGAGGCGGCGATCTGGTTGCCGTGATCGGCCAGGATGTCGACGAAGCGGTCGCGGTCAAAGCCCACCAGCCGTGGCAGGACGTCGAGCGCGTGCGCGCTGGCCTGATGCGGAACGACAAGCGCGATCTCGTCACGGCTCACGCCCGCCTCGGCCAGCACCCGGTCGACGAAGGCGGGCACGCGTCGGCCGGCCGCGCGGAACACGCCGGGGCCGTCCATGCGGAAGCGCGTGGCCTTGAGGAAGGCCTCCATGTCTGTCTCTGGCCGCACCCGGGTGCCGCCGGCCTCCAGCACGCAGAGGTCGCGCCCTTCCGAATAGGTCTCGAGCCGGTAGGCGAGCAGGTCCGATCCAGTCTCGTCTGCGGTGATGACGGCCGCGGCCGCGCCGTCTCCGAAGATGACCGAGCCCTGGGGGTCGGAGAAATCCAGGCCCGCCGAGGCGATGTCGGCCGAGACGATCAGGGCGCGGCGCCAGCGCCCGGCCCGCACGCCCATGGCCACGACGTCGAGGGCGGTCAGGAAGGACAGGCAGGTGGCGTTGACGTCGAACGCCGGCATGCCAGAGGCGCCTAGCCCCAGCTCGTGCTGGATCAGGACGGCGGTGCCGGGAATCGGCTGCTCCATCACCCCGCAGGCCCCGACAAGGACATCCAGGTCGGCCGGCGCCAGCCCGGCGGCGGCGAGCGCCCGGCGCGCGGCTTGGGCGCCCATGCGCGACGAGGTCTCCTCAGGCGAGGCGACGCGGCGTTCGCGGATGCGGAAGTTGGCTTCGATCCAGCCCTCGGCCTGACCGATGCGGGCGTCGAGCTCACTGGAGGAGAGTCTGCGCTCGGGCAGGAACACGCCCAGGCCCGCGATCCTCGGCCCGATCCTGGCCATAGCTGCACCCTGCGACACGCCCCGTCGTCGAGCCTAGCGCTGATTTCGCTGGGGAAGAAGCGCCTCTAGAACAGCTCTTCCACGAGCGCCCGGACCCCGTCCACGGCCTCCTGGACCCGGGCCGGGTCCATGTCGGCGTCGACCCCGCCGAAGTTGACGTGATCCAGCACTTCAAGGCCGGTGGCGCCGGCGATGCGATGGTCGAAGGATTTCCGCACCGCCTCCCAGCCACCGCTCTCGACCAGCCAGGTGTTCTCCGAGCCTGAGGCGGTCAGGCTGAGCAGCTTGCGGCCCTTGAGCAGCGGATCGGTCCCGCCGCTCTTGATGCTGCGATAGCCGAAGCCGGCGGTGAAGACGCGCTCGACATAGCCCTTGAGGATGGCTGGGGGGCCGCCGAACCAGATCGGATAGACGAGGCAGAAGACGTCGGCGTCCTTCAGACGCGCGCGCTCGGCCTGGACGTCGGTGGCGGGCGTGGCCGGCCCGCCGGAGGCGATCTCCTCGGCCTGGAGCCGGGGGTCGAAGCCGATGGCGTAGAGATCGACCAGATCGGCTTGCTGCCCGCGGTCCCGGACCGCGGCCGCATAGGTCTCGGCCAGAAGCCGGGTGAAGGACCGCGGCCGGGGGTGGGCCAGGATGACGGCGTGCTTCATGGCGTCCTCGCTTGCCGCGCGCCGGATCAGCTGTCTGCGGGATCCAGCGTCCGCATGTAGGCGAGGATATCGGCGATCTCGTCCGGCTCCATCTGGAAAGTCGGCATGGGCGCATCGTGGGCGACGATGATCCCCTCGGCCAGGGCCTCCTCAAGGTTCTCGACCGGATAGCGGCCGGGAATGGTCCGGAAGGGCGGGGCGGCGGCCAGGGGGCTGTCATCGTCGGCGCCGACGGCATGGCAGCCGCCGCAGCGCTCGACGGCCATGCGCTCGCCCCGGATGACCGACACCTCCAGCTCCGCCGGGGGACCCGGCGGCTGGCTCGGCTGGCCGCCGAGGATCAGCCACAGGATGGCGAGCCAGGGCACGCTCAGCGACCCTGCGACCAGTGGGCGACGACCGCGAGCGTGAGGCCGAAGGCCATGAACACCGCGATCACGAGACCGACGACGATTTGAGAATCAGCGGGCATACGCGCTCCTCCTTGATCAGGCGGCCAGCTGGCGCAGCGCCTGCGGGTCGCAGATGCGCATCTGGCGAAGGGTGGTGAGCCGGATGACCTTGCTGGCCTGAAGCTGGGAGATCATCCGGGAGACGGTTTCGATGGTCAGGCCGAGGTAGTCGGCCAGGTCCTGACGGCTCATCGGCAGGTCGATGACGTCGCGTTCCACCTGCTCGGCGAACTGGGCCAGGACCGCCGCGACGCGCTCGATGGCGGTCTTGCGGCCCAGTTGGATCAGGTGGCCCTGCATCTTGCGCAGCCGTTCGGCGCTGGCCCGCCACAGGGCCTGGGCGACGGTGATGTCCTGGCCGGCCTGGGCCTCCAGCGTGCGGCGGCGGATCACCAGCACCTCGCAGGCGCCGAGCGCCTCGGCGGTGAAGGCGTGCTGTTCGCCGTCGTCCAGCGCCAGCAGGTCGCCCGCGAAGTGGAAGTCGCCGATCTGGCGGCGCCCGTCCTCGGTCAGGCGGCTGGTCCGAACCACGCCAGAGACGACCCGATAGACGCAGTCGGCGGACCCGCCCTGCGAGCAGACCTCGGCGCCGTCGCGATAGGCACGCACTTCGCCCAGGGCGCTCAGCGGGTCGATGACCCCACCGGCAGCGGACGGATTTCGGATGCTCATGGCGGCCTCCCCTCTTCGTGACCGAAGTTAGGGGGCCGGGCGGCGCCGCAATATTCGGGTCGGGCGCTTAAGGAGAACTACCTAGTCGGCTTGCCACCACCGGGGCGAAGTGGAATGCGTGGCCCATGATCAGCAGACTGGATCGCCGATACCTGGCGTGGGGGCTGGCGGCCGCGCCCGCCGCCGCCGCGCCGGTGGCCTATCTGCTGACCCGGGCCGGGGCGGGGCCCGGCCTGATCTTCCTGACCATCACGCCCATCGTCTACGCCGCGGCGCTGGTCGGGGGTCTGCCTTGCGCCATCGTGGCGACGGTAGTGGCGCTGGTGGCGGTCAACACCCTGATGGTCGTGGGCGGCGCCGACCCGGCCTGGCTCGCCTCGGCGGTCTTCATCGTGCTGGGCCTGGCGGCGGGCCTGTTCGGGAGGCACCTGACCTCGATCAGCCGCCGCGCCGCGGACGCCAACCGCGAGCTGCGCCTGCGCGAAGCGCATCTGGAGTCCATCCTGGCCACCGTGCCGGACGCCATGGTCGTGATCGACGACCAAGGCCTGATCCGCTCGTTCAGCCAGGCGGCGCAGCGGCTGTTCGGCTATTCGGCCGCCGAGGTGTTCGGCCGGAACGTGAGCATGCTCATGCCCTCGCCGTATCGAGAGCAGCACGACCGCTACATGGAGCGTTACCGGACGACCGGGGAACGTCGCATCATCGGTATCGGCCGCGTGGTCACCGGCGAGCGCAAGGATGGCTCGACCTTCCCCATGGAGCTGTCGGTCGGCGAGGTCCAGGATCCCGGCCAACGCCTGTTCACCGGCTTCGTGAGGGATCTGTCCGAGCGTCAGGAGACCGAGGCGCGCCTGCATGAGCTTCAAGGTGAGCTGGTGCACGTCACCCGGCTGACGGCGCTGGGCGAGATGAGCTCGACCCTGGCCCACGAGCTGAACCAGCCGCTGTCGGCGATCGGCAACTACCTCAACGGCCTTCGCCGGATGACCAGTACGCCCGACGGCCTCACGGGCGAGCGCGCCCAGGAGGTGCTCGCCAAGGCCGCTGACCAGGCTCAGCGCGCCGGCGAGATCATCCGCCGGCTGCGCAACTTCGTCGCCAAGGGCGAGGCCGAACGCCGGGCCGAAAGCCTGTCGAAACTGACCGAGGAGGCCGTCGCCCTGGCCTTCGTCGGCGGCAAGCAGCTCGGCGTCCGCCTCCAGGTCCGGCTGGATCCAGACCTCGACACGGTCCTGGTCGACAAGGTGCAGATCCAGCAGGTCATCCTGAACCTTGTCCGCAACGCGATGGAGGCGATGGCCGATAGCGAACGCCGCGATCTGCGTGTCACATCCGAAGCCGCCGAGCCCGGCTTCGTGCGGCTCGTGGTGACCGACACCGGCCCTGGACTGGCGCAGGACGTGCTCGACCACCTCTTCCAGCCCTTCGTCACCACCAAGGCCGCAGGGCTCGGCGTGGGCCTTTCCATCTGCCGGACCATCGTGGAGGCTCACGGCGGCAGAATCCGCGCCACCAACCGCGCGGAGGGCGGGGCGTGCTTCGAACTGACCCTGCCCCTGCTGGACGCAGCGGAGGAGGACGATGGGCGCTGAGCAAACGGTCTTCGTCGTCGATGATGACGAGGCGGCCCGGGACTCGCTGGCCTTCCTGCTGGAGTCCGCGGACCGCAAGGTGCGGGCCTTCTCCGACCCGACCAAGGTCGTCGCGGCCGTGGACGGCGAGACCTGCTGCGTCGTCACCGACGTGCGCATGCCCGAGATGAGCGGCCTGGAGCTGGTCGAACGGCTGAAGGCCGCACACCCTGATCTGCCCGTCATCGTCATCACCGGCCACGCCGACGTCGCCATGGCGGTCGAGGCCATGAAGAAGGGCGCGGCGGACTTCCTCGAAAAGCCGTTTGACGACGACGCCCTGCTGAGGGTCATCGACCAGGCGCTCATGGCAGGGGCCTCGGAACCGGTCGACGCGGAGACCGCGCGGCGCCTGGCCAGTCTGTCCACCCGCGAACGCCAGGTCCTGGACGGTCTGATGGCGGGACAGTCGAACAAGGAGATCGCCCGTGATCTCGACATCAGTCCGCGCACCGTCGAGATCTATCGGGCCAAGGTCATGGCGAAGATGGAGGCCGACACCTACGCCGACCTGATTCGCAGCGGCCTGAAGGCCGGCGCCGGGCGGTTTTGATCCGGATCAAGGCGCCGCCGTCGCCTCGCCTGAAGACTGGGCCCGCCCCTCTCCCAGCCACGGCGCGCCATGAAGAAAATCCTGGTCATCAACGGCCACCCCGACCGAGCACCCGAGCGCCTCGCCTGGGCCCTGTCCGAGGCCTATGCGGCCGGGGCGCGCCAAGCCGGGCATGAGGTCCGGCGGCTGGATGTCGGCGCCCTTCAGTTCCCGCTCCTGCGCTCGGCCGCCGAGTTCAACGAGGGCGCGCCGCCCCCGGCGATCGCCGACGTCCAGCGCGATATCAAGTGGGCCGACCACCTGGTGATCGTTTTCCCCCTGTGGCTGGGCGGTCTGCCGGCGCTCACCAAGGGCTTCTTCGAACAGGTGTTCCGGCCGCAGTTCACCATGCGTTGGCGCAAGAACCAGATGCCCCAGGGTCTGCTGGAGGGACTGACCGTACGGCTGGTGGTGACCATGGGCATGCCGGCCTTCGCCTTCCGACTGTTTTTCGGAGCCAGCGGCGTGCGGTCATTCGAGAAGTCGGTGCTGGGCCTGGCCGGAATTCGGAGGACGGGAACGACCATGTTCGGCGGCGTCGGGAGCGAGTCCGACCGCACGACGGCCCAGCCCTGGCTGGCGCACGTTACGGCCCTGGGCCGCGCCGGCCGCTGAGAGCCCGCCGCATGACGAAGAAGTAACTACCGCGCGACCGCGACCGTCGTTAGCTGTTGGAAACAAAGCCGGATAGGGATCCGGCCGCCTCCCCGCCGAGTGTCGCATGATCGCCCTTCGCACCCTGCTGCTCGTCAGCGCCGCCCTCGTCACGCCCGGCCTGGCCTACGCCCAGACCACGCCGCCGCCGCCCACGGATGAGGAAGCCGAATCCGGCGCCCAACAGGCCGAGGAGGAAGAGGAAGACACCGCCGTCGAGGGCGTCACCGTCACCGGCCGCGCCAACGACATCCGAACCTCCATCGACTCGGTCAGCTACAGCACGGCCGAGGACCTGCAGGCGGCGACCGGCACCCTGGCCGACGCGTTGCGCAACATCCCCTCGGTCGAGGTCGATCCCCAGGGGAACGTCAGCCTGCGCGGCGATCCGACGGTCACCATCCTGATCGACGGCCGACCCTCGGCCATTCTCAGCGGCGAGGGCCGCGGTCCCGCCATCCTGCAGATGTCGGCCGACCAGTTCAGCCGCATCGAGGTCATGACCAATCCTTCGGCCGCCTATCGCCCGGATGGCTCTGGCGGGGTGATCAACCTGATCACCCGGCCCAACTTCGTGCGCCCCGGCTCGACGGTCAGCGGATCGGTCCGCGCCAACGTCGGCGGCGATGGGCGCTACAACCTCGGCGGCAATATCGCCTGGACCCGGGATCGCCTGACGCTGACCGGCGACTTCGGCCTGCGCCATGACCGTCACATCATGTCGACCGAGCGGGTCCGCGAACAGATCGACACCCTGACCGGCGATGTGCTCGAGAGCCGCCAGTCGCAGGAGGTCGATGTCGTCATCGACGGCCGCTACGCCCGGCTCGGCGCGGAATACCGCTTTAACGACGGCCTGATGTTCACCGGCGAGCTGCGCCGCCAGCAGTTCGAGAGCGCCGGCGACGGCGTCGAGATGTTCGAGGGCGACGACGCCTCGGGCGCCCTCGTCTCAGCCAGCGAGCGGCGTGGCTACGGCGGCTTCAGCGGCGAGTTCACCGGCGTGACCGCGCGCCTGCTGCGCACCTTCGGCGAGGGCCACGAATGGTCCAACGAGCTGCGCTACGACGTCGGCGAGAACAGCTACGACCAGGACGGGGTGCGGCTGTTCACCCTGCCGGCCGCGCCGTCGATCTATGAGGACGTCTCCAACGGCCGCGAATCCGCCACCATCAACTTCGCCAGCGCCTACACCCGGCCCATGTCCGGTGAGGCCAAGCTGCGCGCCGGCTATGAGGCCGAGATCATCGACCTCGAGTTCGACAACCGCGTGCTGCGCGGTCCGTCACCCACGACCCTGGTCGTCGACCCGACGGTCACCAACCGCTTCCAGGCCGATCAGTCCGTCCAGGCGATCTACGGGACCTATGAGCGGCCGTTCGGACCGGTGTCGGCGCAGTTCGGCCTGCGCGTCGAATACGTCACCCTGGACCTCGACCAGATCACCAGCGGCGTTCAGGTCTCAAACGACTATTTCCGCCTGTATCCCAGCTTTCACGTGGTGCGGCAGCTGTCCGAAACCCAGGAGCTGCGCGCCAGCTACAGTCGCCGGGTCCAGCGGCCCCAGCCGGGCGACCTGAATCCCTTCCTGATCTTCGTCGATCCGCTGAACTACCGGTCGGACAATCCGGACCTGGAGCCCCAGGTGACGGACTCCTACGAACTGACCTGGCTCAGCCGGGCCAACCAGACCTTCTACCAGGCCACCCTCTACTATCGGGACACCTCGGACGCCTTCACCCAGGTGGTCAGCGACCTCGGCGGCGGCGTCCTGCTGACGCGGCCTGAGAACCTCGGCTTCAGCCGGGCGCTGGGCCTGGAGCTGGTGGCCAACGGGCGGCTGCACCCGACCCTGCGCTACAGCGCGACGGTCAATTTCTACAATCAGCAGATCGACGCCTCGAACCTGGGCTTCGGCCAGGACGCCGACGCCACGACGATCAGCGGCCGGATCAACTTCAACTGGCAGCCGACGCCCAAGGACTTCCTGCAGGTCGGCGGCTTCTGGACGGGCGAGACCGTCTTCGCCCAGGGCCGACGCGAACCGTCGGGGATGGTCAACCTCGGCTATCGCCGGACGATCACCGACCGCCTCGCCTTCCAGATGACGGTACGGGACCTTTTCGACAGCTTCGGCGACACGACCATCTACGAGACGCCGAACTTCACCGACCGCGCCGAGCGGATCTTCGGCGGACGAACCGCCTACGTTGGCTTCACCTGGACCTTCGGCCAGTCCCGCAACGGTCAGCAGCAGCCGCCGACGTTCGACTTCTCAGCCCCGCAGACCGGCCAGTAGACCCGGCTCAGCCCAGATAGACCACGCGGCGCTTGCCGGCGGCGCGTCCCTCGCGGACGTGCCGTTCGTGGTCGCCGGAGCTTCGGGCGTCGCGTTCGGACGCCTCGACCCAGTGGGTGCTCTCGATGTCCTTCTGGAGCGCCTTGGCGGCCATGGCGTGGGCGACGAAGACGGTGTCGACCACCGCGCCCGCGAAAGGCACCGCGGCGGTGGCGGTGTCCGCCGCCAGATAGGCCGCCATGCGCAACAGGGTGGCGGGAGAAGCCTGGGCGCGCAGCCCCTGGATCATCAGCCACGCACCGGCCCCGACGGTATAGGCGTCGCCGGCCCAGGGAATCCACGTCAGCAGGCCGTCCATCCCGACGCCGAACGGACCGATGCCGATGACGCGGTCCGACAGCTTCTTCACCCCCTCGACGTTCAGCCAGATCTTCTCGATGTCGCGGACCGTGCGGGCCATGGGATCCTCCGGGCCGACAAGGCCGGGTGCTTAAACGCGGGGAAAGCTGTACCGTTCACCATTGGACCGTGCCGTTGAACACTGTTTTCAAATCCGTGTGGAGCCTCGTCGTCTGGGGCGCGAGCCTGGGACTCCTGGCCGGCGCCGGGCTGGCGCTCGCCCGACTCGACCACCACGCGCCGGATCTCGTGGTGCTGTTCGCAAAGCCGATGCTGACCTGCGCGGTCGCCTGGTTCGTGCTGACGGTGCTGATGCGCCGGCCCGGGCCCGCGCTGGTGACGCTGGCCGCCTGCGCGGGCCTGGTCGCGTCCCTGGCGCCCTACGCACCGTCACGCTCCGGTGGCGGCGAGGCCGACCTGAGGCTCTATGTCGCCAATACCTGGGCGCGCAACGAGGATACCGACCGGCTGGCCGCTTCCATCGCCGCGGCCGAGCCCGACGTGGTGGTGCTGGTGGAATTGGGGGACGCGGCGGCGGCGGCGCTGGACGGCGTGCTCGCGGACTACCCGCACCGCGTGGTCACGCGCCGGGTGGACCGTCCCAGCGGCGCGGCGCGCTCGGTGGTCGCCTCGAGGTGGCCCATCAGTTCCATCCAGGAGGACGTCATGGACGGCCTGCCGGTGGTGGCCGCCGAGGTCGAGACGCCCGCCGGGCCGGTCCGCGTCTTCGGCCTGCACCTGACCCGACCCTGGCCGTTCCAGCCGACCACCGGACAGATCTGGCAGATTGATCGCCTCACCGAACGCCTGGGCGCCCACCCGACGCGAACCGTGGTGGCCGGCGACTTCAACGCCCCGCCCCCCGGCCGGGCGCTCCGCCATGCGCTCGGGACGACAGGCCTGGAGCTCGCGTCAGACGCTCACGGCACCTGGCCCGCGCTCGCGCCCGGCCCGCTGCGCCTGGCCATCGACCATGTCCTGGCCTCGCCGGACATCCGGCCCCTGCATTCCGAGCAGGGCGCCCCCACCGGTTCTGACCACCGCCCGGTGATCGTGGACCTGGACCTGCCCTAGAGCGTCCAGACCTTCGCCAGGCCGCCGGGGTCGCCGAGGGTCCGCACCACCTCGTCGCAGATCGCCTGGGCCTGGTCGCGCAGGACCACCGGCGGATTGACCACCACCATGGCGCAACCGTTCATCTTCATCGGGTCATGCAGCGGTCTCAGCCGCGCCTCGGCGACCAGCACCTTCTCCGCCCCACCCGTCTTCAGCCGGCGCAGGAAGCCGTCGAAGGTCTCCAGGTCCTTCAGCGGCGTCCAGATTGCCACGCAGGGCGGCGGCGACTTGGCCCGCACGATGGCGGCCGCCGTGTCGGCGGCGCGGTCATAGTCGTCGGACTTTTCGAAGGGTGGGTCGATCAGGACGAACAGCCGCCCGGCCTCGCGGGCGACCTCGCGCACGGTGGCGTAGCCGTCGGCGCGGCGGGCCTCGGCCTTCAGCCCCTTGGGCTCGGCC
>NZ_JANJTL010000061.1 GCF_024711105.1 Brevundimonas sp. | reverse complement strand
CTGATCGTCGACTACAAGACCAACCGGCCCGCGCCGCCCTCGGCCGAGGCGGTCGATCCCGCCTATGTGCTGCAGCTCGCGGTCTATGCGGCGGTGCTGCGCCGGCTCTATCCGGACCGGCCAGTCGAGGCGGCGCTGGTGTGGACCGACGGGCCGGACCTCATGCCCGTGCCCCAAGCGATGCTGGACGCAGCGCTCAGGCGTTGAACCGCCGCCTGAGCCGCCCCACATTGGCGGCTTGCGAATCCCCCTGCCGGACCAGCTCCCCCTGGACGGCCCGAACCGGAGACCCTCCCCATGGCCACCCTCAAGGTCACCGACGACAGCTTCGAAGCCGAAGTCCTCAAGGCCGACGGTCCCGTGCTCGTCGACTTCTGGGCGGAGTGGTGCGGCCCCTGCAAGCAGATCGGCCCGGCGCTCGAGCAGATCTCCGACGAACTGGCCGGCAAGGTGAAGATCGCCAAGGTCGACATCGACGACAGCCCGATGACCCCGTCGCGCATGGGCGTCCGCGGCGTGCCCACCCTGATGCTCTTCAAGGGCGGCGAGCTGATCTCCATGAAGGCCGGCGCCATGCCGAAGGGCAAGATCCTGGAGTGGCTGGCCGAGGCCGGCGTCACCCAGGCCGCCTGACCGGCCCTCTCTCGTCAGACATCGTCGGGACGGCATGGGTGGCGGGAATATCCTGATCGGGTCAGGATGACGCCCCGTTCCGGTCGAGGTCCCTCATGTTGCGTTCCCTGTCCCCGTCCGTTCTGGCTCTGAGCCTGGCGCTCCCCTCCGCGGCGGCGGCCATACCCCCGCCCCCGCCGGTGGCTGTGGTCCTGGTCGACGCCGGCGGGTCGCGCGCGGACAGCGAACACCTGCTCGAGAGCGTCGGCGACGGCGCCTTGTTTCAAATGACGGAGGCCCCGGTGGGCGCCGAGGACTTCGCCTCTTGCATTGCGTCAGAGGACGCCGAGGCCTGTGTTCGCGGGCTGCTGGCGGACATGGAGCAGACCCGGCCGCCGGTGGTGGTGGTGATGGCCATGCCGGGGCCGGGCTTCCACTTCGCCTGGCGCTGCATCGGCCCGGGCGAGGCGGCTGCGCGGCCCGAGCGCCAGTCGGTCAGTTTCGACACCCAGCGTTGGCGCAGCGCCTCGGTCACGCCTTGGAACGAGGCCCGCCAGGCCGCCGCCGACTGCGTGCTGGCCGCCGCCAGCGAGAGCGGCTGGTAGGCGATGAGCACCAGGGGGCATTACCTAGGGGTCTTCACCTCCGACAAGACGGGTCCCAAGTGGGCGGCCTGGCGCGCCATGAGCGAGGCCGATCAGAAGGCTACGGCCGAACGCGGAGTCGCGGCCGTGCTCGCATGGGACGAGGCGCACCGGGACGTGATCGTCTATCAGGGCGGTCCGCTGGGGCCGACGAAGCGCATCGGCGACGACGGACGCATCGAGGACGTGGTCAATCTGCTGACCGTCTTCATGGTCGTCCGCGCCGACAGCCATGAGGCTGCGGCGCGGATCTTCGAGGACCATCCGCACATGAGCATCTTTCCCTGCGACGGGGTCGAGGTGATGCCCCTTCTGGGCGACTGAGGTCGCCTAGGCCGACAGGCCGTTCAGCAGCATCGCCACCTGGGCGTCCATGCGGGCGACCAGCTGGTCGAGCGAGCCCTTGTCGAACAGGGCCACGCGGTAGTTGCGGGTGTAGGCGCTCTGCAACATTTCCGAAGCCAGCTTGACGTCGGCGTCGGCCTTCAGTTGGCCGGCCTTGACGCCGTCGCGAAGGACTTCGGCGATCAGATTGGCCATGCCGCGGTCCTGGGTGCGCATGCGGCCCTCGGCGTCGTCGCCCTGCAGCCAGGAGCGCACGACCACGGCGCGCACCATCGGCAGGTTTTCGATCGAACGGCCGTAACCGGCGGCGAACAGGGCCGACAGACGCTTGGCCACGCCCGACGAGGCCTCGGCCTGGGCGGCCTCGCGCATGACGTCCAGCAGGCTCTCGGCGTCCTCGACGTAGATCGCCTCGAACAGGTCGGTCTTGTCGGTGAAGTTGGCGAAGACCGCGCCCGTCGACATTCCGGCGCGCTTGGCGATGTCGCGGATGGTGGCGCCGTCATAGCCCATTTCGCCGAACAGCTCGCGGGCGGCCTGCATGACCTTGCCGCGGGTGCGCAGCTTGGCCTCCTGGCGCCGGTTCAGCTTGGCGGGAGCGACTTCGACGGCCTCGAAAGGCCCGCGGACTTGTGACTGATCCATTGGAGGGCATCCCGCCCGGGGCGGGCCTTCTTGTTCTTGTTGTCGGGGAGCGCTATCGCACGAAAGGTTTAGATAGCCTTTGCGCCCGTGTGTCGCATCTGCGAACGCGCATTTTCGGGCGGCAATGCGGCGAGAAATGGCCCAAGCTCGGCCGTAAGGAACGATCCGATGACGGACACGGTGAACGTGCTCATCCTCATCGCCATCGCGGCGGTGACGATCACGCTCGGCTTCGGCATCTACGCGCTGTTCCGCGGGGGGGAGTTCGGCCGGACCTGGTCCAACAAGCTGATGCGGCTGCGGGTCGTGCTCCAGGCCACCGCCCTGGCGCTGCTGGCGCTGGGCGCCTTCATCGCGTCGCGCGCCGGCGGCTGATGGTCGTCCTCAACCGCATCTATACGCGTACGGGCGATGACGGCTCGACCCGGCTGGCGACCGGCGAGCCGGTGTCCAAGGCCAGCGGCCGCGTCGAGGCCTACGGCGAGGTCGACGAGACCAACGCCTGTCTCGGCTTGGTCAGGCTGCACACCGCCGGCGATCCCGAGCTCGATGAGATGCTCGGCCGCATTCAGAACGAACTCTTCGACCTCGGCGCAGACCTGGCCACGCCCGAGCGAGACAAGCCGCTCGGCTGGGAGCCGCTGCGCGTTACGGCGGACCAGGTGGTCCGGCTCGAACGCGAGATCGACGCCATGAACGCCGCGCTGGAACCGCTGACCTCCTTCATCCTGCCGGGCGGGACCGCGCTCGCCGCCCATCTGCACCTGGCCCGCACCGTCTGCCGCCGCGCCGAGCGCCGGGTCGCGGCCCTGGTCGCCGACCCGTCCGAGACGGTCAGCGCAGAGGCTCTGAAATATCTGAACCGGCTGTCGGACCTGCTGTTCGTGGCGTGCCGCCGCGCCAATCTCGCGACCGGCGACGTGCTCTGGAAGCCCGGCGCCACACGCGAGGCCTGAAGCTACTCGCCGCGGGCCCGGCGTTCCTGGGCGGCCTGTTCGGCGGCCCGTCGCAGGGCGGCGTCCTCGCGGCTCTCGCCCTCGCGCCGGCCGGTGATGTCGGGAATGTAGATCGGCTGGCCGCACACCCGCTCGGACCCGTCCCACCAGCCGCCGGCGCGTTCGCAGCGCTCCTTTGGCCAGACCCAGAAGATCTGGTGAACCCAGATGCCCGCGCAGGCGAGCGCGAACAGCCCCAGGAAGATGATCTTCAGGCGGGAAACGGTCAGGCGCATGCCGCCTCTCTGACGCCGCGCTCGTGGCTGCGCAAGGGGTCGAGCCGTCTTCGCCGTCCGTTAACCACCCACGCGCAACCTTCGGCCCCAGCAAGAAGGGCGCCACGGGGAGCAGATGGCCGGTCTAGGTCAGAGACTGGAGCTTAGGCAGGGTCAGGGGCTGGTCATCACCCCCCAGCTGCAGCAGGCCATCAAGCTGCTGCAGCTGTCGAACCTTGAACTCGACGCCTTCGTCGAGGCCGAGCTCGAGCGCAACCCGTTGCTGGCGCGCGAGGACGGCGAGCCAGGAGAGACGCCGGACGCGCCGGCCGAGGCCGCCGAGGTGTCCGATCGCGCCGAGATGAGCTTCGAGGACGGCCGCAACGCGGAGGCCTCCGACGCTGTCGATGCGGGGGCCGATGACGTCTATGGCGACGCGGCGCCCGGCGAGCGCACCTCCGACCGCATGGCCGAGACCAGCCAACCCCTGGGCGACTGGTCGGCCGTCGGGCGGGGCGGCTCGGTCGAGGGCGACGAGGATCTGTTCGAACGCGCCCTGAAGCGCGAGAAGTCCCTGGCCGAGCACCTGGCCGAGCAGGCGTCCATGGCTGGCTTCACGCCGGCCGAGCACGCCGTGGCGCTGGCCCTGATCGACGGCGTCGACGACGGCGGCTACCTCCGCGCGGCCCTCGGCGAGATCGCCGAGCGCCTGGGCTGGGACCACGAGCGGGTCGAGTCCGTGCTGTTCCGCTGTCAGGGCTTCGAGCCCACCGGCGTCATGGCGCGCTCGGTGCCGGAATGCCTTTCGCTCCAGCTCCGAGAGCGCGACCGGTTCGACCCGGCCATGGCCGCCCTGCTCGACAACCTCGACCTGTTGGCCAAACGCGACATGGGCGCCCTGCGGCGCGCCTGCGGCGTCGACGACGAGGACCTGGCCGAGATGATCGCCGAGCTGAAGGCCCTGACGCCCCGGCCGGGCGCGGCCTTCGGCGGCGAGCCCAGCCAGACCGTGGTGCCCGACGTCTTCGTCCGGCCTGACCCCGCCGGCGGTTGGCGCGTCGAGCTGAACGCCGACACCCTGCCCAGGCTGCTGGTCGACAAGCGCTATCACGCCGTGGTCGCCGGCTCGGCCAAGAGCGATCAGGACAAGACCTTCGTCGCCGAATGCGCGGCCCAGGCCGCCTGGCTGGTCAAGTCGCTGGACCAGCGCGCCAAGACGATCCTCAAGGTGGCGTCCGAGATCGTGCGCCAGCAGGACGCCTTCCTCGCCTTCGGGGTCGAATGCCTTCGCCCGCTGAACCTCAAGACGGTCGCCGAGGCCATCGGCATGCACGAATCGACCGTCAGCCGGGTGACCTCGAACAAGTACCTGGCCACGCCGCGCGGCGTGTTCGAGATGAAATTCTTCTTCACCTCGGCCATCGCCTCCACGGACGGAGCCGGCTCCCACTCCGCGGAGGCGGTGCGCCATCGGATCAAGCAGTTGGTCGAGGGCGAGACCGCCGAGGAAGCCGTCCTGTCCGACGATCGCATCGTCGAAATCCTGAAGGAGGCGGGCATCGACATCGCCCGCCGGACTGTCGCCAAGTATCGGGAAGCCTTGAGGATTCCGTCCTCGGTCGAGCGTCGCCGGATGCTCCGCGCCGGCTAAGCCGGTTCCCCCGAACACCTTTTTTTGAACCGTAGAGGTTCGGCTTGACACCCGATGGCCTCCGGCGCGTTTTAGGGCCATGCAGGTCCAAGTCAGCGGCAAGCACGTGGATGTCGGCGACGCGTTAGGCTCGCGCATCTCCCAGGAACTCGAAGAAGGGGTCGGAAAGTATTTCGAACGCGGCGCTCAGGACGCCGAGGTCGTGGTTTCGCGCGAAGGTCATAGCTTCAAGGTCGACTGCTGGGTCCGGCTCGCCTCAGGCCAGACGATCGTCACCTCCGGGCTCGGCGGCGACGCCCACTCGGCCTTCACCGAGTCGCTCAGTCGCCTTGAGAAGCGCGTCCGGCGCTACAAGCGGCGGCTCAAGGACCACCATCTGGGGCCCAAGCGCCTCTCACCCGAAAAGACCGAAATGGCCGCCGCCGAGGTGGCCCGCATCACCGTGCTTCGCGATCCGGAAGCCGTCGAGGACGAGGATTTCGGCGAGGCTGGCCGTCCCGACGAACATCCGCCGACCGGCATGGTCATCGCCGAGACGGATACCCGCATCCGCACCATGACGGTCGGTCAGGCCGTCCTCGAACTGGACCTTTCCGGTTATCCGGTCGTGGTCTTCGCCAACGCCGGCCACGGCGGGCTTTCGGTGGTCTACCGACGACCGGACGGCAATGTGGGCTGGATCGACCCGCAGCGAACGCGTTCATCGAACGGGAACGCATCAGCGTCATAATCTTCGGATAACGGGCGCGCCTCGCGTGGGCGATGCTGAGAATCAACCAAGGCCTCGGAGCGATCCGTGCGTCGGGTGATGTCGGGGTTAGAGTATGGAAATCGGAGATTTGCTGTCGCGTCCGGCCGTGGCCGTGAGGGCGTCTGCGCCGAACAAGCGGCAGTTGCTGCACAGCCTGGCCGATCTGGCCGCGCCTCAGCTCGGCGTGCCGGCCGAGCGCGTCCTTGAAGGCCTGCTCGAGCGCGAAACGCTCGGCTCGACCGGCCTCGGCGGCGGCGTGGCCGTCCCGCATGCGCGCCTGGCCGGCCTTGACCGCGTCACCGGCGTTTTCATGAAGCTCGACCAGCCGATCGCCTTCGAAGCGGTGGACGACCTGCCCGTCGATCTCTTCTTCGGCCTGTTCGCGCCGGCCGACGCCGGCGCCGATCACCTGCGGGCGCTGGCCTCGGTCTCACGCCTGTTGCGACGCGCCGATATCCGGGATCGCCTGCGCCAGGCCCGCAGCGCGGACTCGCTCTACGCTCTGCTGGTCGATCAGGTGCAGGCGAACGCCGCCTGAAGCTCGCCCCCTAGTGGACGGAGACCGGGGCCAGTTCGTGGGCCACGGCCGCCGCGAAGGCTTCCTCACGCTCCATCAGCACCGCCAGGCGCGCGCCGTCCGCGCCGTGCACCGCATACAGCGTCTGCTCCGGGTTGATCTCCAGGCCGCCGGCCTCGAGCACGGGGGCGTCGGCCAGCAGTTCGCTCGCCTTGATCTCCCGCACATACACCAGGTCCGGCGCGCCGAGTTCAGCGAAGGCCTTGCGGGACAGGACGGTCTGCATCTTTCAACTCCTTGGATAGCCAACGCCCCACGCCTCCGCCGGTTCAGCGGGCGCGGGCAGGCTCGTGTTCTCGTGAAGGGGCCTAGCCGGCCTGGATCGGGATCCGCTTGACCGTCGGTGTTGCCTCCGGTCGCCTCAGCTCGACGTGCAGCAGGCCGTGCTCAAGCCGGGCGGTTTCGACCTCCAGTCCGTCGGCCAGGACGAAGGCGCGGGTGAATCCCCGCGCGGCGATGCCCCGGTGCAGATAGGACGGCTCCTGCCCCGGCTCGCCCTCGCGCTTGCCCGAAATGACCAGCTGGCGGCCCTCCACGGTCACCGACAGCTGATCGGGCGAAAAGCCCGCGACGGCCAGTGTGATGCGCACGGCGTCCTCGCCGATGGCCTCGACATTGTAGGGGGGATAGCCCTCGGCCGCGATCTTGGCGGCGCGGTCGATCAGCGAGCGGGTGTGCTCGAAGCCGAGCAGGAACGGGCTGTCGACGAAGACGGAACGAGACATGGCGGAGCCCTCCTTGCTGAGCGACCCTACGATTGTGCGAGGCCTCCGATGAGCGCCTCGCCCTTGCCGCCTAGATGGGGATCGGCCGCGGCCTGATCAACCGCCCAGCCGCGCGTCGACCGACAGCCGGCCCGCGCCGTGGGTCGCCAGCACCAGACCGCTCAGCACGCACATCATCGGCCCGAACAGCTCGCGCGCGACATCCGGAAAGATCCCGTCGGACGTCCCGATAAGGACGACGGCCACAAGGAAGTTCACCGCCAGCAGGATCCCCGCCCAGCGCGTCACCAGGCCCGGGATCAGCAGCAGACCGACCAGGAACTGCGCCCAGACCGACACCGGCGCGGCCAGATCGGGCATGGGTGACCCGATGGCCGTCAGAAATCCGGCGAATTCCGCCATGCGCGCGGTCGAGGTGATGTTGTCCCACACCCCCCAGATCAGAAACCCGCCGAGATAGAGCCGCAGGGCCAGGATAGCCCAGTCGGTATGCCGGCCCCAGCCGGCCGGGGACAAAAGTCCGCGCATGGTGAAGCTCCCTCTTCGGGAGAGACGCTCTCGCCAGCGGGCCGGACCGTCAAGTTAACTGGGGTTCAGATAGGCCGAAGGCCCCGCGGGGTGTCCCGCGAGGCCTTCGATGGTGGAGCTAAGCGGAGTCGAACCGCTGACCTCTTGAATGCCATTCAAGCGCTCTACCAACTGAGCTATAGCCCCGATCTGGTC
>NZ_JANJTL010000024.1 GCF_024711105.1 Brevundimonas sp. | reverse complement strand
TTCGCGCAGGAAGGAGGCGACCTGCTCCTCGGTCCAGTCGTCCGGGATCGGCGAGACCGCGTAGAAGGTGTTCTGGCCGCGATCGAGCGGGCCGGGCGAGTCGCAGTAGGCCACGGCCACGCCGCGCTGGAACTCGGGCATCAGGATGATCTGGACCGGATCGTCGGGCACGCTGACGAGATCGTGGGCGCGCACGAAGGCCGTGGTGGTCTCGAGCGTCTCGCGGGCGAGCGGCACGACCTGATCGCGCGCCGGACGCTCGGCGTAGGCCAGCTCCAGGGCCGCGGCGATGGCGGCGCGGCGCTCCTCACGGCTGGGCGAGGGCGGCAGGGCCGGGGCGTCGGCGCGGCCAGCGAGCACGCCCCGGGCCAGGCCGTACATCTCCGCGGTGATGGTTTCCATCGCCGTCTCGGCCTTGCTGCGGATCGCGGCGCGGTCCAGCGGCGAGTTCAGGGCGTACTGCAGCTTGCGGTCGTAGAGCTCTGCGCCGATGCGGAAATCAGCCTGGGCGGAGGGAAGCAAGGTCTGCTCGATCCACGCCTGATGCGAGGTCACGGCCTCTCGCGCGACGGCGACCGCGGCGGTCAGGCGGGCGGTCTCGGCCTCGGACAGGCCCTCCGCCTGGGACATCAGCAGATCAATCAGGCCGAGCACGCCGCGGTTCTGGTTCACATAGGTCTGGGCGTGGATGGATGGGACGCGATCTGGCTGCAGCGACGCGCGGGTGCCGGCGAACAGGGCCGGGAACCGCTCCATCCGACTGGCCGCAGCCATCAGGCGCTGCGACGCCGACGCATAGTCGCGCGCGATCAGATTGTAGAGCGAGCCGCCGGCCACGCCGTTGTGAGTCAGCGGATCCCAGGTCCAGTCGCGCAGCGTCTCGTAAGTCCAGATCTGGCCCTCGAGCGACGAGCGCAGCATGGCGGCGTCGACCTGGCGCTCACGGTCGAGTTCGGCGGCCGGGATGGCGTTCAGCGCCGTCAGGGTCTCGCGGGCGAAGGCGGCGCGGGCGTGGTACCCTTGGGGGCTGAGGTCATCGAGCCAGGCGTCGAAATCGTGGTCGCCTAGCTGGGTGGCGTAGGTCGGATTGAGCCGGGCGAAGGTCTTGATGGCGTCGGCCGCCAGGGCGTCGAAGGCGGCGTCGGCGCCGGAGGCGGCCTGGGCGCGCACGACGCCCGGCGCCAGGATCGCCGCCCCGGACAGGGCCAGCATGGTCCGGCGGGAAAGGAACAGGTTCATGGCGGTCTCCGACTGGTCGGCGGCGACCTTGGCGCGCGCGAGGCCGCGCGTCCAGTTACGCGGCTGTAAGCACGGCCCGGATCCTGGCCGCCGTGGCCTCCAGTTCGGCCGGGTCCGCCATCCCGCCCGAGCCGTGACGGCCGAGCGGCCGGTCGGACCAGCGCGGGATGACGTGGAAGTGCAGGTGAAAGACCGTCTGGCCGCCGGCTTGGCCGTTGAACTGGGACACGGTGACGCCGTCGCAGCCGAGCGCCTCGGGCACGGCGCGGGCCAGGCGCTGGGTCGCGGTGATCAGGTCTGTCAGGGTCTCGGGCTCGGCCTCCAAGAGATTGCGCGCCTGAGAGACCTTGGAGATGACCAGAACGTGGCCCTCCGACTGCGGAAAGACGTCCATCAGCGCGAGCACGCGGTCGTCCTCGAACACCTTCACGCTGGGCACGTCCCCGCGGATGATTTTGGCGAAGACGTTGTCGGGGTCGTAGGCGCCGGTCAGGCTCATGCGGTCCGCTCCTGTTTCGGCTATCGTAGCAAGGCGGACGGGGAGGTCGCCATGGGCGCCAGCGAAACGACGGCCAGGGGCGAGCCGGGAATGACGGAGCGCCAGCGGAAATGGTTCGCCAGCGTCCGCTCCAGCCTCGAGTCGAGCACCGGCCGGTCGATCGACGACTGGGTGGCCATCGCGCGTAGCTGTCCGGAGACGGCGCACCGCAAGCGTCTCGCCTGGCTGAAGGCCGAGCACGGGGTCGGGGTGAACTACGGCTCCTTCATCCTGATGCAGGCCTTTCCCTCCGAAGAGCCCGGCTGGGACGACCCGGACGGCCTGCGCGCGGTGCTGTGGAAGGACCCCGGGTCCGAGGCGATCCTGCGGGCACTGGAGGCCGCAGCCGGTCGGCTGGACGGTGTCGTGACGGGGCAGAGGAAGGGCTACACGCCGTTCTCGCGCTCGGTGCAGTTCGCCGCTGCGCGGCCGCTGAAGGGCGGCAAAGCCCTGCTCGGGCTGAAGCTGGAGCCGGAGGCGTCAGATCGGCTGTCGGCGCCCGCGCGGCGCGAGAGCTGGTCGGAGCGGCTCACGGCCGTGGTGGAGCTGAGTGCGCCGGCCGAGGTGGACGCGGAGATCGAGCGGCTAATGGCCCTGGCCTACGAGCGGGGCTGAGCCCGGAAGGGGCTGAACTCCGTCGTCAGGATCTCCGCCTCATCGGCCACCGCGGTGCGTTCCTGCTCCAGATATCGCGCTACGGCGGCGCGCAGGCCGGCGTTGCTGATCCAGTGAGCCGAGTGGACGGTGCGAGGCAGGTAGCCGCGCGCCAGCTTGTGCTCGCCCTGGGCGCCCGCCTCCACGCGAGACAGGCCGTGTTCGACGGCGAACTCGACGGCCCGGTAGTAGCAGAGCTCGAAGTGCAGGAAGGGCCGGTGCTCCAGCGCGCCCCACTGGCGGCCGTAGAGCGCGTCGCGGCCGATGAAGTTCAGCGCGCCGGCGATGGGCCGGTCGCCGTCGAAGGCCATGACCAGGGCGATCTGGTCGGCCATGCGCTCGCCGACGAGGCTGAAGAAGCGACGGTTCAGATAGGGACGGCCCCACTTGCGTGAGCCGGTGTCCATGTAGAAGGCGAAGAAGGCGTCCCAGTGCGCCTCGGTGATGTCCGCGCCGGTCAGGACGCGGATGTCGAGACCGGCGTTGGCCTCGCGCCGCTCGCGGCGGATCGTCTTGCGCCGGCTGGACGACAGGTCGGCGAGGAAGTCGTCGAAGGTGGCGTAGCCCCGATTGCTCCAGATGAACTGGCGATCCTGCCGCGGCAGCAGGCCCGCCTCGGTCATCAGGGCCTGGTCCTCGTCCGTGGCGAAATTGACGTGCAGCGACGACAGCCCCTCGCGCTCGCACAGGGTGACGGCGGCGGACACCAGGGCGCGGCGATGCTCGTCAGTGTCCGCGAGCAGTCTCGGCCCGGTCACCGGCGTGAAGGGAACGGCCGACAGCAGCTTGGGATAGTAGGCCCCGCCGGCGCGCTCCCAGGCGTCGGCCCAGGCGTGGTCGAAGACGTATTCGCCCTGGCTGTGACCCTTGAGATAGAGCGGCATCACGCCGACGACGGCGCCGTCCGCCTCCAGCGTCAGGTGCCTGGGCGCCCAGCCCGTGCGCGCCGAGGCGCAGCCCGAGGACTCACAGGCCTCCAGGAAATCGTAGCTCAGGAACGGATCGCCGGTGGGACCGGCGAACCGGTCCCAGGTCTGCCGGCCGACGTCGGCGAGGGCGCCGTGGACGGAGGCGCTGAGGCTCACCGCACCTCGACGATGGCGTCGACTTCCACGGCGAAGCCGAGCGGCAGCTTGTAGACGCCCACGGCCGAGCGGGCGTGGCGGCCGGCGTCGCCGAAGACGTCCACCATCAGATCTGAGCAGCCGTTGATGACCTTGGGAATCTCGATGAAGTCCGGGCCGGCCTGGACAAAGCCGCCCAGCTTGACCACTCGCACGACGCGGTCGAGGTCGCCGTCCAGCGCGGCGTTCATCTGGGCGAGCAGGTTGACGCCGCTCATCCGCGCAGCGGCCACGGCACGGTCCATGTCGACGTCCACGCCGACGGTGCCCTTCACGCCGCCCGCGGCGTCGTTGGAGAGCTGGCCCGCAATGTGGAGCAGGTTGCCCGAGCGCATGAAGGGCACATAGTTGGCGACCGCCGCGGCGGGGGCGGGCAATTCGATGCCGAGTTCCTTCAGGCGGGCGGCGACGGACATGGCAGGCTCCTGTGTTTCGAGGCGGCGATGTAGCGTCTTGAGCCGCCGCCCGGAAGGCCCGGCGAATTCCTTCCCTCGCCTGCGTTGCAAAGCCGGGCGCCAGACAATAGGTTCCGGCCTCCCATTTTCAGGCGCGGGCGGGGGCCCGCGACGAACCTTCGGAGACTCCATGTCCGCGACCCCGACCAGCGCCGCCGCAGACGGCGGCCTCATGGCGATGGCCGTGAACTTCGCCCCGTTCATCGTCATCCTCGTGCTGTTCTATTTCATGCTGATCCGGCCGCAGCAGCGTCGGGCCAAGGCGCACCAGGAGATGGTCGGCGCGATCAAGCGCGGCGACGAGGTCGTCCTGTCCAACGGCATGGTGGGCAAGGTGACGCGCGTCGAGGACCAGGAAGCCATGGTCGAGATCTCGCAGGGCGTGAACGTCCGCGTGGTCAAGGCGATGGTCGCCGAGGTCCGAAACCGCGGCGCAATCGCCGCGGCCAACGACAAGTCCTAAGTCACAGGGCCCGGGCCTCCCGCCATGATTCAGCTGTCGCGCTGGAAAGTCATCGTCGTCGTCCTGGCGGGAGTCCTCGGCCTGCTGTTCGCCCTGCCGAACGTGCTGACGCCGGCACAGCGCGAGGCGCTGCCGGACTGGATGCCGAGCCGGACGATCAACCTGGGCCTCGATCTTCGTGGCGGCTCGTCCCTGCTGCTCGAAGTCGACATTGACGACCTCCGCGAACAGCGCATCGCCAACCTGGCCGAGGATGTTTCGCTGGCGCTGAACCGGGCTTCGATCCCGCACCAGCGACCAGTGCGGGGCCAGACGGGTGTCACGGTCCGGCTCGCCGATCCCGCCCGCGCCACAGAGGCCGAGAGGGCGCTACGCGAACTGGCCCGGCCGAGTATCCAGACCGGGGCCGCGAACCTCACGGTCCGCGTCCAGGACGACGGCTCGCTGACTGCGCAGTTGTCCCAGGCCGCATTGGAGCAGGAGGCCAATGACGCGGTCTCGCGCTCGATTGAGGTCATCCGGCGTCGCCTGGACCCGGACGGCACGCGTGAAATCAATCCCCAGCGTCAGG
Source organism: Brevundimonas sp. (assembly GCF_024711105.1). Lineage (GTDB taxonomy): Bacteria > Pseudomonadota > Alphaproteobacteria > Caulobacterales > Caulobacteraceae > Brevundimonas. The sequence goes on along the minus strand of NZ_JANJTL010000024.1, from coordinate 6,736 downwards.
GCCGCGACCGCATCATCGTGGCTGCGCCGGGCGAGACCGATCCGGAGGGCATGCGCCGCCTGATCGGCCAGACCGCCCGCCTGACCTTCCACGAGGTCGACAGCTCCGGCCGCGTGATGGAGGCCGTCCAGTCCGGCCGCGCGCCCTATGGCTGGATGCTGATGAACGACGAGGGCACGCCGTACCTGCTGCGCGAGCGTCCGCTGCTCACCGGCGAGATGCTGACCCGGTCGGAGGTCGCCTACGACCTGAACCAGCAGCCCGCCGTCGGCCTGCAGTTCAATGGCGAGGGCGCCCGCATCTTCGGTCAGTACACGACGCGCAACGTCGGCAACGCCTTCGCGATCGTCCTTGACGACGAGATCGTCTCGGTCGCTACCATCCGCGAACCGATCCCCGGCGGGAACGGCCAGATCTCGGATGTCGGCGGCATCGAGCGCGCCACCGAGATGGTGACCCTGCTGAACGCCGGCGCCCTGCCGGCGCGTCTGAACGTCGAGGAGCAAAGGACGGTCGGCGCCGAACTGGGGGCCGACGCGGTGCGCGGCGGCGCCATCGCCACGACCATCGCCTTCATCGGCGTGCTGGCCTTCATGGTGCTGGTCTATGGCGTGCTGTTCGGCGGCATCTCGGTCGTGGCCATCCTGGTCAACGGCGTGCTGATCATTGCGGCCATGTCGGCCACCGGCGCCGCGCTGACGCTGCCTGGTATCGCTGGCCTTATCCTGACGCTTGCGATGGCGGTCGACGCCAACGTCCTGATCTACGAACGGATGCGTGACGAGGTTCGCAATGGCCGTACGCCCATCGCCGCGATGGACGCGGGCTTTTCCCGGGCCATGGTCACCATCGTCGACGCCAACCTGACGACGCTGATCGCGGCCTGGATCATGTTCTTCTTCGGCGCCGGCCCGGTGCGCGGCTTCGCCTGGACGCTGTCGATCGGCGTCATCACCTCGGTCTTTACGGCCGTCCTGATCACCCAGGTGCTGCTGGCGGTGTGGGTGCGCGTCGCGCGACCCAAGCGCCTGCCGATCGCCGAGGCTTAAGCGATGAAGTTCTGGCCCCTCATCAAGATCATTCCGATCAAGACGAACTTCAAGTTCGTCTCCTTCGCCAAGTACATGGCGGCCCTGTCCGTCATCGCGGTGATCGGTTCGCTGTTCATGACCCTCTATCCGCTGACGCCGCCGTGCGGCGGGCTGAATTGCGGCGTGGATTTCACCGGCGGGAGCCTGATCGAGGTCGAGACCTCGCCCCGGCCCGTCGACCTGGCCGCAACGCGCGAGGCCCTGATCGCCGCCGGCTTCAATGACGTGCAGGTCCAGAACTACGGGACGTCAAGCGATCCCCAGGGGCGCGAGCACGCCATGATCCGCTTCCAGACCCCCGCCGACGGCTCGTCGGAAGCCGCCATGTCGACCGCCCGTGCGGCGATCCAGACCGCGCTCGGGGAAGATATCCGGTTCACCCGCCAGGAGGTTGTCGGCCCGAAGGTCTCCGGTGAGCTCTTCACCGGCGGTGTCATCGCGCTGCTCGTCGCAATCGGCCTGATGCTCGTCTACATCTGGTTCCGGTTCGAATGGCAGTTCGGCCTCGGCGCGGTCGCGGGTCTGTTCCACGACGTCATTCTGGTGTTCGGCCTTTTCGCCGTCACCAAGATGGAGTTCACCCTCACCGGGGTGGCTGCGATCCTGACCGTCATCGGCTATTCGATGAACGACACGGTTGTGGTGTTCGACCGCCTGCGCGAGAACCTGCGCAAGTACAAGAAAATGCCTCTGCGCGACGTGATCGACCTGTCGATCAACGAGACGCTCAGCCGCACCATCATCACCGGCGTCACCGCCCTGATGGCGCTGACGGCGCTCGCCTTGCTCGGGGGCGAAAGCCTGTTCGCCTTCTCGGTGGCGCTGATCTTCGGGATCATCTTCGGGACCTATTCGTCGATCTACGTCGGGGCGCCGATCATCCTTCTCTGGGGCGTGAAGCGTGGCGAGGCTGCGGACGACGATCCGGAGCCGATCAAGCTGGGCATGGCGTCCAAGCCCTGAGAGGCAAAGCCCCCACAGCCTGTCTGTTTTTCCCGGACCCGCGCGGCGCTATGGTCGCGCGGATTCGTTTTCGGCTTGGGAGGAGCTGACATGGCCGGACTGCTGTCCAACTTTCGCAACACTCTGGTGGTCAGCTTCCTGCTGGCCTGCGTGATGATCTACAGCTTCGGGACGGGGCGCTTCGACGATCCGATCTTCTGGCAGGCGGTCCTGCGCTGGGTCCACGTCCTGGCGGGCATCCTGTGGATCGGGCTGCTGTACTATTTCAACTTCGTGCAGATCCGGAAGATGCCGGACATCCCCGCCGAGCTGAAGCCGGCGATCAGCAAGCACATCGCGCCGGAGGCCCTGTTCTGGTTCCGCTATGCGGCGCTGGCGACCGTCATTGCAGGCCTGATCGTCGCCTACCTGCGCGGCGTCGACTACGCCCACGAGACCCTCACGCTGGGCCTGATGGGAGGCTTCGCCGACGGTGACTACGGCTTCACCCTGATGGGTGTCGGCATGTGGCTGGGGATCGTCATGATGCTCAATGTCTGGGGCTTCATCTGGCCGAACCAGAAGATCGCTCTCGGCATTCGCGACGGCTTCGACGCCGACGCGAAGGCGAAAGCCGCCAAGACCGCCATGCTGTTCAGCCGCACCAATCTGCTGCTGTCACTGCCCATGCTGGCTTCGATGACGATGTATCAGACGCTGGTCGGCTGATGAGCTCGGTGGCGGCGCGTCCGGCCGGATGACGGCCGCCTACGACTTCGACGGCAAGGTCCGCCTTGCCGATCCCGACCGATGGATGTCGAGCCGCTTCATCTCCGACGAGGCGGCTCGCGCCGATCTGATGGTGCTCTACGCCTTAGAGGCGGAGTTGGCGGCCATTCCTACCAAGGTCGTCCAGCCGATGCTGGCCGAGATGCGCTACGCGTGGTGGCGCGAGCAACTGGACGGTGTGTTCACCGGCGAGCCACGACGTGGCCATCCCCTGCTGGAGGCGCTCGCCGGCGTGGTTGAGCGCGGCGGCCTGGAGCGTGCGGCCTTCGAGGCCCTGATCGAGGCGCACATCGGCCGCGCCCACGGGGAACCCCACGACATCACCGGTTTGTTCGTCGCGCCGATGCAGATGGCGACTCGCGTGCTCGTGGGAGGCGGGCATGAGGCCGCCGTCGCCGCCGCCGGGGAGGTCTGGGGCCTGACGATGACCGGCCGCGCCGCTGAGGCCGAGGCCCTCAGGCCCGCCGCCAACACCGCCCTGAAACGACTGCCGGCCAGGGGTTTTCCAGCCGTCGCCCATGCCGCGCTTGCGCGTCTCGACAGGGCAGAGGCTCTCAAGCGGTTGCGCCTGGTCTGGGCGGTCGCCCGGGGCCGAATCTGATGAAGAGGCTTGCTTGAAATAGTGGCGTCATGTCCGGAACCGCGCAGCGCTGGGACCGTTCTGAAACGACGTGTCTTTTTTCGAGCCGGGGGGCTCCCGCCTTATGAACGCCAGCCTGCAGCCCCGGATCAGCACCGACGAGGACCGCTATCGGCTGCTGGTGGACGCCATCACCGACTATGCGATCTACATGCTGGATCCCGGCGGGCTGGTGACCAGCTGGAACCCGGGCGCGCGGCGATTCAAGGGTTATGTGGCCGAGGAGATCATCGGTCAGCACTTCTCTCGCTTCTACACGCCCGAGGATCGTCAGGCCGGCGTGCCCGAGCGGGCGTTGAGGACAGCGGCGGAGGAGGGCCGCTGGGAGTCGGAAGGCTGGCGCGTCCGCAAGGATGGTGAGCGCTTCTGGGCGCACGTAGTGGTCGACGCCATCCGGTCGCCGGACGGACAACTGCTCGGTTTCGCCAAGATCACCCGCGACCTGACCGAGCGCCGCGCCGCCGCCGAGGCCTTGAAGCGGAGCGAGGAGCAGTTCCGCCTGCTGGTCCAGGGAGTCACGGACTACGCGATCTACATGCTCGATCCGGAGGGCAAGGTATCGAGCTGGAACGAGGGCGCCCGTCGCATCAAGGGTTATGAGCCCGAGGAGATCGTGGGCGAGCACTTCTCCCGCTTCTATGCGGCCGAGGACCGCGCGGCCGGCTGGCCTGAGAAGGCGCTTCAGGCTGCCGCCGAACAGGGCCGCTTCGAGCGCGAGGGCTGGCGGGTGCGCAAGGACGGCAGCCGTTTCTGGGCCCATGTCATCCTCGACGCGATTCACGACGACGACGGTCAGGTCATCGGCTACGCCAAGATCACCCGCGACATCACAGAGCGGATGGAGGCCCAGCGTCAGCTCGACGAGGCGCGCGAGGCGCTGTTCCAGTCGCAGAAGATGGAGGCCGTCGGCCAGCTGACCGGCGGGGTGGCCCACGACTTCAACAACCTGCTGATGGCGGTGCTCGGGAGCCTTGAGCTGGTCAAGAAGCGCGTTCCCTATGATCCGAAGGTCTCTCCTCTGATCGAGAACGCTATCCAGGGCGCGCGACGCGGCGCGGTCCTGACCCAGCGTCTGCTGTCTTTTGCGCGCAAGCAGGAGCTAGCGCTCGAGCCCGTGGACATCGCTTCCCTGGTGCGAGGGATGACGGAGTTCCTCAGCCGCTCGATCGGTCTGAACATTGAGGTGGTGACGCGTTTCCCCGCGGGCCTGCCCGTCGTCCGGACCGATCCCAACCAGCTGGAGACCGCGCTCCTGAACCTCGCGGTCAATGCCCGTGACGCCATGCCCGAAGGCGGGACCATAACCATTTCGGCGGCTCGGGAGGTGGTCGCCGAAAACGCCGCCGGCCTGTCGCCTGGTCTCTACGTGCGGCTCACGGTCTCGGACACCGGCGCTGGAATGGACGCACACACGCTCGCGCGAGCCAGCGAGCCCTTCTTCACCACCAAGGGTGTCGGCAAGGGCACGGGCCTCGGTCTGTCCATGGTGCACGGCCTGGCCGCGCAGTCCGGCGGTCGGCTCGACATCGAGAGCCGCCCCGGCCACGGCACCACAGTGCACCTGCTCCTGCCTGTAGCCGAAGGCGTCGAAGTCTCGAAAGGTGAGGACGGGCGCGCTCCGGCCGGCCAGCCCCGCGAGGGACGGCTCCTGATCCTGGCGGTCGATGACGACGACCTGGTGCTGATGAACACCGTCGCCATGCTGGAGGACCTCGGGCACGAAGTGCTGTCTGCGTCTTCGGGCGTCGAAGCGCTCACAATCGTCGAGGAGCGGCCCTGGATCGATCTGGTTCTGACCGATCAGATCATGCCTCATATGACCGGGCTGGAGTTCGCTGAGGCGGTGTCGAGCACCCGTCCGAACCTGCCGGTTGCGGTGGTCACCGGCTTCGCTGACCTCCCCGAAGGCGAGGCGCTGGGACTGGCCCGCCTGCCCAAGCCCTTCACCCAGGCCGAGCTCGGGGCCTTCATCAACACCGCCGCGCGGAGGCGGGCCGAGGCCTGAGCCGTGCGCCTGGCGACGTTCAACATAAACGGCGTCAACACGCGCCTGGCCAATCTGCTCGAGTGGCTGGACGAAGCCGAGCCCGACATCGTCTGCCTGCAGGAGCTGAAGGCGACGACCGAACAGTTCCCGGTCAAGGCCATCCGCGACGCCGGCTATGACGCCGTCTGGCAGGGCGAGCATCGCTGGAACGGCGTCGCCATCCTCAGCCGCATCGGCGAGCCGGTCGTCACTCGCCGCCGTCTGCCGGGCGACGAAGCCGACGGCCAGAGCCGCTACGTCGAGGCGGCCGTCGGGGGCGTGCTGGTCGCCAGTCTCTATCTCCCCAACGGCAATCCGCAGCCGGGCCCCAAGTTCGACTACAAGCTGGCCTGGTTCGACCGGCTGGCGCGCCACGCCAAGACGCTGCTCAAGACCGAGGCGCCGGTGATCCTGGCCGGCGATTACAATGTCGTGCCGACCGAGGCGGACATCTACAACAGCCGCTCCTGGAAAAAGGACGCCCTGCTGCAGCCCGAGAGCCGCGCGGCCTACCAGCGCCTGCTCGACCAGGGCTGGACCGACGCCATCCGCGAACGCTTCCCCAACGATCCGCCGCCCTGGACCTTCTGGCAGTACTTCCGCCAGGCCTGGGAGCGGGATGCGGGCCTGCGGATCGATCACCTGTTGCTCAATCCGGCCGCCGCCGAACGCCTCCGGGACGCCGGCGTCGACCGCGAGGTGCGCGGCCGCGAGAAGGCGAGCGACCATGCGCCCACCTGGATCGAGCTCGACCTTTAGTCTGCGTGGACGCGCACGTTCGGCGAATCCGCATAGGCCCAGCGCAGGGTCTCGGCCATGGCGAAGGCGCTGGCCCGCACCGCGGGGGCCGTCAGGCGCGGCGACTTCAGTCCGTGCATGTCCCGCGCCCAATCCGGCAGCAGATCGACCGCGGCCGCCATCAGCACCTTGGACGCCGGCTCGGCGACGAGCGGGCCAACGCGCTGGGTCAGCACCATCCGGCAGACCTCGGCGGAGCGGTGATCGGCGCGCAGCCGCGGGCGCATCGCCGCGATGAAGGCCTCCGTCGCCGCCAAGCTCTCCGGGACCGGATCGGCGCCGAGCTCGCGACCGATCAAGGTCATCTCGGCGAAGTAGCGGTCCTTGTCCGCCGCCGACATCTCGGGCTGTCCATAGCGCGCCCAGGCGGCCAGGAAGCTCCAGGTCTCCGCCGCATGGACCCAGGCCAGCAGCTCCGGGTCATTGGCCTCGTAAGGCGTGCCGTCCTCC
>NZ_JANJTL010000022.1 GCF_024711105.1 Brevundimonas sp. | reverse complement strand
ACCCACGACGCCGAGGAGGCCATGGCCATGGCCGACGACCTGCTGCTCATGAGCGAGGGCCGCATCCTCCAGACCGGCTCTCCGGAGGCGTGCTATCTGAACCCGGTGTCGCTCGATGCGGCCCGGCTGCTGGGCGACGTCGAGGTCCTGCCGGCCCGCGTGTCCGGAGGCCGGGCCGAGACCGCCTTCGGCGCGGCGCCTGCGCCCGGCATCCAGGACGGCGCGGCCAGCGTGATGGTGCGGCCCGAGGGACTCCTGCCCGGGGACGAGATCCAGGCCGACGTCTCGGACGTCCGGTTTGTCGGCTCGGCCTGGCGGGCCACGCTCAGCGCGGGAGGCGTGTCCGTCCGCGCCCGCCTGACGGAGCGACCCGAGGCGCGCATGGGCGTTCGCCTCGACCCGAGCCGCACGCGGGTCTTCCCCTAGCAGAACGGCCGCGCCCCTTTCGGGACGCGGCCGCTGATTTCGCGTGACGTGACGCCTTAGCGGTACTGCTGGATCCGCGTGGTGCGCAGGCCCTGCATGCCCCAGCGGTCGATCGACCGCTGCCAGCCAAGGAACTCCTCGGTGGTCAGGCGATAGCGCTCGCAGGCCTCTTCCAGGCTGAGCAAGCCCCCGCGCACGGCGGAGACGACCTCGGCCTTGCGCCGGATCACCCAGCGCTCGGTTTCAGGCGGGGGGAGATCGTTGAGCGTCAAAGCAGCCCCCGTCGGGCCGATGACGTAGCGTTCGCCCTTACCGTTGACTCGCTGTTCCTGAAGCATGGGCTTTTCGCCTCTCGCACCACCATCACTGAGGGGAGAATAGCCAAGCCCACTGAACGTCCGTTTAAGCGCCTTGGTGAATCACATCTGAATCGGAGAGCCGCGTTCCTCATACTTTATTCACGCCCCCTAAACTGCATCTTTATCTCAGTTACTCAGTTGTTATTACCGCTTCACCCGGATCAGCTCTTCGAGCATCTCGTCCGCGGTGGTGATGATCTTGGAAGAGGCCGAATAGGCCCGCTGGGTGGTGATCAGGCCGGTGAACTCGGCCGACAGGTCCACCGTCGACGCCTCGAGCTGGTTCGGCGCGATCAGCCCCGCCCCGCCGGTGCCGGGCACCTTGAGATTGAACGTGCCTGACCCGTCCGAGACGCGGAAAGCGTTGCCATTGACGGGCATGAGGCTGTCCGGGCTGGGGAAGGTGGCCAGCGCCACCTGGGCGATCCGGCGCGTGACTCCGTTGTCGAAGACGGCCGTGACGAAGCCTTCCTCGTCGATCTCGATGTTGGTCAGGTTCCCGAAGGCAGTGCCGTTGGTGATCACGGCCTGGACCACCGACTGGCTGTCGTACTGGGTCAGGCCGCCCGCGGCCGAGTTGAGGTTGAAGTTCACGACCTGCTCGGCGACGCCCAGGCCGCTGGCCCAGGCCACCTGGCCGGCCGCTGGCGCACCGGAGTCCGAAGCGCCGAAGGTCAGGGTGGCGTTTTCCGGATCCGGGAACAGGGCTCCGGCGCCCAGGGCCTGCATGGCCTCGACGTCCAGGCGCCCGTCCTGGGTGAAGGCCACGATACCGGTGCGGATCTGGCCGTTCGCCAGACCGGCGCCCGACACCACGTCAGAGGCCGGGATGGCGCGGACCTCGGCGTACCACTGGTTCGGAACGTCGCTCTTCAGGAAGGAGATGGCGATCGTCCGCTTGCCGCCCTTGGAGTCCGAGATGGGCACCTGGAGCTCGAAGTCCGGTCGCACGCCATCGCCGGTCTCGGCGTCGTACATGGCCATGGAGTTGGTCAACGGGTCATAGGCGGCCAGTTCGTCCGAGGTCGGCTGGCTCGACAGCAGGTTGGCGTTCAGGGACACGCGGGTCGTCGGCTCGGCGGCGCCGCCCACGGCGCCGACGTTGATCGACCCCAGGCGCGACAGGTCCGACGGATCGACCGCGATCACCCCTTCGCTGTCGGCGATCCAGCCCTGAAGGAACAGTCCGGCCGAGTTGCGCAGATAGCCGAGGTTGTCGACCGCAAAGGAGCCCGCCCGCGTGAACAGACGGGCGTCGGTTGCCGTGAGATTCTCGGAATTCTCCGTGACCACGAAGAAGCCCTGGCCGGAGATGCCGAGGTCCGTCGAGGAGTTGGTGCGCTGGAGCAGACCTTCCTGGGTGACGAAATGCCGGGCGTGGGCCAGCACCCCGCCGGCCGAGTAGCCGCGCGCCGCGCCGCCCGTCACGATGGTCTGGAAGTCCACCTGACTACGCTTGTATCCGACGGTGTTCACGTTCGCGATGTTGTCGGAGATCGCGGCGAGGGCGGCGGAGTTGGCGGTGAGGCCCGAGACCCCCGCCAGCATGGCGCTGTTGATGCTCATGGTCGTCTACTCCCGGAAATTCAAAGCAGCTTCAGAGGGTTGATCGCGCCGGCCAGAGAGGCCAGCTCGTCGATGGGGTTGAGAAGGTCGAGCGCGCCGGACATCAGTCGTGAGGCGGCCGAGGGCTGGTCGTCATCGTCCGCAGCGGCCTGGGCGCGCGGCGCGTTGACACTGATGATCTGGGACATCGGCAGGATCGAACCGCCGACGGTCACGTAGGGCACGCCGTCATAGAGCTCGACTGCGGACACCACGCCGCGGATCAGCACCTGCGAAGTGACGGCCTGGCCGCCGGCGGTCGTGGCGGAGACGCGCAGCGTATAGACGCCGCCGTCAGGCAGCTGGGCGCCGGAGCTGTCCCGTCCGTCCCAGGTGAAGTCGTGGACACCGGTCTGGAGGTCCGTGGCCGGCCCCGTCCAGACGACCCGGCCGGTGGAGTCGAGCACGTCCAGCCGCGCCTCGGCGGCGTTCGCCGCCAGTTCGTAGCTCCAGGTCGCTGCGCCGTCGTCGAGACGGACCGCTGAGCCCGCGGCCACGATCTCCTTGCCGATGTAGTGAACGGCGGAGTCGAGACCGACCGAGCCCTGATTGACCAGGGCCTGAAGCAGGTCGTTGGTCAGCAGCTGCTGCTCCACGCCAGCCATCTGCGTCAGCTGGGCGGTGAAGTCGTTGGAATCGAGCGGCGAGAGCGGGTCCTGGTTCTTGAGCTGCGTCGTGAGCAGCTTGAGAAAGGTCTCGAAGTTCGAAACCAGATTGGTCCGGCCGGCGGCCGTGACGCTGCTCGATCCGATGGCGTCGACGGGCATGGTCAGATCCTCACGTCCAGGCCAAGGCGGTTGAGGGACCGCAGGACCGGCTGCGCCTCTGCGTCGGCGAGCTCGGCTTCGCGGGCGGACCGGGCGAAGGGATCACGGTCTCCGGCGTCGCGGCGGCCACGCCCTTCCCTGTCGGCGAAATCCAGCGCGTCGTCGGCCAGCTGGAATCCGGCGTCCTCAAGATTGCGGCGCAGTTCGTCGGCGCGGCCTCGCAGGTCGGCCGCGGCCGCAGGATTGTCGAAGGCAAGGCGGGCGGCCACGCGCCCCTCGGCGTCGATGTCCAGGCGCACGTCCACGCGGCCCATGTCGGCGGGGTGCAGCTCCATCTCGAAGCGGGTGGAGCGGCCCTCGAGCCGGCGGATGATCTGGGCGGCGACCTGGGTGACGGCGTCGAAGGACTGGCGCTGGACAGCGGCCGCGTCGGGCCGCGCCGGCTGGGGTGCGATGGCTTCGCGCGTCGAGACCGGAAGCACGTCGATTCCGTCCTCGAGCGGGGCGTCCGGGGCGGTCTCCGCGACCTCGCCTGTCTCGGCTGCTCCGCGTGGGCTCGCCGCCGTCTCGGAACGAGCCGCGCCGGTATCGGGAGTGGGAGCGCCGGCGCGGGCGGGCGTCGCGGGAGATGGCTCCGAACCGCTCGGAGCGGTTGGCAGGCTGGAGAGCTGGACGTCCGGGGCGGACGCCTCCTTGCCCTCGACAGGCTGGGGCGGCGTGACCTCAGGCGCTTCGGCGACCATGCGCCGGATCGTCTCGGCGGCGCCGTCCGCGCGCGCCTGGCCCGTTACGGCGGCGAGAAGGCTCAGCGTGGTCGGGCTCGGCCGGCCGGCTTCCGCCGGGAGGATCAGTGGACCGTGCGGTTTCGCCGCCGTCTCCAGGCCGCCAGGCAGCACCAGCGGGCGTTC
>NZ_JANJTL010000163.1 GCF_024711105.1 Brevundimonas sp. | reverse complement strand
TTCGCCACGTGCGAGCGCCTCGACCACCGCGCGCTCGGCGGGGTCGGCGGAGGCCGCCTTGGTCAGCACGCTCGTCGAGGAGAAGGCGACCAGCCGGCGCAGGCCCTTGGCCTTCAGGTCTGCGATTGCGTCGGGCAGCAGCCAGATGGGCGACAGCGCCAGCACCGTCTCCGCCTCCGGCAGGCGAGCGCGGCCCCCGGGCGTGGCGAGGTCGGCCTGGAGCCAGTCGCCGCCCTGGCGCGAGACGCCGACGAAGGGCCGCCCCGCCGCGGCCAGCCGGGGCGCCAGGAAGCGCCCGATCAAGCTGGTCGCGCCGAGGACGAGGAGCGGGGGCCGGTCCATCAGGCCCAGTCCAGCGCGCGCACGGCGGCGGCGCGGCTCTCGCTGACGGGCGCCTCGATCCCGCCGGTGAGGGTCAGCACGCCGCGGCCCTTGCGCCAACGGGCGGCCTCGACGGCGCGGCGCGCCACCCACCAGGAACGGTGGACCTGGAGGCCGTCGTGATCCTTGAGCGCGGCGAGCGCGCTCGACAGGCTCATGAGGATGAGGGCGGCGCCGGCTTCGGTATGGATGCGCAGATAGTGGTCCTCGGCCTCGACGGCGATCAGACGCGCCCGGGCCAGCCGGGGGGGCAGCTTTGCGCGCAGTTCGGGCGGCGGGGCGTCCGGGGACGGGGCGCGATGGCGCGGGGCGAGCGCACCGCGGAGCAGCCACGCCAGGATCACCACCGCGACGTTGACGTTGAAGACCGGCACGACGAGCAGGACCAGGTGCCCGGGATTCCAATTGCGCTGCTCGACCAGGGTGCTCAGCACCCAGATCCAGGCGACGATGGGCGGGGTCATGGCGAAGACCTGAGCCACGGCGAACAGGCGTGGGCGTCCCTCCAGACGCCGATGCAACGGAGGCTCGATCAAGGCGGCGATCACACCACCCCCAAGCATGGCTCCCTGCCAGTAGAGAAGGCTGACCCACAGGGCGTTGCGTTCGGATTCGAAAACGGAAAAGGCGGCCAGGAAGATTCCCATGACCGACAGGGCCGGGAACTCGGCCGGACCCGAGCGGCCGATGCGCCAGGCCCTCCAGCCGCCCGATTCTGACCCGTTCGCGCTCACCGGATCATGCTGACGCCGCGCCGCGTCTGCGTCAAAGCCCGGTTCGCGAAGTCCGCGTCCGCATTGGCGAAAGCGAGGATGACGCAGGCGCTCCCGCCCGTCACCCCGGTGGCATGACCACGTCCAAGACCCGCCCGCTGCCGCCCACCCAGGCCATCACCTGGGGTGTCATGCTTTTTCTCGCCCTGGGCATCTCCTTGATGTCGGCGCGCTTCCTGCTGCCCGAGCCGCTGATGGCCGAGGCCATGCGCCCGCACCTCGACGCCCGGCCGATCATCTTCCTGACGCATGTGGTGTGCGGGATGACGGCGCTCAGCCTGGGTGCGCTGCAGTTCGTCACGCGGCAGGGGCGTCGGCGGATGTGGCACGCGGCGGCGGGGCGCATCTATGTGCTGGCCTGCCTGGTCGGGGCGATCAGCGGCCTGATCCTGGCCTGGAGCTCGATCGGCGGGCCGATCGGCACGGCGGGCTTCGGCCTGCTGGCCGTCGCCTGGTTCACGACCACGGGACTGGGTCTGCGCGAGATTTTGGCCGGTCGGATCGACAGCCATCGCCGGTGGATGGTGCGCAGCTATGCGCTGACGCTGGCGGCGGTGTCGCTCAGGCTGATGCTTCCCGCCTCGGGAATGCTGGGCCTGGACTTCATGGACGCCTATCGCGCCATCGCCTTCCTGTGCTGGACGCCCAACCTGGTGCTGGCCGAACTCTGGCTGGCCTGGCGGACGTCGGAGACGTTGCGGCCGGCGCGGGCCTAGTCCGACCGGTTCGAGACGTCCTTCATCAGGTTGGACAGGCCGACGCGGCCCCAGCGCGGGAAGGCGATGCCGCCCGCGCGGGTGTCCAGCTTGCCGGCCTCATGGGCGTAGGCGGTGGTCAGGCCGGCGGTGAGCAGGGCGGCAGCCATCTGCTGGCCGAGACGGCGTGGGTGCAGGGCCATAGCCAGGGCGTTCAGCGCCTGAAGTCCAACCCACAGCCCCAGGGCGCGGGTCCGTCCCCGACCCGAGGGCGCGTTCCAGATACGCAGGGCGGACAGGGTCGAAACGGACAGAATCAGGGGCGCGGCGGCGCTGGTCAGGCCCTTGGGCGCCTCGACGACCTCGGCGTCGCCGCCGCGCGCCAGGCGACGCCGGTCGATGGCTTGACCGCCCCGCGTCGCCGCCAGGGCGCCGAGCAGGCCCACGCCGACGGCCATGGCGACACCAAGCGCGACGTGACGACCGTCACGGTCCTCGGCGTTCAAGACGTGTTCGGCGATATCGCGCCCGCGTTCCAGCATGCTTCGGCTCCCATCGATCCTGACGGAAGCGGAACAGCCCAGCTGCGAAGCGGTTCCGGCGGATCAGCCCGCCGCGCCGGCCTCGCCCTCGATCTCGCCCATGGCGCTCTGCAGGTAGTTGGCCTCGCCCATGGCGGCGATCAGGCCCATCTGGTTCTCGAGGAAGTCGATGTGCTCCTCGGTGTCGACGAGGATCTTGGTGAGGATCTCACGGCTGACGAAGTCGCCGGCGGCCTCGCACTGCCGCACGCCATCGATCAGGGTGACGCGGCCGCCGAGCTCCAGCGCCAGGTCGGCGCCCAGGCACTCCGGGACGGTCTCGCCGATCTTGAGCTTGTGCAGGTCCTGAAGGTTCGGCAGGCCCTCGAGGAACAGCACGCGCTTGATGAGCAGGTCGGCGTGCTTCATCTCGCCGATCGACTCTTCGTAGACGACCTTGCCGAGCGTCCGGTAGCCCCAGCTCTCGAACATGCGGGCGTGCAGGAAGTACTGGTTGACCGCCGTCAGCTCGTTGGTGAGGACCGCGTTCAGGAGGCGGATGATCTGCGGGTCGCCCTTCATGGGGTCATTCTCCTGAACATGAGCCGGCGCGATTCGCCGTGCGCGCCTTGATAACACGCCGGCCGGGTCGATTGTTCATCTGAGAGTTGTTCGCAGCCTATTGATACTACGAATGATTTTCTTGAGCGACTATTCCGCGGCCAGGGCGAAGACTTCGCGCCGGTCCTGGATGATCTGGCGCATTTCGCAGACGCACTTGGCGCACTGGGCTGAACAGCCGTGACGGGCGAAGACCTCGCGGGGGCGGCAGGCGCCCTCCTCGACGGCGGAAAGCACGTCGCGCTCACGAATGCCGTTGCAGTTGCAGACGTACACGAAGACCGGTCCCGCCGATTGCGAATGACTCTACATAGCAGGACGGCGGGCGCCCTTGCAAGTCATTCGCAGCTGAGGGCCTAAAGCCCCGGGTCCCAGACGCCGGCGTTGCGCATGCGGCACTCGCGGGCCTCTTCGGCGCGGGAGTTCATGGTCCGGGCTGTGGCGCGGATTTCGTCCGAGACGGTGGTCTTGAACAGGCCGGGGATCAGGGCGTGGGTGAAGGCGCAGGCGGCCAGCCGCAGCAGCTTGAAGCCGAACCGCGACGAGGCGGCCATGTGCTCGAAATAGTCCTCACCCACCTCGCGCGGGTGATCGACGAACAGTCGCCTGAACACGTCGTCATCCTCCGACAGGCCCTCGGTTCCCCCCGCTGGCCTCGAACCGGATACTGCCGTATCACGACCGCGATTGACAGACCCCGAACAAGGGGTCGCAGCCAGACCCGAGATCAGAGCATGGCCGACACCGGCTCCGCCCCCGTCCAGACCTTCCGCTGGGACGACCCGTTCGACCTGACTGGCCGCCTGACCGACGACGAGCGGATGATCCAGGAGGCGGCCCGCGCCTATGCCCGAGATCGTCTGCTGCCGCGCATCGTCGAGGCCTTCCGCGACGAGACCTTCGACCGGTCGATCATGACCGAGATGGGCGAGATGGGCTTTCTGGGGGCCATGCTGCCGGAGCAGTACGGCGGCTCGTCGGCGTCGCACGTGGCCTATGGGCTGATCGCGCGCGAGATCGAGGCGATCGACAGCGGCTACCGCTCGGCCATGTCGGTGCAGTCTTCGCTGGCGATGTATCCGATCTATGCCTTCGGCTCGGAGGAGCAGAAGATGCGCTTCCTGCCGAAGATGGCGGCGGGCGAGCTGATCGGCTGCTTCGGCCTGACAGAGGCCGACGGCGGCTCGGACCCGGCCTCGATGAAGACCAAGGCCGAGAAGGTCGAGGGCGGCTATCGGCTGAACGGCGCGAAATACTGGATCACCAACAGCCCGATCAGCGACCTGGCGGTGGTCTGGGCCAAGCTGGACGACACCATCCGCGGCTTCATCGTCGAGCGCGGCATGGAGGGCTTCACCACCGACAAGATCGGCGACAAGCTGTCCCTGCGCGCCTCCATCACCGGCGATATCGGCCTGAACGACGTGCTGGTGCCGGAAGAGAACCTGCTGCCGGGCGTGAAGGGCCTGCGCGGGCCGTTCTCGTGCCTCAACAAGGCGCGCTACGGCATCGCCTGGGGGGCGATGGGCGCGGCGGAGTTCTGTTTCCACGCCACGCGCGACTACGTCGGCGAGCGGATGCTGTTCGGCCGGCCGCTGTCGTCGCGCCAGCTGGTCCAGAAGAAGCTGGCCGACATGCAGACCGAGATCTTCCTCGGCCTCGAGGGCGCGCTGGCGCTGGGCCGGCTGCTCGACCA
>NZ_JANJTL010000116.1 GCF_024711105.1 Brevundimonas sp. | reverse complement strand
AGATGGTCACCGGGAATCCGGCTTCCTGGACCAATCGGGCGGTGCTCAGACCCACCACCCCGGCGCCCAGAACGGCCACCGGTCCCGAATGACCCCGCAGGCCCAGTTCGGCGGCCAGCATGGACGTGCCCCAACTCAGGGTGATCCCCGAGCCGCCATGGCCGTAATTGTGCACCAGCCGCTTGGACCCCAGCGCTTCCTCGCGCACCACGAAGCCTTGCGCGCGATAGGGTCTGAGCCCTGCGACCGCCCGGATCATCCGCGAAGAATCAACATTCACCGGCGGCAGGCAGAGCGCCGACGCCGCGGGCGCGACCGAGGTCGTCGCGCAGCCAGGGATGATCAGGCCTCCGGCGGCCATGGCCCCGGCTCCCAGCATCCTGCGCCGATTGAGATCGAACACCGCCAACGCCTGCCTCCCTTATGAACAGGGGCACATGCCACACCCGGCGTCCAGTGTGACCGGGTCGCCCGCGCAAGGTTTCTGGATCAGACGGCCAAAGCGCCGAATTTCACGTCCCTCCCCGCTTGACGCCCCGGGCGGCGGGACCTATCAGACGCGCCTTCCGTTCGGGCGGCTTCGCCCGGGCCGGAGACGCGGGTGTAGCTCAGTTGGTTAGAGTGCCGGCCTGTCACGCCGGAGGTCGCGGGTTCGAGCCCCGTCACTCGCGCCACTCCTTCGAATCGAAGGGGTGGCGCTTTTCGTTTCAGCCTGCCGCTGAAATCCCCAATCTCGATTGAACTTGTGTCACGACCTCAGAGCCTTGCGGCGGACGTGGCGTCGAATGCGCAGCGCTGCTTCGGAGCGTCTTAGAGTCCCGGGCATGATGGCCCTCGAAAGTCCGCCACACCCTTCCAGCATTTCCGAAAATCTGGCGCACCCTGTCGCTCGGGCGCGACAAATCATTGAAAACATGAAGATGGCGTGTCGCTTGTCGCTGTACTTCCGGCGCGACAAGCGGATTCAACGCAGTTTTGCCCTCGCTGCGGACAGTTCGACCTCCAAGGCCGCGCGGGTCCGCCGCTGGTCCAGCCTGAGTCTGCGTTCGGCCTCCCGCGCCTCGTCCAGAGCCTGTTCCGCCCTGGACACGCGCACCTCGACCGCACCCCTCTCGCGGGCCTGGCGGGCCTCCAGGCCGGTCATCGCCGCTTCGAGCCGCTTGAGCCCGGCCAGATCGGCCTTGCTCGGCCCCGGGGGCGGCCTGCGCACAACGGCTTTTCGCGGCGACTCGCCGGCCTTGGCGGGACGCCTCGACTTCGCGGGATCTGGTCCGGCCTCGATCTCCAGTCGCCGCTCAAGGACCTCTCCCGGCCGCTCGAGCGCCGCCTCATAGTCAGGCCCGTCCTCGACCTCGCGCGCGCCACCCAGCTTGAACAGGTCGCGCTCGACGCCCCAGGCCGCCAGCGCCTTTACACGCGAGGGAGCCGCGACGGTGAAGATCCTCAGACCGTCGGACCAGCAGAAGACTTTGGGACGGCGCGCCATCTCGGCCGAACGGGAACGGGCCGGCTCAGGTTCCTGTCAGAGCCCGGCGACCGTCTGCGCCTGACTACGATAGGCCTGCGATTCGCCGGCCAGCCAGGACTCCGGCTCTTCGTCATCGGCATCGACCGGGGCCGGCAGTAGGATCGCGCGGCCCTCTGGCGATCCACCTCGAGTGAGGAGCATCCAGCCCGCGCCCAAGGTCAGCATCGCAAGCAACAGTCTCATCGCCAGGTCTCCGTCGGGCCGCATGCCCACCCGCAGCCCAAACCGGCCAGTGGGCCGCCGGTTCCCGTCAGTGAAAGGCGTAGGCGTCTTGCGGTTCGACGAACTCGCGCCGGCCGCTGACATCGGCGTAGAGCATGCACAGGTCCTCGAACACGCGGTTCCAGGAATACCGGTTGGCGGCCCGCGTCCGGGCGGCGTCGCCGATTGCGGCCAAATCCCGCTCGAACAGAGCCTCGATGGCTGCGGCGTATTCGTCAGGCTCCAGCGAAGCGGCCCTCTGCCCAACAGTCTCGTCCACCGTTTCGCTCACCCCTCCGGTCGAGGGAGCCACGACCGGGACGCCGCACGCCATGGCCTCCAGGGCCACCAGGCCGAATGGCTCCTTCTCATTCGCATGCACGAAGGCGTCGCACGACGCCACGATCCGGGCCACCTTCAGGCTGTCGCGCTCGAACGGGAGGGAGATCACCCGCCCCTCGATCGGCATGCCCTCCCCTGCGCCCACCAGCACCAGCCGATAGGGTGCGCCCAGGGTCTGAACGGCCTCGATGAGGACATCGACATTCTTTTCCTTGGCGGCGCGCCCGGCGAAGACCAGCAGCCGATCGTTCGCGCCGACGCCAAGTTCGGCCCGCACTCCGGCGCGATCAGCCCGGTCCGGGTGGAAGGTCTCCACATCCACACCCAGCGGACGTTCCACGATTCGGGTCACGCCGGCCTCGCGCAGCCGGCTTGCGATGAACCGGCTGGGCGCCACGACGCGATCGAATTGACCGAAAATTTCAGCCCACTTCTTCTCGATTGGCTTCCTCGCCCACTCGCCCCAGTGCAGGGCCGCGAGGTGCGCCGGATCGGAGTGGCAGAAACCGATGACCGGCGCGCCGATCGCCTGGCCCGCGTCGATCGCTGCGGTCCCGGGCCCATAAGGGTCGCCCGCCTCGATCACCGAGGGGTTCAGGGACTGCAGCCACGTGGCCCACTTGCGCCGGCTCATCGGCCAGCGATAGCCGGTGGTGAAGGGAATCTTGGCTGCGGCGAGCGTCACGGTGGCCTCTGGCCGGGCCCGCGTGCGGCGTCCGGGCACGACAAGGGTGTGCTTCACACCCGGCCGGTTCCGGTTCAGCCAGTCCCGCTTGGCGTGGAGATAGCGCTTAACCCCGCCGCTGACCGGCGCGTACTGCATGGTCGTGTCGACCAGCCGGGGCCGGCCGTCGTCACCGTCCCGCTCAAGCCGGCGCAGCGTGTCCGCGATCCGCTCCTCGAGCGTGAGCACCCATCGATGTTCTTGATCCCAGGCGTCCGAAGCCATGTGGCGATCTGTCCCGTTCGTTCCGTCTCGCCGGCCTAACGCGCGACTCCCCCGGGAGGATGCGAACCGGCGTTACGGCCACGCTTTGATGTGCGCCCGGACTGGACCGTGCGCAAGAGACGGAAGGAGCTTTGACGTGGATCAAATCTCTCGTTTGTGGCGCGCCGCCAGCGCCTCGCGGACCAGCACCTCGATCTGGGCGTTGACGCTGCGCAGTTCGGCGGCCGCCAGACGTTCGACGGCCGCCATCACCTGAGGATTGATCCGTAGCAGGAACGCCTTGCGGACGTTCGGCGGCTTGGCCTTGTCCGGCATGGGATCAGCCGTAGAGCGTGCCGGCGTTCACCACGGGCTGCGCTTCCCGCTCGGCGCACAGCACGACAAGCAGGTTGGACACCATCGCGGCCTTCCGTTCCTCGTCGAGATGGACCACGCCCCGTTGCCCGAGGTCGTCGAGCGCGGCCTCGACCATGCCGACCGCGCCCTGGACGATCAGGCGGCGGGCCGCCAGCACGGCCTCCGCCTGCTGCCGGCGCAGCATGGCGCTGGCGATCTCGGGCGCATAGGCGAGGTGCGCTAGCCGCGCCTCATCGACCACGATACCGGCGACCTTGACCCGCGCGTGCAGTTCCTCGCGAAGCTTTTCGGCCACCAGCTCGGCGTCGGCCCGCAGGGTCGGCTCGTGCTCCTCGCCGTGATCGTAGGCGTAGTGCGAGGTGATATCCCGCAGCGCCGTGTCGATCTGGATGTTCACGAAGGCCGCGAAGTCATCGACGTCAAACAGGGCCTGGGCCGAATCGGACACCCGCCAGACGACGTTGGCCGCGATCTCGATCGGATTACCGCGCTTGTCGTTCACCTTCAGCTTGTCCGATGTGACGTTGCGTACGCGCATCGACACCTTCTTGCGGCTGTACCAGGGCAGAACCCAGCGCAGGCCGGGCTTCCGGTCCGTGCCGCGGTAGTCGCCGAACAGCAGGATCGCCATCGCCTCGTTCGGCTGCAGGGAATAGAGTCCGCAGACAAGGACGAGGCCGAGAACGGCGCTCACGATACCGCCCGCCAGCGCTATTGGAGGAAGACTACCCTCGATCGCCATCACAAGGCCGGCCGCCCCCGCCACCATGAGCGCAAGTGACAGCAGCAGCATCAGAATACCGCCGGAGGTCCGGGCCGGACGCTCGGCGGACGCATTGATCGAAACGGTCATGGCTTCAGCCCCTCAGTTTGATGCCAATATGATATCAATCTTATAGCCACGCTTCAACACCATCGACACGGCGCGGGAGGAGCGGGTAAGTTCGCCTTGCATTCGCCTCAAAAAGAAGAAACTTGGGGCGTTCTCGACCACCCGTCTCGGGGGATGGGCGGGCGTGCGCGCTGAACAGTCGTAGGGATCAGTCTACATGCGTATCAAGCTCGCGGCGGCGGTCGCACTCGCGCCGATGATGATCGCCTCCGGCGCGGCCGCCCAGGTCGTGATCAGCAACGAACGCACCACGCCGATCGCCACGGCCACCGCGAACAACGGGTCTCCTTCGGACATCCAGATCACCAATGCCGGCACCATCCGCGTGGCGACCGGAGCCGCGGTGACGGTGAACTCGAGCAACTCCGTCACCAACGCCGGCCGCATCCTGATGGAAAACGCCGACGACGGCGCGACCGGCGTCCTGCTGCTCGGGGGAAACACGGCCAACTTCACGAACAACGGCCAGATCAACATCACCGACAATGTCACCAACACGGACACTGACAACGACGGGGATCAGGACGGCGCGTTCGCGAGCGGCACCGGGCGCTTCGGCGTCCGCCTCATCGGCCCGGGCGACCTGACGGGGAACATCGTCAATTCGCGCTCGTCGATCATCACGGTCGAAGGCAATCAGTCGGCCGGCATCTCGGTCGAGACCGGCCTGATCGGCAACCTGTCGAACTTCGGCGCGATCAACATGACCGGCGACCAGAGCTTCGGGATCCGGACGACCGGGCAGGTGACCGGCAATGTGTGGGCGGGCGGCCCCATCAGCGCGCGGGGCGCCGGATCTGTGGGCGTCTCGATCGAGGGCGGCGTCACCGGCAGCCTGACGTTCGGCGGCGCGATCACAGCCACGGGCTTCCGCTACACGGGCGGCCTGACCCAGACCCAGATCGACCGGCTGGACGCAGACGACCTTCTCATTGGCGGGCCGGCCGTCTCCATCGCCAGCAGCGTCGGCGGCGGCGTGCTTTTCGACATCGCTCACATCAACGATCCCAGCGATACGGATGATGACGACGACGGGATCCTCGACGCCGACGATCCCGACGACGACAACAACGGCATTCCCGACGCCGACGAGGGCAACTCGACCATCACCTCCTACGGGTCCGGGCCGGCGGTGCAGGTGGGCTCGATGACCCAGGTCGTCACGCTCGGTACGATCGGGACCGGCGACATGGCCTACGGCCTGGTCAATCGCGGCGTGATCCTCGGCGACGGCGTCTATGACGGCGTCAGCGCGACCGGCCTGCGGCTCGGTCTCGACGGAGGCCAGGCAGTGACCCTCACCGGCGGCCTGCGCAACGCGGGCTCGATCAGCGCCTTCGCCGATGAGGCCAGAGCCACCGCGATCATCGTGAGCGGACCAACCGACGTCGGACGCCTGATCAATGAAGGCGTGATCATCAGCCTGAGCACGTCGCAGGGCGACTTCGACGCTTTTGGGCTCGATATCGGAGCCGGCGCGACGCTCTCCGAGCTGAACAACAGCGGGGTGATCCAGGCCATCGTCCGCGGTGAAACGGGCGACGCCTACGCTATCCGCGACGCCTCCGGAACGCTCACCAGCATCACGAACACGGGCGCCATCAACGCAGCCCATTCGGCCGAAGACGACGACCCGGTCACCGGCCGGGCCGTGGCCATCGACGTCAGCGCCAACACGACCGGCGTCACCGTGCTCCAGGACGTCGTCGGCGCCGATCTGGACGACCCGACCATCAACGGCGAGATACTTTTCGGATCCGGCGCCGATCTGCTGGACGTGCGCGACGGCCTGGTGACCGGCGACGTGTCGTTCGGCGCGGGCGCGGACACGCTGTCGATCACCGGCGGCGCCCAGGTGCGCGGTGCGATCTCGGACGGCGACGGTCTGCTCCAGGTCAATGTCACCAACGGCATCCTCGACGCCCGCCAATCGGGGCCGACCACCATCAGCGGCCTTAACATCGGCGCTGACGGCGACCTGATCGTCACTGTCGACCCTGGCAGCGCCACGGCCGGCGGCTTCATCGTCAACGGCACGGCCGATGTGGCCACGGGGGCTGGCCTCGGCGTTCGCTTCACCTCGCTGGTCAACGATCCGACCCGCTTCGTGATCGTTTCTGCGACCACCCTCAACGCCGGCACGATCGACCAGACGCGGCTGCAGCAGAATTCGCCGTACATGTACGTGGTCAGCGCCGGCGTCGACAATGTTCTGAACCAGATCTACGTCGACGCCCGTCAGCGGACCGACGCTGAGTTTGGCTTCATCGCCGCTGAATCGGCGACCTACGACGCCTTCTATGCGGCGCTGGCCGGCGACTCCGAGCTGCTGAACGCCTTCCTGTCCCAGACGGACCGGGACGGCTTCTTCGACATGTATGAGCAGATCCTGCCGGAACACTCGGGCGGACCGCTCATGGCTCTGGCGACCGGCGTCGACGCCGTCACGCGCGCCCTGTCCGGCCGCGGCTTCCCCGCGCGCGCCGGAGAGACGAGCGCCTGGCTGCAGGAAATCAACTTCTACGCCGACAAGGACAAGGGCGAGGCCTACGGCTTCCGGTCCGAGGGCTTCGGTCTTGCGGGCGGGATCGAGCGCGGCACGGGCTTCGGCGCTCTCGGCGTCAGCTTCGCCCTGACCTCGTCGGATCTGGAAGACCCGGAATCGGCCGGCGAAGAAAACTTCAGCGCCCAATTGCTCGAGTTCGGCGTCTACTGGCGGGCTCAGGGCACGCGCTGGCAGGTTTGGTCTCGCGCGGCCGGCGGCTACGCCAGCTTCGACAGCGTCCGCCAGCTCGTCGCGCCAGGCATCAACCGGCGCAACGAGTCCTCCTGGAACGGCTACAGCATCGCTTTGGCTGGGGGCGCGGCGTACGACTATCAGGTCGGCCGCTGGAGCATCCGCCCGGAGGCGATTGTCGAATATTTCCGCCTCAGCGAGGATGCGCACGAAGAGGCCGGAGGAGGAGCCGGTTTCGACTTGGCGCTCGACAGCCGTGACGGTCACATCTTCTCGTCGACGGCCGCCGTGACGATCGGCGCGGGATTTGGCGAGAACCACTGGCTGCGACCGGAACTCCGCCTGGGCTGGCGCCAGATCTTCTCGCACGACCCGGGTGACACCATGGCCCGCTTCGTTTCCGGCGGCTCCCCGTTCGCTCTGGCTGGCGACAGCCTGGAAGGCGGCGGACCGATCATCGGCTTCCGCCTGAACCTGGGCAACGAACTGGGCTTCCTCGCCGTCGAGGCGGACGCGGAAATGATCGACGACTATCTGCGCTACGCGCTCCTGCTCCGCGCCAGCTTCCGCTTCTAGTCAGAGTCGAGACCGAAAACACGAAGGGCCGCCGGAGCGATCCGGCGCCCCTTCTTTCCGTCTGGTGGGCGGCGAGGGGATCGAACCCCCGACCCTCTCGGTGTAAACGAGACGCTCTACCGCTGAGCTAGCCGCCCAAATGGAAAGGGCGCGAAGCCGTAGCCCCGCGCCCTCCCCGATAGATGGCCTGCGGCCTTAGCCGT
>NZ_JANJTL010000096.1 GCF_024711105.1 Brevundimonas sp. | reverse complement strand
CCTGGCCGAACTGGCGCGCGCGGTGCTGGCCGCGGTGAATGCGCCGGGCGGCGGCAAGGGAGGCTCGCTCGGCGAAGTGCTGACGCAGGCGGTGGCCGGGATGTTCGGTGGCGGCCGGGCCGACGGCGGGCCGGTGTCGGGCGGCGGGGCCTATCTCGTGGGCGAACGCGGGCCGGAGCTGTTCCGGCCCGCGAGCGCAGGCGTGATCGAGCCCATCCAGGGCCGTGGGATCACCGTGAACGTCACCGTCCAGGGCGGGCCCGAGGCCCTGTTTCGGTCCGAAGCGCAAATCGCCCAGGCCCTAGCGAGGGCCGCGAGCCTGGGCGTACGCGGCTAGGCTTAGGCGCCGGTCAGCGGCGGAACGCGCGGCGAGCCGTACTGATTGGTGCCTTCGTCGCCCTTGGACAGGCCGACCCAGAGCAGGAAGGCCAGGCAGACAAGCAGGGCCACGACGTTGAGCAGCGCCATGCCGCCGAGACCGCCCATCATGGCGCTGGCCGCGCCGTAGTCGGTGGTCGAGCTCGCGGCTCCGAAGGCGGCGGCGCCCATCGTCATGATGCTTCCGATCGTGGCCACGATCATTGCGACGACCGGGACGATCACCAGCCACCCCGACTTTCCGAAGTCGTGCAGGCGCTTCGAGTACAGGCAGATCCACGGGTAGATCAGAAGGATGGCGGCGATCTGACCGATCACCGGCACGAAGTTCAGGATGATCCCCGCGACGAAGAGGATCAGGAAGCCAATCCAGAAGTCCTTCTTACCGATACGGCCGTTCGCGTCGAGAAACAGGGTTTTCCAGTCCATCGGAGTCTCCAGCACCCAAGGGCGGCCTCTCCGCCCCTCCCTGCGGGGAGATTGGACGAACAAATTTCAATCAACAAGGGAAAGGGTGAGGGCGGATGAGCGCCTTTCACGAGGTCGTGCTGCCGGCGCGGCTGGCGTTCGGCTCGACCGGAGGTGTCGAGCGGCGCACGGAGATCGTCACCCTGGCCTCGGGGTTCGAACGGCGGTCGACGCCCTGGGCGCATGGGCGCCGGCGGTATCTGATCGGCGCCGGCTTGCGGTCGCTGGAGGACATGGCGGCGCTGACGGCCTTCTTCGAGGCGCGGCGCGGGCGGCTGCATGGGTTCCGCTTCCGGGACTTCGCCGACTTCAGGAGCTGTGCGCCGGGCGCCCAACCGGCTGCGACAGACCAGCCGATCGGGACCGGCGACGGGACGACGACTGCGTTTCAGCTGGCCAAGTCCTATGGAGATTACGTGCGGCCGCTCCGCAAGCCGGTCGAGGGCTCGGTCGTCGTCGCGGTCGACGGGGTCGACCTCGGCGCACGCGACTTCGAGGTGGAGCCGGCGACGGGCGTGGTGACGCTGGCCGAGGCGCCTTCGGACGGGGCGGCGGTGACCGCGGGCTTCCTGTTCGACACGCCGGTGCGGTTCGACGCCGACCGGATCGAGGTGACGCTTGAGAGCTTCGAGGCCGGCCGACTGGCCGCCGTGCCGCTGATCGAGATCAGGATCTGAGACATGAGAGACGTGCCAGACGCGCTGGCCGCCCGCATCGAGAGCGGGGCGGCGACGATGTGCCATGCCTGGATCGTGGAGCTGACCGACGGCGCAAGGCTGGGCTTCACGGACCACGACCAGGATATGGAAGTGGAGGGCGTCCCGTGCCGCGCCGCCTGCGGCTGGACCGCAGGGGCGGCGCACCAGGAGGTGGGCGGCGAGCCGGGCCTGGCCTCGGCGTCGGCCGTGCTGGACGTCGACGGCCCCACGGAAGGCGACATCGCCGATGGGCGCTGGGACGGAGCGCGGGTCGAGCACTGGCGGGTCGATTGGGACGAGCCGTCGCTGAGGGTGCGGCTGGCGGTCGGGACGATCCGCAAGCTGGTGCGGCGCGGCGAGCAGGTCATCGCCGAGATGGAGGGACCGCTGGCGGCGCTGCACCGGGTGGTGGGGCGCAGCTTCAGCCGGCTGTGCGACGCGGAGCTCGGCGATGCGCGCTGTGGCGTGGACCTGGGCGAGTATCCGGGCGCGACCTGCGACAAGCGGTTCGAGACGTGCCGCGGGACCTTTGCGAACGCGGCGAGCTTCCGCGGCTTTCCGGACATGCCGGGCGACGACTTCCTCCTGGCGCGGCCCGCGACGGGCGGGCGCCACGACGGCGGGAGCCGGCGGTGAGGGCGGCGGAGGCGGCCCTGGCCGAGGCGCGACGGTGGCTCGGCACGCCCTATCAGCATCAGGCCAGCCGGAAGGGCGTCGGCTGTGACTGCCTCGGGCTGGTGCGCGGGGTGTGGCGGAGCCTGCACGGCGCCGAGCCGGAAACGACGCCGCCCTATCGCGCCGACTGGGCCGAGGTGGGCGGCGAGGAGCGGCTGCTCGAGGCCGCGCGGCGGTGGCTGGTCGAGAAGCCGGTGGCGGAGGCCGAGCCGGGCGACGTGCTGGTGTTCCGGATGAGCCCGCAGGCGGCGGCCAAGCACTGCGCCATCGTGAGCGCGGGCGGCGCGCCGGGGAAGATCATTCACGCCTACTGGGGCCGGGCGGTGGTGGAAAGCTGGATGGGCGAGTGGTGGCGGCGACGGCTCGTCGCGGCCTTCGCCTTCCCCGAGATCGAGGACATTGAATGGCGCAGGTGATCCTGGGCGGCGCGGGCCGCGCGATCGGCGGGCCGCTGGGCTCGGCCATCGGCAGCGCCATCGGGGCGCAGATCGACCGGCTGGCGATCGGCTCGCTGCAGCCGGAGCGCCAAGTGGGCCCGAGGCTCGGCGGGCTGCAGGTGCAGGGCGCGGCGGAAGGGGCGCCGATCCCGGCGGCCTTCGGGCGGGTCCGGGTTGTCGGTCAGGTCGTCTGGGCGGCGCGATTCCTGGAGCATCGACGGGAGCAGAGCGCCGGCAAGGGCGGTCCGCGCTCGGTCGACCACGGCTATTCGCTGAGCTTCGCGGTGGGGCTGTGCGAAGGGCCGATCGACGGGATCGGGCGCGTCTGGGCGGACGGCGAGCCGGTGGACCTGTCGGGCGTGGCGATGCGGGTGCATCGCGGGAGGGAAGACCAGGCGCCGGATACGCTGATCGAGGCGGTGGAAGGCGAGGCCCCGGCCTATCGCGGCCTGGCCTATGTGGTGTTCGAGGACCTGCCGCTGGACGCCTTCGGCGACCGGGCGCCGCAGCTGGCGTTCGAGGTATTTCGCCGGCCGCGAGGCGGAGAGCCTCGGCTTGAGGACAAGATGGAGGGCGTGTGCCTGATCCCGGGGTCGGGCGAGTTCGTCTATGCGACGGCGCCGGTGCTGAGGCGCGAGAGCCTGATCCGCACGGCGGCGGAGAATGTGAACAACCGCGACGGGCGGGCGGACGTGCTGGTGTCGCTGGACCAGCTGCAGGCGCAGCTGCCGAACCTGAAGCGGGTGACGGTAGTGGTCAGCTGGTTCGGGAGCGACCTCAGGGCCGGCGAGTGCCAGGTGCGGCCGGGCGTCGAGCGGGCGGCCAAGGATACGGCGCCCGAGACCTGGCGGGTGAACGGAGTCGAGCGCGGCGCGGCGCATGTCGTGTCGCAGAGCAGCGGCGGACCGGCCTATGGCGGGACGCCGTCGGACGCCTCGGTGCTGGCGTTGATCGCGGAGCTGAAGGCGCGCGGGCTGGAGGCGACGCTGCTGCCCTTCCTGCTGATGGACGTGCCGGCGGGGAATGGTCTGCCGGACCTGTATGGCGGGGCGGAGCAGGGCGCCTATCCGTGGCGGGGGCGGATCAGCTGTCATCCGGCGCCCGGCGAAGTCGGCTCGCCGGACGGGACGGCGGAGGCCGCGGCGCAGGTGGCGGCGTTCTTCGGGACGGCCGCGGCGGGCGACTTCGAGGTCGGCGGCGGCGCGGTGAGCTACGCCGGGCCGGACGAGTGGTCGTGGCGGCGCATGGTCCTGCACTATGCGCATCTGGCAGCGCTCGCGGGCGCCGACGGGCTGGTCATCGGCTCGGAGTTGCGCGGCCTGACGCGGGTGCGGGGCGAGGGCGGCTATCCGGCGGTCGAGGCACTGAGGGGCTTGGCGCGGGACTGCCGGGCGGTGCTGGGCGAGGGGCCCCTGCTGACCTATGCGGCCGACTGGAGCGAATGGTCGGGCCTTCAGCATGCGGATGACCCGGGTGGTTTCGTGTTCAACCTCGATCCGCTGTGGGCGGACGAGGCGATCAGTTGCGTGGGCGTGGACTGGTATCCGCCGCTGACCGACTGGCGGGACGGCCAGGATCATCTGGATGCGCTGGCCGGCTGGAGCGGGCCGGCCGATGCGGCCTACCTCGCCGAGCGCGTGCAAGGCGGCGAGGGCTGGGACTGGTTCTACACTGATGAGGCCGCGCGGGTGGCGCAGGCGCGGGCGCCGATCGAGGACCCGACCTGGGACGAGCCGTGGGTGTTCCGGCCCAAGAACGTGGCGGCGTGGTGGAGCCACGCGCACCACGACCGAGTGGGCGGCGTGCGCGCAGAGACGCCGACTGGCTGGACACCGGGGATGAAGCCGGTCCGGCTGGTTGAGTTCGGCTGCGGGGCGGTCGATCGGGGCGGGAATGCGCCGAACCTGTTTCTCGACCCGAAGAGCTCCGAGAGCGCCGCGCCGCCCTTCTCCGACGGGACACGGGACGACTTGGTGCAGCGCCGGGCGCTTGAGGCGGTGATCGACGGGCTGGGCGCGAGTCCTGCTGTCGAGGCCATGGACGCCTGGTGCTGGGACGCGCGACCGTTCCCGGACTTTCCCGGACGGACCGAGGTGTGGGCCGACGGGGCGAACTGGGAAACGGGTCACTGGCTGAACGGGCGGATGCTCGGCGAGGGGGCGGACCTGGCCGCGGCGCTGTGCGCGCGGGCGGGCGTAACGGCGGAGGACCTGGATCTCGGCGAGATCGGAGGGGCCGTCGACGGATTCTTCATGGACCGGCCGATGACGACGGCGCAGGCGCTTGCGCCGCTACTGCTGGCGCTCGGCGCCGAACTGACGGAGCGCGGTGGGCGCATAACGGCGGTCTCAAGCGTCGGGGCCGTGCTGGACCTGGCTGAGGACGATCTGGCCCTGCCGGACGCCGCGCCTTTGGTCGAACGGTCGCGGGTGCTGGAGCCGGCGCCGGGCTGCGCGCGGGCGCGCTTCATCGATGGCGGGACGGACTATCGGACCGGCTCGGTGGTGGCGCGCCGTGAGGGCGGCGAGACGGACGCGGTGCTCCAGCTCGACCTGCCCCTGGTGGCGACAGAGGCGGCGGCGGAAGCGGTGGCTGCGCGGGCCTTGGCGCTCGCGGACGGGCGGCGGGAGACAGCGACGGTGGCTCTGTCACCGCTGGCGGCGCTGCGGCTGGAGCCGGGCGATCTCCTGCGCCTGCCAGGCGAAGCCGATGCGCGGCGGGTCGAGCGCATCGACCTGGACGAGACGCCGACGGCGGCGCTGGGGCCTGTCCCGCCACCGTTGGAGGCAGGCGCGGGCTCGGGGCCGAGGCCTGGCGAACCCCATAGGCCGATCGGCGCGGCGTGGATGGCGGTGCTGGACCTGCCGGGCGGTGACTCGCCGCTGGTGGCGCTGGCGGCTGAGCCGTGGGTGCCCATGGAGATCCACGCCGGGCCGATGGCGGATGCGCTGACGGTCCGCGCTCGGGCGGACCAGCCGGGCACGGTCGGCGTGCTGGCCGAGCCGCTGGGGCCAGGACGGGCGCACCGGTGGGACGAGGGCCGGGGCCTGCTGGTGCGTCTGGAGGGACGAAGCCCCGAGAGCGCCGTCCGACTCGCCGTGCTGGGCGGCGCGAACCTGCTGGCGGTCGAGAGCACGGCGGGCGGCTGGGAAGTGCTGCAGTTCCGGACGAGCGAGCTAACGGAGCCGGGGGTGTGGCGCCTGAGCGGCCTGCTGCGCGGCCAGGGCGGGACGGAGGGGGAGGCCCGCGCGGGCGCCGCGGCCGGCTCCCGGGTCGTGGTTCTGGACGGCGCGGTCGTTCCTGCGGCGATGACCGAGGCGGAGCGCGGCCTTCCGCTGATCTGGCGCGCGGGACCCGCAGGGTCGCCGCCGGGCGGATCGGTCTCGTCTGAAGAGACCTTCATCTGGCGAGGCGTGGCGCGTCGGCCATGGTCGCCGGCGCACCTGCGAGCCATAGCGGGGACCGACGGGGCCGTCGAGTTGCACTGGACCCGGCGCACTCGGCAGGGCGGCGATGGCTGGGACCTGGAGCCGCCGCTTGGCGAAGAGAGGGAAGTCTATCGGGTCGAACTGCTCGCCGGAGCATCCGTCGTGGCGACGTATGAGGCTACGACACCGGCCTTCGCCTGGACGGCCGAGGCGCAGGCGGAGGCGTTCCCGGACGGGGTTCCGTCGGGCGTGACGGCCCGGGTGGCGCAAGGCTCGGCGACCTGGGGTTGGGGCGCGGCGGCGGAGCTGGCGCTCAGTTAGGGCCTTGCTTCGAGGCCGCGATGGACTAACTCACTCGCCTTTGCGGATACGAGCGGTGCTTTGGCGGGCGATCCCTACCAGGAACTGGGCATAGGCCGGACGGCGAGCCAGGCGGAGGTCAAGAAGGCCTTCCACAAGCTCGCCAAGGAGCTGCATCCCGACCGCAATCCCGGGGACAAGAAGGCCGAGGAGCGCTTCAAGCGGGTCAGCGCGGCCTTCGACCTGCTGGGCGACGCGGAGAAGCGCGCCAAGTTTGACCGGGGCGAGATCGACCCCGACGGCCGCGAGACCTTTCGGGGATTCGGCGGCCGGCAGGGCGGGGCTGGGCCGCAGGGCGGCTTCGGCGGCCGGTTCGAGGGTGCGGACCTCGACGACATCTTCGACATCTTCGGGGGCCTCGGCGGTGCGCGCCAGCGCGGCCCCGCCAAGGGCCAGGACGTTCGGGCGCGGCTGGAGATTTCGCTGGAGGAGGCGATCCAGGGCGGGACGCGGCGGATCGCCTCCTCTGACGGGCGCACGCTCGATGTCACCATTCCCAAGGGCGCCGGAGACGGCCAGATTCTCCGGCTGAAGGGCCAGGGCGCTCCGGGACGCAGCGGCGGGCCGGCGGGCGATGCCCTGATCGAGCTGGTGATCGCGCCGCACCCGATCTATCGGCGCGAAGGCGCGGACCTGCACATGGAAGTGCCGATCTCGGTCCCGGACGCGGTGCTGGGGGGTAAGGTGACAGCGCAGACCCCGGACGGGCCGGTGGCTCTGAACGTCGCCAAGGGATCGAACACCGGCAAGGTGCTGAGGCTGAAGGGCCGGGGGGCGTTCGACGCTCGAACGGGCAGGCGGGGCGACCTGTTCGCGCGTCTGTTGGTCAGCCTGCCGGGCACGGCGGATCCGGAACTCGAGCGATTCGCGGAGGAGTGGCGGGCGAAGCGTCCCTATTCCCCGTCGGGGCGTTGAGCGTGGCCGATGTCCTGAACGCGGGTAAACTGGCCGTTCAGTCACCGTTCAGGGCCGTGACCCTATCCCTCGATGCCATGAAGCGCCTCCTCATCCTCGCCGCCGCCCTGATCGCGACCGCCGCGCCGGCTGCGGCCGAAGCTGCGCAGCCGGTTGCCGGCTTCATTCAGGCCCAGTACCGGCAGCAGGATCGCAACCTCGGCGCGCGTGAAGACGACCGGCCCCGCTGGAGCCTGAGCGAGGTGGTTCGTCGCCTACGTGGCTCGCGCCAGGGTCAGATGGTCGACGCGCGCGAGAGCACCTACGGCGGGCGGCCGGTCTATGTGATCATCTGGGAGTATCCCGGTGGTCGCATCGCCAATATCTATGTGGACGCGCGTACTGGCGGCGTTATCGGAGAAGACTGACATGCGGGTTCTGCTGGTCGAGGACGATCCGGACCTGTCGCGTCAGCTGAAGAGCGCGCTCGCCGACGCCGGCTATGCCGTCGACCATGCGCCGGACGGCGAGGAGGCCCACTTCCTCGGCGACACGGAGCCTTATGACGCGGTGATCCTCGACCTCGGCCTGCCCAAGATCGATGGGGTTTCCGTGCTGGAACGCTGGCGGCGCGAGGGCCGCTCGACGCCGGTGCTGATCCTGACCGCGCGAGGCGCCTGGTCGGACAAGGTGGCGGGCTTCGACGCCGGCGCGGACGACTATCTGACCAAGCCTTTCCACACCGAGGAACTCCTGGCCCGGCTGCGCGCGCTGCTGCGCCGATCGGCGGGGCACGCGGCCGCGACGCTGCAATGCGGCGGCCTCAGGCTCGATCCGAGGGCGGCGCGGGCCAGCGTGAACGGAGAGCCGATCCGGCTGACGTCGCTGGAATACCGGCTGCTGCACTACATGATGATGCATCAAGGTCGGGTCATCAGCCGCACCGAACTGGTGGAGCACCTGTACGACCAGGACTTCGACCGCGACTCCAACACCATCGAGGTGTTCGTCGGGCGGGTGCGCAAGAAGATCGGCTCTGACCGCATCGAGACCGTGCGGGGGCTGGGCTATCGTCTGATCCCCCTGGAAGGCGAGAGCGACGCATGACGGATGCGCCGGCGGCCGCGCCGGCCATCAAGCCGAGAGGGTCCCTGACCCGCCGCCTGATCTGGCTCGCGGCGATCTGGAGCATCGTGGCCCTGATCCTGGCGGGAGGGCTTCTGACCACTGCCTTCCGCGACACCGCCGTGCGGCGCTTGGAGGGCGTGCTGGAGTTGTCGGACCGCGAAATCGTGGCCGTCACCCGCGTCGTGAACAGCCAGCTGATCACGCCGCAGATTCAGGACGCCCGGACCCTGAGGGCGCTGTCGGGCAAGTACTGGTCGGTGGTGGAGCCCACGGCCAACGACGGCTTCAGGGCGCTGACCCGGTCCGATTCTCTGTTCGACGCGACCCTGCCCGCGCCGGCGGGCGGCGCGGCGCCGATCCTGGCCCAGCCGGGCGAGCCGTACTTCTATGACGCCGAGGGACCGGACAATCAGCGCCTGAGGGTCATGGCCGTGGCGCGCACCCTGCCGGATCGCGAGGCGCCGGTGATCTTCCTTTCCGCGCTGGACCGCCGGCAAGTCGACCAGGACGCCGGCGCTTTCGCCCTGCTGACCTGGACAGCCCTGGCCCTCATGGGAGCGGGCCTGATCGCGGCGGTGTTCGTGCAGGTCCGGGTGGGCCTGAGGCCGCTCTACGACCTGGGCCAGGCCGTGGCCGACGTCCGCAAGGGCAGGGCGCAACGGCTGATGGGCGACTATCCGCGCGAGATCGCTCCACTCGCCGAGGAGTTGAACGCACTGCTGGATCACAACCAGGAGGTCGTCGAACGTCAGAGGACGCACGTCG
Source organism: Brevundimonas sp. (assembly GCF_024711105.1). Lineage (GTDB taxonomy): Bacteria > Pseudomonadota > Alphaproteobacteria > Caulobacterales > Caulobacteraceae > Brevundimonas. The sequence continues at coordinate 9,884 of NZ_JANJTL010000096.1, read as the reverse complement.
GCAACCTGGCCCATGCGCTGAAGACGCCGCTGGCGGTCATGCTGGCCGAGGCCGGATCCGACGAAAGCCAGCTGGCCACGACTATCCGACGCCAGGCCGACCTGATGAAGGCGCAGGTGGACCACCACCTCCAGCGAGCGCGGGCGGCGGCGCGCGCCCAGGGATCGGGCCAGAGCACCCCCGTCGACGAGGTGTTGGACGAACTTGCAGTGCTGCTGGAGCGGGTCTTCCAGTCCAAGGACGTGGTCATCGACTGGCGGGCGGACGAGACCCTCGCCTTCCGAGGCGAGCGTCAGGACCTGCAGGAGATTCTCGGCAACCTGCTTGAGAACGCCTGCAAGTGGGCCAAGGCTCGGGTCCGCGTGGTCGCCACGCCGAGGCCCGGAGCACGCATGCTGATCACCGTCGAGGACGACGGCCCAGGCTTGCCGGCCGATCAGCGTGAGACCGTGCTCAAGCGCGGTGCGCGTCTGGATGAGGAGGCTCCCGGGTCGGGCCTCGGCCTGTCCATCGTGGATGAACTGGTGAAGTCCTACGGCGGCTCTCTGGTTCTCGGCCAGGGCGCGCTGGGAGGGCTGGAGGTTCGGCTCGAATTGCCGATGGTCGAAGCCTGAAATCTCCGTTTTTTGGACAAGGGCTCCTTAACCCTATCGGTTGATGCTGGGTGGGCGGCTGATGTCGGCCGCAAGCGGAAGCGTCCATGTCGGACCTGTCTGAAGCCAAGCGGGCCGCCATCGCCGCCTTGATCGAAGCGGCGCCGGACGCGATGTTGACGTCCATCGAGGCGGCGTTCCGGACGGCGAGCAGCGCGCCGGCCGTGGCGGTTCGCAATCTCGCCGTGGCAGCACAGGTCGAGCGGGCCGCCCGCGCCCTGGCGTTTGAGCCCATTCTTCCCCTCTTCAAGGCGCGCGCCGACGGCGTGAAGGCGCCGTGCTTCCCGGCCGCGACCTTGTCGGCCCTGTGGCGGGAGCTGGCGCAGCGCCGACCGGACGCCGTGGCGATCCTGGCGGCGCGCATCCGGTCGCAGGAACCTGACGCCCCGGGGGTCGTGGTCGATGGCCTGTGCGCGGAGGCCGCCGCGCTGCTGCGCGAAGGCGATGTCGCGGCGTGGCGCCTGGCCAGCGAGGCGGACGCCGAGTCCCTCGCCGCCTATTTCGAACTCACGCCGCTGGCGCGCGCCACCCTGCCGCGCCTGCACGAATGGCTGGGACGCATCGACCATGAGCGGGGCGTCAGTCTGCGGCTCGCCTTCAAGGACGCGGCCGGGGTTCGCGACGACGGGGCGGCCCGGCTGCTGGAGCTGATGCTCGGCCACCTTGACCATGCCGGCCAGGTGCTGAGGCTAGTCGCCGCGATCACCGACGGCGCACGCGAGAGTTTCATCCGCAACTCTGAACTCGCCGACTTCGGCGAGCGGCTGGTCGCCTTCGTCGAGGAGCGGGCGGGCGAAATCCGCCGGCTCGGCCCCCGCTCGACCGCAGCAGAGACCGAGGCCGCCATGGCGGGTCTGTCCGCAGCCGTGGAGATCCTCTCGGAGTTCGACATCAACGTCCCGCCGACCCCGGAGGGCGACTGGAGCCGCCGACTCGCCTCGGCCCGGTCCGCGATCGGGGGTCAGCTGGAGACGATCGTTCGCGGGGTCGAGAAGCTCGTGGACAAGGCTCTGCCGCTCGCCTCCACGCGCATAGCCGGGCGGATGTCCCGTCTCGCGCCCAATCTGGCGGCCGATCCGGAGTCAGCTGCGGTGCATGAGGCCCGGCGCGCCCTGACCATGCTGCATCGCCTGCGTGGCGCGGCCTCGGCCCTGGGCTGTGAGTCGCTGCGCGCGCAGGTCGCCGAATCCGTGGCCGTCCGCGTCGACAGCTACGCCGAGGAGGTTCTCCAGCTCCTTCACGGGGGCGACGCGGAGGACCCGAAACGCGCGCTGGCGCTCCTCGAAGTCGCCGCCGAGTTCCTGGGCCTTTCGCGAGATGAGTCCGCGGCCGCGCTGGTCCGCCGGCGCGCCGCGGTCGCCCTGGCCGCCGACGCCGGACCGGACGGCGACAGCCAGGCCGCCTGAGCCTTCAATTCGCCCCGACCGCGCGCTAGAGGCAGAGCCCACATGCGCGCCTTCAAATCCCCCCGCGCCCGCCGGCGCATGCTGGTCCTGGCAGTCGTCACGCCGGTGCTGGCCCTGGCAGTGGGCCTGACCCTTTGGGCCATGCGCGAGCAGGTGACCTTCTTCTATTCCCCCGCCGAAGCGGCGGAGGCGCGCGTCGAACCCGGCGTCATGGTCCGGCTGGGCGGGCTGGTGGAGGAGGGTTCAGTCCAGCAGGCCGACGGCGTCGTCCGTTTTTCCGTGACGGACGGCGAGGCCGCGACCCCGGTCCGTTACGAGGGCGACCTGCCCGACCTGTTCCGCGAGGGGCAGGGCGTGGTGGTCCAGGGCGCCTTCCTGACGGACGGGTCCTTCGAGGCCAGTGAAGTCCTGGCCAAGCACGATGAGACCTACATGCCGCGCGAAGTGGCCGAGTCGCTCAAGCGCCGGGGCCGCTGGCGCGAGGGCGAGGTTGCCTCGAATTCATGATGCGCGGCCGGCGAGGGGCGCCCTTCGCCAAGGATTTGCTGCATTGTCGCGCAGAGTGACGTGGCCTTGGGCTTGCAACGCCCAAGACCTATATCGCTTTGAGACAGCTGCCGCGTAGCGGCGGCCATGCAAGGGACGACGCCCACGATCATGCTGAAGCGCAAGGAGTTCATCGCAGGCGCCGCAGTCGGCCTGGTGCTGGCGGCCGCGGCCACGGCTGGAGGCGTCATCGACTGGCCGGACGCGCGGGCCCAATCCGTGGGGCCGGCGGATGCGTTGCTGGTGCGCACTCAGGGCCAGCCCGTGTTCGCCCCGCCGCCCGGCGCGCCGATGTCCTTCGCCGACATCGTGGACGCTGTCTCGCCGGCGGTGGTTTCGATCGATGTGCGCCAGCGGGTCGACGCCGGCGCGCTGCGTCAGATCCCGGGCTTCGAGAACTTCCCCTTCGACATTCTGCCGGAACAGCCTGAAGGCGAGCAGGGCCAGGATCAGGACGTCCCCGAGCAGTTCGGATCGGGATCGGGCTTTTTCATCTCGGCGGACGGCTACATCGTCACCAACAACCACGTCGTCGAGAACGCCGAAGAGATCACCGTCCGGCTGAACGATGACCGTGAGCTGACGGCCACCCTGGTCGGGACCGATCCGGAGACCGACCTGGCCGTGCTGCGCGTCGAGGGGAATAACTTCCCGTATGTGCGCTTCGAGACCGAGGCCCGTCCGCGTGTTGGCGACTGGGTGCTGGCCATCGGGAATCCGTTGGGTCTCGGCGGCACGGTCACGGCCGGCGTGGTGTCAGCCTACGGTCGCCAGAACGTCGACCCGCGCACGGCCTATGTCGACTACATGCAGATCGACGCGCCCATCAATCGGGGCAACTCCGGCGGGCCGACCTTTGACATCCACGGTCGGGTCATCGGGGTGAACTCCGCAATCCTGTCGCCGAACGGCTATTCGGTCGGCATCGGCTTCGCCATTCCGGCGGACACGGCGGACCGCATCACCCGCCAGCTGATCTCGCAGGGTAACGTCCAGCGCGGCTATGTCGGGATCACGGTCGGGTCGGTGACCGACGACATCCGTGAAGCCCTGGCTCTGCCTGACAGTCTCGAGGGCGCCTACGTCAGCGGTGTGAACCCCGACGGTCCCGGCGAACGCGGCGGCCTGCAGGAAGGCGACATCGTGGTCGCGGTGAACGGCGAGGCGGTGGCCGACAATACCGAGCTGACCCGCCGCGTCGCGGCTGTGGCGGTCGGCGAGACGGTGGCCTTCGACGTGCTGCGCAACGGCGACCGCCGCACGGTCAACGTGCGCGCGGTGGCGCGTCCTTCGGCGCGTGAACTGGCCGCGCTGAACGCCGAGCCGGAGCGCGTGACCCTTCCTGAAGGCGCAAGCGTGCCGGAGGGCGAAGCCGCCATCGGCCTGACCCTGGCGCCGGTGACGGGCCAGGTGCGCGAGCTCTACGGCCTGGGCGATCGCGTCTCCGGTCTGGTCATCACCGAGGTCCAGCCCCGCAGCCGCTTTGCGCGGCTGGGCGTGCTGCCCGGCGACGTGCTGACGCGTGCCGACAACCGGCCGCTGCGAAGCGTCCAGGATCTGCGCGGCACGGTCCAGCGGCTGCGCGCGGCCGGCCGGCCCAGCATCCTGCTGTCACTGAATCGCGGCGGGCAAAGCATCCCGGTGGCCATTGATCTTGATGAACTTCCCGTGGCCGACTCGGCGGCGGGCGGCTAGGCTGCGGCCAGGAGAGGGCCGGCCATGCGCATACTGATCGTCGAGGATGACCAGGAGGCTTCGGCCGCCATGTGTCGGGGCCTGACCGAGGCCGGCCACTCGTGCATCACCGCGCCCGACGGCGCCTATGGCCTCGAGGAAGCCAACAAGGGCGACTTCGACGTCTATGTCGTCGACCGCATGATGCCCCGTCTGGACGGCGTCGGCATGGTCGAGACCCTGCGTCGACAGGGCGACCAGACGCCGGTGCTGTTCCTGTCGGCCCTGGGCGAGGTCGAGGACCGGGTCACGGGCCTGCAGGCCGGCGCTGACGACTATCTGGTCAAGCCCTATGCGTTTGCCGAGCTGATCGCCCGGGTCGAGGCGCTCGCCCGACGGCGTGAGACGGGCTCGGTCCAGACGGTGCTCAAGGTCGGCGACCTGGAGATGAACCTCATCAGCCGCGAGGTCACCCGCGAGGGCAAGGAGATCGACCTGCAGCCGCGCGAGTTCCAGTTGCTGGAGTTTCTCATGCGCCACGCGGGCCAGTCGGTGACGCGCACCATGCTGCTGGAGAAGGTCTGGGAGTACCATTTTGATCCCCAGACCAACGTCATCGACGTCCACATCAGCCGGCTGAGATCCAAGATCGACAAGGGCTTCGACAAGCCCATGCTGCAGACCGTGCGCGGGGCGGGATACCGCCTCGAGGCCTGACGCCGGTGAAGCTGCCGTCGCTCTTCCGGCGGACGCCATTTCGCCTCACGCTGCTGTTCCTGGCGCTGTTCGCGACCGCGGCAAGTGCGCTGCTGCTCTACATCTATGTGGCCTCCAAGGCCGAGGCCGAGACGCGGGCCGAGACCGACATACGGCGCGAGGTCGGCGTCCTGACGGCCATCTATCGGGCCCGCGGCGTCGACGCTCTCAACGCCGAGCTGATCGACCGGGCGTCCAAGGGTGGGCCCTATCTCTTCCTGCTCATGGACAGCGAGGGCCGTCCCCAGACGGGCAATGTGAACGAAAGCCCGATGAGCGAATACTCCGGCAGCGGCGAGCAGTGGGAGACGTTTCGGCTTTCCGACGCCGACCCTGAGGGACGGGTCACGCGCCGGGCCGCCATGGGCGTTCAGCTGCGCCTGCCGGGCGGCGAGCTGCTCTTCGTGGGCGAGGACATCGGCGACACCGAGGCCTATCTGAACCGCCTGACCCAGGCCCTGTGGGGCGCGGCGGCGCTGGTGTTTCTGCTTGGGCTCGGCGGAGGCCTGTTCCTCAGCCGCGGCGTTGAGCGAAGCATGGCCGGCCTGAACCGCGTGGTCGCCGCCGTCCAGGCCGGCGACCTCAAGCAGCGCGTGCCCCTGCGCAACTCCGGCGATGAGCTTGATGAACTGGGAGCCAACCTCAACGGCATGCTCGACCGGCTCGAGCAGTCGATGGCGTCGATCCGCCACGCCGGGGACGCCATCGCCCACGACCTGCGCTCGCCCCTGACCCGGATGCGGGCCAAGCTCGAGGTCGCGATCATCGACGTCGAGGCCGGACGGGCCGACGCCGGAGAGGCCTTGGGCAACGCCCTGACCGAGGCCGACGAGCTGCTGAAGACCTTCAACACCGTGCTCGCGATCGCCCGGCTCCAGGCCGCGGGCGAGACGCCCGACCCGGCCGTGTTCGACGCCGCGGACCTGGCTTCCGACATGGCCGAGCTCTACGAACCCGCGGCGGAGGACAAGGGCCTCGACTTCTCCGCCGAAATCGAGCGCGGCCTGCCCGTGAACGCCAATCGCGCCTTCCTGGCCCAGGCGCTCGCCAACCTCATCGACAATGCGATCAAATACACCCCCACCGGCGGGGCTGTGATGCTGCGCGCCCGGCGCCGCTCGAACGGCGAGGTGGAGTTCTCGGTCACCGACACCGGGCCGGGCGTGCCCGACGAGCATCGCGAGCGCGTGGTGCAGCGCTTCGTTCGGCTAGAGAACAGCCGCACCGAGCCGGGTTCGGGTCTCGGTCTGTCGCTGGTCGCCGCGGTCGCCGAGGCGCACGACGGCCGACTCCAGCTGGACGAGGGCCCCGGCGCCGTCGACGGCTTCGGCCCCGGTCTGCGCGTCGCCTTTATCCTGCCGCCCGCCTGATGGCTGGCGGTCCGCTCGCCGGGCGGCTCAGGCCCTGCGGACCTGTGGCGAGCGGCGGCGTGCCGCCGCTGACCCTGGAGCGGTTGATGGAGGCGTCCGGCGAGGGCGGCTGGCGTGCGACGCTCGACCAGGCGCTTCCCGCGCTGGAGCCTGTGTTCGCCGCCTCCCCCTATCTCGGCGGTCTGGCGCGCCGCTGGCCCGAGATCCTGCGGTCCATCCTCGAAGCTGATCCTGAGGACCGGCTCGCGGACATCCTCGAGCGGACCCACGCGCTCGATGGTGAGCCGGACGAGCTGCGCACGCCGCTGCGACTGCTGAAGGCGGAGCTGCACCTGCTGGCCGCCCTCAGCGACCTCGGGGGCGTGTGGTCGCTCGACCGGGTGACCGGGGCGCTCAGCGACTTCGCGGACGCGACCGTCACGACCGCCTTTCGCTCCGTGGCGCGCGCAGCCGTCGGGCGGGGCCGGCTGCCCGGTGTCGGAGACGGGGAGGAAGGCCCGATCCCCGGCCTCTTCTGCCTGGCCATGGGCAAGCACGGCGCGGGCGAGCTGAACTACTCCAGCGACATCGACGTCACCTTCTTCCACGATCCGGAGGCGCTGGCCGCCGTCCTGACCGGCGCGGAGGCGCAAGGGTTCGCCGATCGCGCGGCCGGCGCCCTGGCGCGGCTGCTGTCGGAGCGAACGGCCGAGGGCTACGTCTTTCGGGTCGATCTGCGGTTGCGTCCCGATCCGGCCTCGACGCCGCCGGTGGTCTCGGCTCCGGCGGCGCTGAACTACTACGAGACCGTCGGGCAGAACTGGGAGCGCGCCGCCTTCCTCAAGGCCCGGCCCCTGGCCGGCGACCTGCCGCGCGCGCGAGAGTTCCTGGAGGCGCTGACGCCCTTCGTCTGGCGGCGGAACCTGGACTTCGCCGCCATCGCCGACGTGCATTCGATCAAGCGTCAGATTCACGTCCACAAGGCCGACGAGCGGCTGGAGGCGGCGGGCGCAGACCTGAAACTGGGACGCGGCGGCATCCGCGAGATCGAATTCTACGTCCAGACCCAGCAGCTCATCCTGGGCGGCCGCGATCCGTCCCTGCGCTCCTCACGTACGCTCGAAGCGCTGGCCGCTCTGGCCCGCGCCGGCCACGTCAAGCCGGACACAGCTGACTTCTTGACCACCGCCTATGAGCGGCTGCGCGCGCTGGAACACCGCGTCCAGATGCTCGACGACGAACAGACCCACACCCTGCCCGAACAGGCCCAGCGCCGCGCCGCCGTCGCGGCCCTGGCGGGGGAGGGCGACCTGGCGCGTTTCGACCAAGGCGTGTCGGGCCTGCTGAAGGGCGTGAACAGTCACTATGGCGCGTTGTTCGCCGACGACGAGGCCCTGTCGTCGGAGTTCGGCAGCCTGGTCTTCACGGGCGTGGACAACGATCCTGAGACGCTGCGGACGCTCGGGAGGATGGGCTTTTCCGATCCGGACCAGGTCGCCTCCACGGTGCGGGCCTGGCACCACGGTCGCATCCCGGCCACGCGCTCGGCGAGGGGGCGTGAGGTCTTCACCCGGCTCGGCCCGCGCCTGCTCGAGGCCTGTGCGGCCACCGGCGCGCCCGACGCCGCCTTCCGGCGTTTCGCCCACTTCTTCGAGCGGCTGCGGGCGGGGGTTCAGGTGCAGTCGCTGTTCCTCGCCCAGCCGAACCTGTTCCGCCTGATCGTCGAGACCCTGGCCTATTCCCCGCGCCTGGCCGAGGCGCTCGCCCGGCAGTCGGCCGCGCTGGACGCCATCATGGACGCGCGCTTCTTCCGCCCGCTCGATCAGGACAGCGGCGTGGTCGGGGAGATCGAGCGCGAGGCGGCCGCGGCCGAGGATTTCGAGGGCGCCATGAACGCGGTGCGGCGCATTCACCGCGAGCAGATGTTCCGCATCGGGCTGCAGGTGCTGAGCGACGCCGCCTCGACCGATGCGGCCGGCGAGGGCTACGCGACCCTGGCCCATGCCTGCCTGCGGGCGCTGGCCGGCGCATCGATGCGCGAAGTCGAGCGGTTGGCCGGCGCGTTCCCGGGACGGGTCGCGGTGCTAGCGCTCGGTAAGGCCGGATCTCGGGAGATGACGGCCTCCTCGGATCTGGACCTGATGGCGGTCTATGAGGCCGGGCCTGAGGCGGTGGCGGCCCGCCGTGACTGGACCGCCGACGTCTGGTACGGCCGCTTCACCCAGCGGCTGGTGGCTGCGCTGTCGGCGCGCACAGGCGAGGGCGGTCTCTATGACGTGGACATGCGGCTGCGGCCGTCGGGAACGGCCGGGCCCGTGGCGGTCAGCCTGGCGGGCTTCGCCGACTATTACGCCCGCGAGGCCCAGACCTGGGAGTTCATGGCCCTGACCCGCGCCCAGGTCGCCTGGAGCTCGGACGCGGATTTCGGCGCCCAAGTCACCGCAGCGGTGGACGCCATCCTGCGAAACCCGCGCGATCCCGATGACACCCGCGTCGAAATCTCGGCCATGCGCGAGCTGATGGTCCGCGAACAGCCGCCTCGGGGGTTCTGGGACATGAAGCGATCACGCGGAGGCCAGATCGATTGCGAGTTCGCCGCCCAGGCCCTGCAGCTGATCCATGCGCCCGACGGCGCGCCCCTGCGGCCCGGAACGACGGCCGCCCTGAGGGCCCAGGCCAAGGCTGGCTTTCTCGATCCGGTGCTCGCCGACGACCTGATCGAGGCTTGGAGCCTGCAGCAGGGCCTAAGCCAGTTGCTGGCTATCTCACTGGACGCGCGCGCCGACCCGGAGGCCGAGCCTTCAGGCTTTCAGCGGCGTCTCGCCCGGGCTGGCGGCGAAGCGGACTTCGCGGCGCTGGCCGCCCGGCTGGTATCTGTCCGCGCCCGTGCGATGACGGCCTACGAGCGGGTTCTGGAGCCGCTCGCGACGGATTCCGGATCGCCGCCCGTTTAATCCCTGGAACGACGCGTCATCGCGTCCCAACCGGAGCAGAAGCCATGAAGACCCTTCTCATCGGCGGCGTGGCCGCCCTCGCCATGACCGGCGCCGCCTGGGCCCAGCAGTCGCCCGGCGCCCGAATGGGGGACACCGACGGCGACGGCCGCATCAGCCGCGCCGAGTTCCTCGCCGCCCAGGCGCAGCGGTTCGAACGTGGGGATCAGAACCGCGACGGGACCGTCACCGGTGAAGAGGTCCGGGCCGCCATGGCTGGCCGCCGGGGCGAGATGCGAGGCCGGATGTTCGAGCGGATTGACGCCGACGGCGACGGCGCCATCTCGCGCGCCGAGTTCGACGCCATGGCCGGCGCCCGCGAGGGGCGGCGCGGTGGTTGGGGCAGGGACCGAGGCCACCTCCGTGGCCCTGGCGGGGCGCTGGTCGAACTGGGCGCAGACGGCGTGACCCGCGCGGAGGCGGAGGCCCGCGCCACGGCCGTCTTCGAGCGGATGGACGCCAACGATGACGGCTTCCTGTCCCGCGAGGACCGGCAGGCTCGCTATG
>NZ_JANJTL010000046.1 GCF_024711105.1 Brevundimonas sp. | reverse complement strand
GCCGCTGGTCATGCACGGCTATCTGTTCGTGGACTATTTCTTCGTCCTGTCGGGCTTCGTGATCGCCCATTCCTATGGGTCGCGGATCGATGGCGCGCGGCAGGGACGCGACTTCCTGATCAAGCGGGTGACGCGGGTCTGGCCGCTGCATGCGGTGATGCTGGGCCTGTTCGTGCTGCTGGAGATCGTGCGGGCCGCCGCCCAGTTCGACAGCGTGCCGCCCTGGACCGGCGACCGGGAGCCGTGGGGGATCGTCACCAACCTGCTGATGATCCAGGCGCTGGGGACCCACGACAGCCAGACCTGGAACGGTCCGGCCTGGGCGGTCTCGGCCGAGATGCTCTGTTACGTCGTCTTCGCGGGCCTGATGCTCTTTGCGCGTCGGCGGATGGGCGGAATCGCGTTGGTGATCGCGGCGGTCGGCGCGGTGATCGTGGTCAGCCTGGCGCCGCGCTGGATGAACACGACCTGGGAGTTTGGCTGGGCACGGGCGCTCTACGGCTTCTTCGTGGGCGTGCTGGTCTATCGCTTATGGGCGGCCCGCCCCGCCCCGGGGCGGGGCTGGATGGAGGCGGGGCTGATCCTTCTGGCCCTGGTCTTCGTGTGGTTCGCGGTGGGGCCGTGGACGGTTCTGGCCACCGTCGTGTTCGCGCCCGTCGTCTGGGTGCTGGCGGGCGACCGGGGGCCGGTCGCGCGGGCGCTCAGTTGGAGTCCGCTTGTGAAGCTGGGGGACGTCTCCTACGGGGTCTATCTGATCCATATGCTGCTCATCGTGCTGCTGATGATCGCGGCGCGGAAGCTGGACCTGATGGCGGGGCCGCGCATCGACCTGGGGCCGACCTGGGCGAACGATCTCCTGACCCTCGGATTCCTGGGCGTGGTCGTCACGCTGGCGGTGCTGTCGTACCGCTTCATCGAGACGCCGGCGCGCGATGCGGTCGGGGCTTGGCTGAAGCGCCGATCGGCGCCTTGATGGACCCATGGCCGCCGAACCCAAAACCAAGCCGACGGACGTCCCGGTCGAGGACTTCATCGCCGCCGTCGACAACCCGACCCGCCGCGCCGACGCCCTGGTCGTCCGGGACATGCTGGCCGAGGTGACCGGCGAGCAGCCGGTGATGTGGGGCCCGTCGATCATCGGCTACGGCAGCTATCGCGGGCCGACCGGCGACTGGCCGATCACGGGCTTCTCGCCGCGCAAGGCGAACACGGTCCTCTATGTTCTGGGCTTCCCCGGTCAGGACGAGCTGCTGGCCCGGCTCGGCAAGCACAAGACCGGCAACGCGTGCCTCTACATCAACCGGCTGTCGGACGTGGACCTGGGCGTGCTGCGCCAGATCGCCGAGCGCAGCGTCGCCGCCACGCGAGCCGGCAAGGCCGGCTGCTGATGTCTCTTCTCCCCGTCAGGGGAGAAGAAGGGTCCGCGCACCGGAGCGCATGGCGCGCAGGTCCGCGCGGAAGATGAGGGTGGTGACGCGGGCCTGAGCCACGGCCCTCACCTCCCGCCAAATCGCTTCGCGTTCCGCTCAGCGTGGCGGGTCCCTCCTCTCCCCTGTCGGGGAGAGGGAAAAGGCTAACCCCGGCCGTAGCGCAGGCCGGCCAGCATCTCGGCGGCGGCCTTGAAGGGGGCGTTGAGGTCGTGGCCGGCCTTCCACTTCTCGAAGGCCATGACGTTCTCGATCCGGGCGGCGACGAAGGCCTCGGCGGCCTCGGGCCCGTCGAACAGGCGGAGCGTCAGGGCCGGGGCCAGGATGCCCGACAGGATGGCGCGCTTGGAATAGTGGTTCTCGTCCGTCGCCGTGTCGCCTGCCCAGCGCCAGATCAGGTCGGCGCTCTCCCAGGTCAGGCGCGAGGCCAACGGCAGGTTCAGCGGCAGGGCGAAGAAGCCGGCCGCCCGGCGTGAGGCGTCGAGGTCGCGCGCCGCCGCCTCCAGCCGGGCGCGGACGCCTTGGGCGATACGCTCGCGGATTTTCAGCGCCGAGGCGTCGACGCCCGCCAGGCTCTCCATCGCCACGCGGTCGTGCCGGCGCGACAGAAGCGCGGCCAGGTCCGCCGGGCCGTTGGGCAGCAGCAGGCCGACGTCGCCCTCGGACAGGTCCACCGCCTCGCCGGCCGCCCTGAGCAGGGCCGGCGTGAAGCCGAGATCGGCGACGCGCGGCAGGGCGGCCTCCAGCAGGCGCTGTTCGGCCTCGTCGGCCCAGTCCGTCTCGGGCGGCGGGTTGCTCATGTCCCCAGGATAGAGGGTGTCAGGAAGCGGCGCCACGCTGGACAGCAAGCCGGTGTTGGTGTATCCGCAGCCCCCACGCCCGCAGGCTCGCTTGCGGGCGCTCATGTTTATTGTCCGCCTGCCCCGCCCTTCATGGCCGGATGGGCGCGGCGGACGGCAATGGAGAGACGACCCTGGTTCAGATTTTCGTGCGCGACAACAACGTCGATCAGGCGCTGAAGGCCCTGAAGAAGAAGATGCAGCGTGAAGGCAACTTCCGCGAAATGAAGCGCCACGTGCACTACGAAAAGCCGTCCGAGAAGCGCGCCCGCCAGCAGGCCGAGGCCGTGCGCCGCGCCCGCAAGCTGGCCCGCAAGCGCGCCCAGCGCGAAGGTCTGCTGCCGGCTCCGAAGCCCCGCACCCCGGCCCGCGGCCGCTAAGGCTTTTCGACAGTTCGAGATTTGAGGCCGCGTCCTGAGAAGGACGCGGCCTTTTTCTTTGGTCGTTCGCGTCTTCCCGGCTGAAGGCGCGCAGCGCCGCAGAGCCGGGACCCAAGCACGGTCGGCCCGCCTGCGCCGAGGCCCCCGGATCGGCGCTTCGCGCCGTCCGGGGTGACGAAGGCTACGCCCCGCCCCGGACCAGACCGACGATGCCCTTCCAGTCGAGCTTGCCGGTGGCGAGCGCGCCGCTGCGGAAGGCCTTGGAGGCCAGCCACACGATGATGACGCAAGTCAGGACCATGACCGCCATGGTGCCGACCAGTTCGATCAGCGGCGGACCGGACGGCACCCGGGCGCTCATCAGGAAGGGCGTGAAGAACGGCACCCACGACAGGGCGCGGACGGCGCCGAGGTCCGGATCGCGGATGGCCAGCTGCATGACGAAAATCGGCACGATCAGGGCCATCATCACCGGCCCGATCAGGGTCTGGGCGTCGCGCGGCGTCTCGCAGAAGGAGCCGATGGCCGCGAACAGCACCGCGTACATCAAGTAGCCGCCCACGAAATAGGCGATCAGCCACAGCCACAGGCCGCCGCGCAGCAGGCCCGCGAGCGCGTCCGAGAAGGCCGCTGTGACCTCGGGCGAGACCTGGCTGAGCCAGGTCAGGGCGGCGCCGCCGAACCCGGCCCAGACCGCCAGCACGGTCAGGGTCACCCCGGCCACGCCCAACACCTTGCCGGTCAGGACCTCGGTCGGAGAGGCGGAGGCCAGCAGGACCTCGAGCACCCGGTTGGCCTTCTCCTCCATCACGCTGTTCAGCAGGATCGAGGCGCCGGTGACGATGGCCGACCACAGCACCATGCCCAGGATAAAGCCGATCACGCCGGGCAGGCGGTCGCGCAGGCCCACTTCCCCGCCGGAGGCCGAGCGCGGCGAGAAGACGTTCACCTCAGGCCGGCGCTCGTCGATGGCGGCCACGGCCGACGGGTCGACGCCCAGCTCCACCAGGGCTCGGGCCCTGTTGACCTGGGTCAGGGCCGATCGGACGGCGCTCTCGACGCGCTGATCGGTGGCGCTGGCGGACCAGACGCGGGCGGACAGGCCGTTCTCGCCGGGCGTCAGGATGACGACCGAATCGAACGGACTGTCCTCGACATCAACCGCCGCGCGGGCGGCGGCCTCGGCGGCGGTGAGGTCGGCGGGCGCGGCCAGCTCGGGCGGTGTCTCGACCACTGCGACCCGGCCTCGTCGGCGGTCGCCCGGCTCGTTCCGGGCGCCGCTCAGAGCCTGGGTCACGGCCGGGCCGGCGTCCGAGCCGGAGAGGTCGACGATGGCGATCTCGCGCTCACCGCCCGAGCGCTCCATGAAGGCGACCGCGCCGCCCCCGAGAGCCCCGAACAGGGGCAGGGCGAGCAGCGACAGCCAGAAGCCGACGGTGCGGGCGTAGGCGAGGTACTCCCGGCGGGCGATCAGCAGGATGCGTCTCATTGGTTGCCTCCGGTCAGGACGATGAAGGCGTCGTGCAGGCTCGGCTCGTGAGCCTCGAAACGGGTCAGCGGCAGGTTGCGCTCGAAGGCGGCGCGAAGCGCGGCCTGGGACGGCGCGCCGGCCTCGAGCCGGGCGCGCCAGACGGGCGCCTCGGGCGGCGGGCCATCGGCCGGCGGCGGCACGGCCTCGACCTCGGTCACGCCCGGCAGGGCCGCGATGTCCTCGCGCGTCAGGTTTCCTTCCAGCGTGAGATAGCGGGGCGCGGCGGCCCGGGCGCCGGCGACGTCGCCCTCGAACACCTTCTGGCCCTTGGCGAGCAGGACGACCTTCCTGCACAGCCGCTCGGCGTGCTGCATGACGTGGGTGGAGAAGAGCACCGTCGCGCCCTGGTCGGCCAGGTCACGGATGACGCGCTCCAGCCCCTGCTGGTTCACAGGGTCCAAGCCCGAGAAGGGCTCGTCCAGGATGACCAGTTCGGGCCGGTGGGCGATGGCGGCGACCAGCTGGACCTTCTGGGCCATGCCCTTGGACAGGGACTTCATCGGCCGTTTGAGCGCGTCGCCCAGCCCCTGCGCCTCCAGCATCTCGCGGGCGCGCTTGCGGCCTTCGGACGGCGGCACGCCCTTGAGGCTTGCGAAATAGGCGACGGCGTCGACCGGCGCCATCTTGCGGTAGAGGCCGCGCTCCTCGGGCAGGAAGCCGATGCGGTCGCGCACCTTGCGCCCGTCGTCGGCGCCCAGGACGGTGATCGAGCCCTGCGTCGGCGCGGTCAGGCCCAGGATCATGCGGATGGTCGAGGTCTTGCCGGCCCCGTTCGGCCCCAGAAAGCCGCAGATCGAGCCCTTGTCGACCGAGAAGCTGAGGTTCTTCACCGCCTCGAAGGCGCCGTAGCGCTTTGAAACGCCTTCAAGGATCAAAGCCTGGTTCACATCACCCGCCGTCGTTGCCTGGCGACCACTCCTAACGCGCCATGTCATACGGCGGAAGGACCGGAGGTTGACCTTCGGGGCGCGGCCCTTACCGTGACCCCCGGGGTTTGGGAGCGCGGTCGCCCATGGGCGGATTGTTGACGGGCGTCGTCTCGGGCGCGGCCTTGAGCCTGTTGTCCATGTTCGCCCTGGGCGTGCTGCATCGCTACCTGTTCGGCCCGGCGATCGCGCCCTTTGGCGACCCGGCCTTTTTCACATCGATGTCGGCGATCGGCCTGGTCGTGCTGATCCTGCTGCGCCTGCTGTCGGCGTGGATCGGCGGCTGGGCCGCGGCGCGTCTGAGCGGCGAACCTCAGGCGGCCTGGGCGGGCCCGGCGGCGGTTCTCACGTCCGCGATCGTGGTCGTGGTGATGGGCATGAGCCAGCCGCTGTGGAGCCTGGTCGTCTCGGGCGTGGCCCTGCTCGCGCTCGGCTGGGCGATGAGCCGGTCGGCGGCGGGCCTGCCGATCATCCCCGAAGGGCTGCTGCCCGGGCCGAAAGCGGACTAGACGCGGATATCGAGAAGCGCGCCCGGACGCAGGCCATGGGCGGGTTCAGCTGCGGACGTCGCGGTGGCGGAGACCATCGGCGCGGCCGGCTTCTGAACCGGCGCAGGCTCGGCCGGCCGAGACGCGGCGGCCTGCTGCAGCGCCGCCTGGAAAAAGGCCCGCTGGGCGGCGAGCGCGGCCGGGCTCTTCGCCAGGGAGGCGGCTTGTGGAGGTGGCGGAGTCAACCCGGGTCGGATCGGCGCGGTCATGCCGACGTGGTTAACGAACCCCTTCCAAAAAAGGGTTAACGCGGTCCCGCCAGCTCCCGGATCCGGGCGAGCGCGGCCTCGCCGTCGGTCCCGACCAGCGGACCAGAGTGCCGGAACAGCACCTCCCCGTCCGAGGCGACGACGAAGGTCTGGGGTATGGCCCCGCCCAGACCAAGGGGCGCATCGGTCTGCGCCTGCGGATCGGCCACCACCCGAACGAACGGGTCGCCCAGTTCATCGAGGAAGGCCTGGGTGTCGGCGGGCTCGTCGCGATAGGACAGGCCGACCAATCGGACTCCGTCCCGGTTGAGCTCGACCAGGGCCGGATGCTCGGCGCGGCAGGGCGCGCACCAGCTGGCAAAGATGTTCACCACCGTCACCCCGACCACCTCCTCGGACAGGGGGCGCGGGTCCCCGCCGCCCAGCGGCGTGACCATGACTTCCGGCAGGGGCCTGCCGACCTCGAGGGTCTCGGCCGGCGACGGCCCCTGGCGCATGTAGATCCAGATGCCGGCGACCAGGATGAGAATGAGGAACGGATACCAGGGCCTCACGCGCCCGGCTCCCTCGCCTCCAGCGCGCGGCGCGCGGCGCGGGCCTGAACCCAGACGCGGACGGCCAGTCCGCCCAGCACCAGGGCGCTGACGGCGTAGGAGCCCCAGACGTAGAAGCCGTAGTCGCCCATATCGAGGTCGAGCATCAGGCGTCTCCCGCAAGTCGCGCTGCGCGAGCCGAAAGCCTGCGCCGCATCACCTCGGTCCGGATGGCCGTGATCCACAGGGCCGCGAAGAGAAGGCTGTAGCCCAGCCCCATGATCAGCAACGGCCAAAGGTAGTCGGGCGTCATGGTCGGGCCGTCGGCGCGGAACACGGACGCCGGTTGGTGCAGGGTGCTCCACCAGTCGACGGAGAACTTGACGATAGGCAGGTTCACCAGCCCGACCATGGCCAGGATGGCCGCGGCGCGGCCGCCGCGCGTCTCGTCGTCCATGGCGGCCCGAAGCGCGATGCAGCCCAGATAGAAGAGCAGCAGGACGACCACCGAGGTCAGCCTGGCGTCCCAGACCCACCAGGCCCCCCACATCGGCCGGCCCCATAGCGAGCCTGTGATGAGGGCCAGAACGGTGAAGGCCGCGCCCAGCGGGGCGCAGGTCTTCGCTGCGGCTTCCGCCAGGCTGTGCCGCCAGACGAAGGCGGACAAGCTGGCCCCACCCAACGCCACATAGGCGGCCAGGCTGACCCAGGCCGCCGGCACATGGACGAACATGATCCGGACAGTGTCGCCCTGCTGGTAGTCCTCCGGCGCCGTGAAGCCGAGCCACAGGGCCCAGGCGATCAGCGCGGCGGCGGCCAGGCCCATGACCAGGCCCCAGCCACGCGTCAGGCGCATGAAACGATCAGGATTGGCCAGGCCCCACACGGTCGCGGGCTCCCCTTGCGCTGAGGTCAGGCCTCGTCGTCGGCGGCGACCGTCTCGGCGTTGCGCGGCCGGCCGCGCCGGCGCGGCGCCGGCTCGTCCCCGCTGGCCGGTTCGGCCGGCGGGGGGGCGGACCGCGTCAGGAAGCTCGGCATGTGGTCGGCGGCCTCGTCGGCGCGCGGCTCTGGCCGCGCCTCGGGCTCGATGACGGGCATCGGGTCGGCGTTCGTATCGGCCGGCTGGTCATCGTCGCGGGCGTAGCGTTCGGCCCGGCGACGCTCGTAGCGCTCGCGGCGCGACTCTCGGCGTCCGCCCTCGCGGGACTCGCCCTCCTCGCGGTTGTCATCACGGCGGCCCTCGGCTTGGTCCTCGCGGGCGTCGCGGCTATCGCGTTGCTGGTTCTGTTGTTGTTGCTGCTGCTGGGCCTGTTGTTGGGCCTGCTGTTCGGCGCGTGCGGCCTCGGCGGCGAACTGGGCGGCCTGAGCGCCGGATTCGTCCTCGAAGTCGATGTCAAAGCCCTGGCCGAGACCTTCGCGCGCGGCGATTTCCGTCACCGGCCGGTTCGGCTGCATGATGCGCAGCAGGCGGAAATAGTGCTCGGCGTGCTGGAGGTAGTTCTCGGCCAGGATCCGGTCGCCGGACGAGGTCGCGTCGCGCGCCAGTTGCTGGTAGCGCTCATAGACAGTCTGGGCGTTGCCTCGGACCTTGATGCCCTCGGGCCCGTTGGAATCGAACGAGCGGTTCGGGTTGTTGCTCTGACCGCCGCCCTGGCCGCCGCCGGAACGACGGTTGCGGCCCCGTTGCCGCTTCATGCCCTTGAAGTCTCTCATTCACCGATACCGCGTGTCGCGCCGGGCCGAGATGGCCTGTCGGCGGCTTCGTCCCTGGGCCGTCCGGGAGCCCGTCCCCCGGATGCGTGCGCCATGGACCTGGATGTTCCCCGCCGCGGGGCCGGACCTCACCGAGGGCCGATCGCGGTCTCTTCGCCCTGAACCGGCCCGGACAGGCCGTGCACACTGCGAGTTGTCGGGAACGCCCAAGACTTAGCGCGCGTGGCGCGGATTTCCAAGGGCTTTCGTGGCCGTCCGCGGCTCAGGCTCCGGCGGGCTTGAACCCCGTCACTACCCGATCGCGCGCGCCCAGGTCCTGGACTACCCGGAGGCCCTGCGCACCGGCCTGTTCGAACAGCGCGCGGACGTCCTGGGCCTGGTCCCAGCCGATCTCCACGACGAAAACGCCCAGAGGCTTGAGCACCCGCAGGATTTCCGGCGCGAGCGCCCGATAGGCGTCCAGCCCATCCGGCCCGCCGTCGAGCGCCAGTCGGGGATCGTGCTCGCGCACCTCGGGGTCCAGCGTCTCGATCTCGGCGCTGCGGATATAGGGCGGATTGGACACCACCAGGTCGAAGCTGGCGTCGCCGAGGCCATCCGCCCAGCCGGTGCGCAGGAAGGCCGCGCGGTCAGCCAGGCCGAGGTTGGCCGCGTTGTCCCGGGCCACCGCAAGCGCGTCTTCGGAAATATCGGTCCCCAGGCCCTTGGCCGCAGGCCGCTCCGCCAGGATCGACAGCAGGATCGCACCCGAGCCCACGCCGATGTCGAGCAGGCTCACCCGGGCGTTCTCAGGAAAGGCCTTCAGCGCCGACTCAACCACGGTTTCGGTGTCGGCGCGGGGGATGAGAACGTCCGGCGTCAGGCCGAGCAGGATCTTCCAGAAGCCCTTGCGGCCCAGGATCCGCGCGACAGGTTCGCGCCGGACACGCCGCTCGATGTGGGCGTCATAGGCCGCGGCCTGGTCGGCAGTCAGTTCGCGGTGGGGCTCAGTCAGGATGTCCAGCCGCGAGACGTCCGCCGCCGCCTCGAGCAACAGGCGCGCATCGATGGCGGGGCTGTCGATGCCCGTGTCCTTCAGCCGTTCCTGCGCGGCCTTCCAGGCCTTCACCAGCGTCGTCATGCAGCGCATGTGGACCCCCGGCCCGGCTAAGGCAACCTTGGCCGCGCCCGCCCGTTTCCGCACCCATGGCAAGGTCCGGGGCGAGATCCGGAGAGACGTCCGGCTGGGGGCGGGCCGTGCTGGCCCTGGCCGGCACGGCGGCGGCGGGCGTGGCCGCGGGCGCGGCGGCCTCCCACCTGATGCGCAAGGCGAAGCTGGACGAGGTCCAACCGCCGTCCGTGCCTGACGCCCCTCCGACGCCGGACGACTACGAGGCCAGGGAGCCGGGTCGCGGCCGGTGCGCCCACCGTCCCGGGCGCATTCCCCGCAAGGGCTGGACCGACATCGTGTGGCGGACGGGCGCGGCCTATTTCGGCGACCGGGTCGGCTTCGTCGCGGGCGGGGTGACCTTCTTTGTGCTGCTGTCGCTGTTTCCGACGCTCGGCGCGATCGTCACTGTCTACGGGCTCTTCGCCGACCCGACCGACGCGGTCTCGCGGCTCTACGTCCTCTATTCGGTCCTGCCGCCCGGGGTGGCCGGGTTCCTGGGCGACGAGATGCAGCGGCTGGCGGAGAATTCGAACGCCCAGCTGACCTTCACCCTGCTGTGGACGCTCGCCCTGTCGCTGTGGACGGCCAACGGCGCGGTGAAGGTCCTCTTCTACGGCCTGAACATCGCCTATCACGAGGTCGAGAAGCGCAATATCGTCAGATACAACCTGATCTGCATGGCCTTCACCCTGAGCGGCCTGGGGTCGATCCTGCTCACGGCCGCCCTGGTGGTCGGGGTCCCGGTGGTGCTGGACGTCCTGGGACTGGCGGAAGAGTGGCGGCATTTGTCGCCGCTGCGCTGGCCCGTGCTGCTGGTCGTCTACATGGCGGCGCTGACGCTGATCTACCGCTACGGCCCTTGCCGGGCCCACGCCCGATGGCGCTGGCTGACGCCTGGGGCGGTTCTGGCCGCCCTGCTCAGCCTGATGCTGTCGCTGATCTTCAGCTGGTATCTGGGCAATTTCGTCCGCACGGCCTCCTACGGCCCGCTGGCGGCGATGATGGGCTTCCTGCTGTGGACCTGGCTGAGCGTGCAGATCATCCTGATGGGGGCCGAGTTCAACGCCGAGATCGAGCACCAGACCGCGGTCGACACCACGACCGGCGCGGCTCGGCCGCTGGGCGAACGGGGGGCCGTCGTGGCCGACACCATCGGACCCAAGCGGGGCAATCCGGCGGCGCTCGCCTTCACGCTCAAGCACGCCGAGGCCCTGTCAGACCGCCTGCTGCGTCGCAGGGTCGGCAAGAGCGGGTGACGGATATGAAAAAGGCCGCCCGAAGGCGGCCGCCGGCGGCGCGGAGGCCCGCCCGCTAGAAGCGGAAGATGGTCTCGAGCCGCACCCGGGGCTGTTCGCGGTCGCGCTCGGCGGGGCGGGCGGGGTCGGGACGGCGCTCGCCCAAGCCCACGGAGCCTTGCAGGCGCAGGGAGGGCGACAGGCGAAAATGGGCGCTGGCGTCGACATCGCTCCAGTCCGGCTCGCGGCCGACGGGCTGTTCGACGTCGAGGTTCAGTCCCCAGCGGCCCTCGGAGTTCCACTGCAGGCCAGGGCGGCGCTGGGCCTGGGATTCGCTGGACTGGCCTCCGGTGAGGCTTTCGGTTCGGCGCGGCGTCTGGGCGTGCGCGGACAGAGCCAGACCCGAGCAGAGGAGCCCGGCGGCGATCGCCACACAAACTGGACCCTTGCGGATCATCCCGACGCTTCACTCCCCGGCGGAAAGGCCAAAATCGGCGTTTCCTCACGGACGATAAAGACCTCGCCCATGGCTCAGGTCAATGAATGTCGGCCGCGGAACAAGGTTCCACGGCGAGTCTCGCGAGTCCTGTGGCTCGCGCGACACGGGAACGTTCAGCTTCGTTAACAGCCGGCTAGAGAACGATTCCGGCGTACAGCAGGCGGCCCTCGGCCATCCGCGGGCGAACATAGGCGAGGTCGGCGAAGTTGGTGGCGAAACAGCCGAAGCTGCGGCCCAGCTTGCCTTCGCGGGCCAGGAACTCCGGCTCGCAGTAGTCGGCGGCGTGGACGATGATCGCCCGGTCGCGCACGTTCGAGTTGGTCGCGTCGAGGCCGTCCAGAAGAACGTTCTCACCGTGCCGCGCGCCCCAGCCCTCTCCGGCGGTGCGATAGGCGCCTACGGAAGAGGCGTGCGAATCCTGCATGTTGGAAAAGCCGTGGGCGTAGCCCGTGTGCGTCGGGTCCGAACCGACGCCGTGAGCCGTGTGGATCGCCCGGGCGCGGCCACTCACAAGGTCCAGTTCGACCATACGGGGCTGGGATGAGTGGGCCGAAAAGTTGACCACATAGATGCGGTCCCGGTTCGGCAGGGAGGCCGAGTGGTGGTCCAGGGCCTCCATGGCCCGCTCGCGCAGGGCGGCCGGAATCAGACCTTCGGGATCGAGCGGCGGGGCGACGCGCGGGGCGACGGCGACGGGCGTCGGCGTGAAGGCTGCGGTCTGCACCGCCGGCGGACCCAGCGGGTCCGACATCTCCACGAGTCTCTGGGTCGAGGCGCACCCGGCCAGGGTCAGCCCGGCGCCGCCGATCAACACACCACGTCTGGAAAGCATTACGCCACCCGTTCCACGCTCCGCCCGGCTGAAAGCTAAAATCGAAAGCCGCGCGGGGATCAACCCGCTTCCCGTGCGACGAGTCAGCGCGGTAGGGTGACGCCTCTCAGGGGAGGACGGCATGCGTTCATGGCTGGTGGCGGCGGCGGTCGCCTTGTTGGGCTTGGCTCCGGCGGCGGCGTCACAGACAGCCGAGGGGGGCCTGGTCTTCGTGCAGGCGGGCCGCCTTTTGGCCGATCCGGCCACCGGCCGGGTCGAGACGGAGCGCACCGTCGTCATCGAGGACGGCCGGGTCGTCCGCATCGAGACCGGCTATGTCGGGGAAGGCCAGGGGCGGGTCGTGGACCTGAGGGACAGCTTCGTCCTGCCCGGCCTGATCGACAGTCACGTGCACATCACGCGCGAGCAGGGGCCCCACGCCCGGCTGGAAACCGTGACCCGAACCCGCGCGGCCGAGGCGCTGCAGGGCGCGCACTATGCGCGCATCACGCTCGAGGCCGGCTTCACCACCGTGGCGAACCTGGGCGCGACCTCGGAGGCCATCTTCGCCCTGCGGGACGCCATCGCGGCCGGCCAGGTCTCTGGGCCGCGGATCCTGGCCTCGGGGGCCTCGATCAGTCCTCATGCCGGACATGGCGACAGCCATGGATACATGCCCGAGGTGCTGGCGGTGCTGAGATCCGAGGCGGTCTGTTCCGGCGCCGACGACTGCCGCCGCGCCGTGCGCGAGCAGATCCGTCTGGGCGCCGACCTGATCAAGATCACGGCCACCGGCGGGGTGCTGTCCAACACCTCGGCCGGGCTGAACCAGCAGTTCTCGGACGAGGAGCTGGACGCCATCGTTGACGCGGCCCACCGGATGGGACGTCGGGTGACCGCCCACGCGCACGGGGCGGACGGCATCAACAGCTTCCTGCGCGCCGGCGGCGACTCCATCGAGCACGGCACCTATCTGGACGCGGAGGGCATCCGCCTGATGCGCCAGAGCGGGGCCTGGCTGGTCCCGACCCTGCTGGCTGGGGATTTCGTGGCGCGCATCGCCTCCAGCCCGGACAACTTCTTCACCCCCGCCCAGACCGCGAAGGCGCTGGAGGCCGGCCCGCTGATGCTGGACATGTGCCGCCGGGCGCACGCGGCGGGCGTGCGGATCGCCTTCGGCACGGATTCGGGCGTTTCGGCCCATGGCGACAACGCCCAGGAGTTCTCGCTGCTGGTCCGCTGCGGCCTGACGCCGCTTCAGGCGATCCAGGCCGCAACCATCGGCGCGGCCGAGCACCTGCAGATCGAGTCCCAGGTCGGGGCCCTGCGTCCGGGCATGGCGGCGGACCTGATCGCCGTCTCGGGCGACCCCCTGACCGATGTGAGGGAGCTGGAACGCGTCGGCTTCGTGATGCGGGCGGGCCGGATCTACCGGGCGGACTAGTCCTTCGCCTCGACCTTCAGGAGGCGCATGAGCGCCGCGTCGTCTTCGAAGCGCGCCCGCACGGGCCAGGCCTCTACGCGCGCGCGCCAGGCCGGCGGGAGCCGGACCCAGTCCTTCTCAGTGGTGATCAGGGCGGCCGTGTGCCGTTCGGCAAGGGCCTGAAGGCGTTTCAGCTCCACGTCCGTATAGGCGCCGTGGTCAGGATAGGCGCAGAATTCCTTGAGTTCGATGCCGGCGGCCTTCATGGCGCGCTCGACCTTCCACGGCTTGCCCACGCCCGCGAAGCCGACCTTGGGATCGGGTGGCTCGGTCGGCTCCTTGAGCGGGGTGAGCCGCGCGATCAGCACCGGCAAACCGCCGAACAGCTTGAGCAGGTCCGGGTCGGCCTCCCGCAGGTCGTCGGGAAGCAGGATGACCACTGCGTCCGCCCGAGCCAGCCCCTCTTCCAGCGGCTCACGCATGGGCCCTGATGGAAACACCGCGCCGTCGCCGAAGGGCCATTCGCCGTCGCGGGTCTCGCCGTCGACGACGACGATGGACAGGGTCTTCTTCACCGAGGGGTTCTGGTGGGCGTCGTCGAGCACCAGGGTCTCGGCGCCGGCCTCGACGGCGGCCAGGGCGCCCTCGGCCCGGTCGCGCGCGACCCAGACCGGATGCTGGGCGGCCAGCATCAGGGGTTCGTCGCCCACGTCCTCGGCCCGATGCACGTCCGGATCGACCATCAGCGGGCCGATCTCCTTGCCGCCATAGCCGCGCGAGACGGCATGGCCGTCGACCCCGGCCTTGGCGAGCACATTGAGGATTTCGCGCGCCACCGGCGTCTTGCCCGAGCCGCCGACGGTCAGGTTGCCGACCGAGATGACGGGCACGCCCGG
>NZ_JANJTL010000035.1 GCF_024711105.1 Brevundimonas sp. | reverse complement strand
ATCGGTCCAGTCGGTGGATGTCTCGACGACCGGCGGAACGGCGTCCAGCCGCGATTGCAGCGTCCACAGCCCGCCCAGGGTGGCCACCGGGACGACCAGCCCCGCGATCAGCCAGGGCCAGGCCTGGCCGAGGCTCCGCAGATTGAGGATGGCGGCCACAAGCCCAAGCCCGACACCGCCGACGGCCAGCCACCAGCCGACCGTCAGGGTCAGCAGCCAGAAACCCGTCTCAAACGAGACCCAGCCGATATCGGCGCCCATCGCGCCGAAGGTCACCGTCAGCGGAGCGGACACCCCGACGAGGGCTGCGAGGATCAGGAGCGCGCGGTTCATCCCGCGACCCTATCACGCGCCGGGCAGGCGGTAGTCCTTGAACTGCTCGCGCACGACCTTCTTGTCGATCTTGCCCGTGGCTCCCAGCGGGATGTCGTCGACGAAGGCGACCGCGTCCGGCATCCACCACTTGGCGATCTTGCCTTCCAGGAAGGACAGGAACTCCTGCGGCTCGCCGGTCTGGCCCGGCTTGAGCTTGAGGACCAGCAGCGGCCGCTCATCCCACTTGGGATGGGCCACGCCGATCACGGCGGCCAGTTCGACCTTCGGATGGCCCACGGCGATGTTCTCGATGTCGATAGACGAGATCCACTCGCCGCCCGACTTGATCACGTCCTTGGCGCGGTCGGTGATCTGCATGAAGCCGTGCTCGTCGATGGTCGCGACGTCGCCTGTGTCGAAGAAGCCCTCATGATCGAGGATCTCGCCGCCCTCGCCCTTGAAGTAGCCGCCGGCGATGGTCGGGCCCTTGATCATCAACCGCCCGAAGGTGTGCCCATCGTGAGGCAACTCCTGGCCAGCGTAGTTCTTGAGCTTCAGCTCGACGCCCAGCGGCGGCATGCCCTGCTTGATCCGCCACTTCATCCCCTCGTCGTAGGGAAGCGCGGCCAGCTCGGGGGTGAGGTTGGACAAGGTGCCGATCGGCGAGGTCTCGGTCATGCCCCAGCCCTGAAGCACCTCGATGCCGAACTCGTCGTGGAAGGCGCGGATCAGGGCCTCGGGCACCGCCGAGCCGCCGATGAGCACCTTCTTCACCGTCGGGATCTTGAGGTTGTTCTCGCGCAGATAGGCCAGCAGCCCCTGCCAGACCGTCGGCACCGCGGCCGAGAAGGTGACGCCCTCGCTCTCGATAAGCTCGTAGATCGCCTGCCCGTCCATCTTGGCGCCCGGCATGACCAGCTTGGCGCCGGCGGCGGGCGCGGCGAAGGCGATGCCCCAGGCGTTGGCGTGGAACATGGGCACCACCGGCAGGATGGTCTCCTTAGGCGACGGGCCGAGCACCGTCGACTGCATGCCGAGCAGGGTGTGGATGAAGTTGGACCGGTGCGAATAGAGAACGCCCTTGGGGTTTCCGGTCGTGCCCGAGGTGTAGCAGAGGCCGCAGGCGGTCTGTTCGCCGAACTGGCCCCAGACGCAGTCCTCGGACTGGTCCGCGAGCACCTGCTCATAGCATTCCGCGCGCGGCAGCTTGGTCGCGGGCATCGACCATTCGTCGGTCATGACCACGACCCGCTCGACCGACAGGCAGTGCGGCAGCACGGCCTCCAGCAAGGGGATGAAGGTCAGGTCGACGAAGATGATCCGGTCTTCGGCGTGGTTGATGATGTAGGCCAGCTGCTCCGGGAACAGGCGCGGGTTCAGCGTGTGGCAGACCGCCCCGATACCCATGATGCCGTACCAGGCCTCCATGTGCCGGCCGGTGTTCCAGGCGAGGGTCGCGACCCGGTCGCCCGTCGAAATCCCCCAGCCCTTGAGCGCGTTTGAGACGCGCTTGGCCCGGCCATGGATCTCGCCATAGGTGGTGCGGACGATCGGCCCCTCGACGGAGCGCGTCACGACCTCGCGGTGACCGTGCCAGTTCTTCGCGTGGTCGATGATCCTGTCGACCGTCAGCGGCCAGTCCTGCATCAGGCCCTGCATCGCCGTCTCCCTTTGCCCAACCCGTTGTACGCGCCTGTCAGAGCGGCGGTTGCAGCGAAGCTAGCACGTGAACGCCGTTAAGCAACGGAGGGACGCGGGATCGGCGACCGGTTTCGACACCTGACGTAGGGGCTGCTAGAGCGCCGCCATGGCCTTTCTCATCGGCATCGTCGGCGGCTCGGGTTCGGGCAAGACCACCATCGCCCAGGCGCTCGCGCGCAGGCTGGGCGGCCGTGCGGTGCTGATCGCCGAGGACTCCTATTACGGCGAGTACGCCGATGAGCCCTGGTTCGACCCGGCGACCTTTGACTTCGACGACGTGGCGTCGCGCGACCATGCGCTGATGGCGGGACACCTGGCCGAGCTGAAGGCCGGGGGCGCGGTCGACGTGCCGCACTATGACTTCGTCACCCATCGGCGGTTGCCGGGCGAGGCGACGGCGACGGGCCCCGCCGAGGTGGTCATCGTCGAAGGGCTGCACCTGTTCTGCACCCCGGAGGTAGCGGCCCTGTTCGACCTGAGGGTCTTCGTCGACACGCCTGCCGACGTCCGCTTCATCCGCCGGCTGATCCGCGACCAGGCCGAACGCGGGCGGACCTGGGAGTCGGTCGTGGCCCAGTACCTGGCGACCGTGCGGCCGGCTCACGTCCGCCAGATCGAACCGTCCCGCACCGGGGCGGAGATCGTGATCCTGGACGAGGCCGCCGCCGTCCGGCTCGAGGACCCGACCTCGGTCGACCGGCTTGTCGCGCCCATCCTGGCGGACCCGCGGATGGCGCGCCTTCTGGATTAAGTTTCCGTAAGGTTACCCTTGCCGAACCGCGTTCGCCCGGCTTACACAGCCGGGAGAAGAGTGGGAGGCCGGACGATCGCCAGGGCAAGGCGGCGCGGCGCGGGGACATGGACATCCAGACACCGGAGCATGCCGCCAAGCGGCGCGTGATCCTGAGCGCGGCGCGACGCAGGTTCATGGCCGACGGTTACGCCGCCGCCGCCATGGAGCGCATTTCGCGCGAGGCCGGGATTTCCACGGCGACGCTGTATGCGCACTTCCCCGGCAAGGCCGAGCTGTTCCACCACGTCATCATCGACGCCAGCGAGGAGTTCGCCGGCCTGATCCGCACGGTCAGGATGGAGACGGGCTCACCGCGGGACCGGCTGCGCAGCTATCTGCGCGCCTACGCCCGGTTCATGGCCGATCCCTTCGTGCGGGCTGTCTTCCGGCTGGTGACGGCCGAGCGGAAGCGCTTTCGCGAGACCGCGCACACCTTTTTCGAGATGGGCAAGCGCGACGTGGGTGCGGGCCTGATGGCGTCGCTGCGCGAAATGACGGAGGCCGGCCTGCTGGACGTCCGCAAGCCCTCCTGGGCGGCGGGCCAGCTGCTCGGCATGGTCGAGCATCCCCTGTTCCTGGCGCCCATGATCACCGGCGACGACGTGGTGGCCGGCCGCTCGCCGGACAGCATCGCCGACGACGCGGTGGAAACCTTCCTGGCTCGCTACGAGGTGCGGGCCGAGCGCGCGGTCGAGGCGGCCTGACCGCCCGGGTCAGGGATAGAGCCGGCTCTTCGTCCACCCCTCGCCGGCCCGTTCAAACCGCACCCGATCGTGCAGGCGGAACGGCCGGTCACGCCAGAACTCGATGGCCACGGGCAGGACGCGCCAGCCGGTCCAGTGCGGCGGACGCGGCACTTCGCCCAGCCCGAACTTCAGCCCGTATTCGGCGATGCGCTTCTCGAGCGCCAGGCGGCCCTCCAGTGGGCGCGACTGGTCCGAGGCCCAGGCGCCGATGCGGGCGTCGCGGGCTCGGCTCGCGAAATAGGCGTCGGCCTCCTCGGGCGTGACCGGCTCGATAGGCCCACGCACGCGGACCTGCCGGCGCAGCGACTTCCAGTGAAACAGCAACGCCGCCTGCGGATTGGCCGACAGCTGGCCGCCCTTGGCGCTCTCGGCGTTCGAATAGAAGACGAAGCCGCGCGCGTCGAAATCCTTGAGCAGCACCATCCGGCAGTCCGGAAGGCCGTCGGCGTCGGCGGTGGCCAGCGCCATGGCGTTCGGGTCGTTCGGCTCGTTTTCGCGAGCGGCGGCCAGCCAGTCGGCGAACAGGGAGAACGGCTCGTCGCGCTCCAGCACCGCCTCGTCGGCGTTGGCCTCCAGCGCTGCGGCGTAGTCCTCGGCGGACGGGCTGGGCGGGATGCGGGGATCGCGGCTCATTTCCGCCCTATAGTCCCGCCCGGCGTCGCCGTCAGCCGCCGGTGCGCTCGCGCAGCTCCTGCTCCTTGGCGGCGATCTCCGGCGTCATGTTCTCGAAGTCCTCGAAGGTCACGAACGGCCGGATCTCGACCTCGCCGTGCAGCTTGTCGGTGTCGGGGATGCGCTTGGCCCAGGCCACGGCCTCGTCCATGTCCTTGACCTCCCAGACCCAGTAGCCGGCGATCAGTTCCTTGGTTTCGGCGAAGGGGCCGTCATAGACCTCGGGCGTGTCGCGGCCGTTGAAGACCACGCGCTTGCCCCTGGACGAGGGCTGAAGCCCGTCGCCGCCCTGCATGATCCCGGCGTTCACCAGCTCCTCGTTGAAGGCCATCATGTCCTTCATCAGGGCCTCGCTGGGCTGGACGCCGGCCTCGATCTCCGGGGTGCCCTTGATCATCACCATGACGCGCATGTCGTTTCTCCTTGGCTTGAGGCGGCGCCTTCGCCGTCCGTGACGCTACGTCGAAGGCCCCTGCCCCGTCCCGACACTCGCGCGAATTTTTTTCTCAGCGGCGGCGCTAACTTCCTTTTGACCATGTGCGGGCATGGGTGGAGGCGATGTCAGCCGCCAAGCTCACCCCGAAGGAGGCCTGCGCCCTGCTCGGTCTCGCCGAGCCGGTGGGCGGCCTGACGCTAAAGCTGGCCTTCCGCGCCGCCGCCAAGGCCAGCCGCCCGGACCACCCGGGCGGGGACGAGGAGCGCTTCCGGCAGGTGATCGAGGCCTATCGGCTGCTGCAGACGCTGGAGACGGCCCGGGCGGTCACCGCAGCGCCGGCTCCGCAGCCTCGCCCGGAGCCGAAGCCCGAGCGGCCGGTGCTGGAGATCACCCCGACGGAGGCCGCCACCGGCCTGGCCCGCAACGTCCAACTGCCCGACGGGCGGACGCTGGGCCTGCGGCTGCCGGCGGGCCTGCGCGCGGGCGAGACGGTGCGGCTGGCGGGTCAGGGCCAGCACGGGAAGGACCTGCTGCTGACGGTACGGATCACGACCGACGGCGACCTGCGCGTGGTCGGCGACGACCTGTGGCTGGAATTCGAGTGCGACGCCTCGGTGCTGATCCATGGCGGACGTGTGCGCGTGCCGACGCCGAGCGGCGAGCGCGACGTTTGGGTGCCCAGGGCCCTGCCGTCCCCGGCCCGCCTCCGACTGAAGGACCAGGGCCTGCCGGCGCGCGACGGTCGCCCGCAGGGGCATCTCTTCCTGACGCTGAAGGCGGCCAAGGTCCGCGCCTCGGACCCGGCGGCGGATCGGCTCAACCGCTTCCGCCACCGCTGGGCCAGCTAGGCGGCGCCCGGCGGTTCGGCTAAGCCGAAGCCATGTCGCACAACAGCTTCGGCTATCTGTTCCGCGTCACCACCTGGGGCGAGAGCCATGGGCCGGCGATCGGCTGCGTCGTCGACGGCTGTCCGCCGCTGATCGCGCTGACCGAGGCGGACATCCAGCCCTGGCTGGACCGCAGGAAGCCCGGCGGCTCGCGCTTCGTCACCCAGCGGGCCGAGAGCGACACGGTGCGCATCCTCTCGGGGACATTCGACGACGGCGCCGGCCCGGTCACCACCGGCACGCCCATCAGCCTGGGGATCCAGAACGAGGACGCGCGGTCGAAGGACTATGGCGAGA
The DNA here is from genome assembly GCF_024711105.1 of Brevundimonas sp. GTDB lineage: Bacteria > Pseudomonadota > Alphaproteobacteria > Caulobacterales > Caulobacteraceae > Brevundimonas. The sequence continues at coordinate 19 of NZ_JANJTL010000035.1, read as the reverse complement.
TCGCGCGCGCCTATCGCCC
>NZ_JANJTL010000023.1 GCF_024711105.1 Brevundimonas sp. | reverse complement strand
CGCTACGCTCCCACCCCGACGAGCGCATCTGGCTAGCTCCGGCGTAAGGACTCGTGACCGCTCCGGACGCGAATTGCTCGGCCAGGACGCGCTCCTCCTAGGTGCGGTCGGCGTCGAACCTCATTGTCATTCTCAGATCGCGCCGCTCGGCCACCTCCACCCGCACGACGTGCCGGACCTCGATGTCGTCGGCGACTGCGCTGACCGGCCGTTTGTCGGCTTCCAGCACTTCAAACGCCACCTGGGCGGTGTGGGGCAGCAGGGCTCCGCGCCAGCGTCTCGGCCGGAAAGCGCTGATCGGCGTCAGGGCCAGCACGCTCGCGCCCAGCGGCACTATCGGCCCGTGGGCGGACAGATTGTAGGCGGTCGAGCCGGCCGGCGTGGCCACCAGCACTCCGTCGCAGATCAGCTCCGCCAGCCGTACGCGGCCATCGACCGAGATGGACAGCTTGGCGCTCTGCCGGGTCTGGCGAAGCATCGAGACCTCGTTGATGGCCAGGCCGGTGGTCACCTCGCCGTCCCGTCCGGTCGCGCGCATCTCAAGCGGGTGGATGACCGTCGGCGTGGCCTCCGCGACGCGCCGGACCAGGTTGTCCTCCCGATAGTCGTTCATCAGGAAACCGACCGAGCCCCGGTTCATGCCGAACACGGGTGTCTTCAGCTTGAGCGCGCGGTTCAGGGTTTCGAGCATGAAGCCGTCGCCGCCCAGCGCGACGATCACCTCGGCGTCTTCCATGGCGACGTGGCCATAGGCGGCCACGAGCGCCTGACGCGCAGCCTCGGCCTCCGGCCGGTCGGCGGCCACGAAGGCCAGTCTGGGGGTGCTGGTGCTCATTCAGGGCGAGGCGAGCCCGAAGCCGTGCGGCTTGTCAACGAAGACCGGTGTCAGGCGGCCTTCGGCTCGACCGCTCGGCGAAAGGTGCGGGCCGCGGCTTCCGGGGCGAGATCGAAGACGCGGATGACGCGAATGTCGTACTGGGCGCCTCCCGGATGTCCCGGGGTGCGGGCCCGCAGTTCCGCCAGCATGGAGGGAAAGGCGGCGCGATCGATGCCCACGGCGGCGCAGGCCAAGGCCAGCATCTCGGCGTCCTTGGCCGAACTCGCGCGCCGGACGTCGTCGACGGCGAAGCCGCCCAGCACCGCCAGGGCGTTCTCGAACAGGCTGATGCGTCCCTCGCGGGCGGCGCGGACGACGTAGCCCGGCGTCAACTGGCCGGCGGCGTCGAGCTTGGCGATTAGCCGGCGCTCCATTTCGTCGCGCTCAGGATCTGGCGGCGGCGCCTGCCACTCCTCGGTCTTGGGATTGCCGGCATTAGCGGACCTGACCGCTTCGGCCACCGCGGCGTCCAGGGCGTCGATGTCGATCCGGAAACGCTCGCCGATGGCCTGGCGGAGCGCCTGGCCGACCCAGGCGTAGAGCTGCTGGGCGAGGTCCTCGGTGAGCTTGGGATGGCGGGTGAGCGGCGCCCGCAGGCCGGCGATGCGGCGCGAGGCCTCGACCAGTCGGCGGACGCCCGTATCGGAAATGTCCGCCGTTCCGTTGCCGGCCAGGGCGGTCAGGACCGCCGGCTCGCCCCGATCAAGAATGGCGTCGACGACGATGGCGCCGACGCGCGGCCGACGGGCGACCTCGATCTGGTGCTCCACCGTGGCCTCGACTAGCAGCCGGATCAGGTCCTGATCCTTCAGCAGCGGGCTCTTGGCGATAATCGGGCGCGCGATTTCGATCTCGTCGAGCGCCAGGACATTGATCAGCGAGGCCGGGGCCCAGGCGACGTCCGCCAAACGCTCCGACAAGGCCTTGCGGATGTCATGCTCGGCCTGCCGCACCAGGGTCAGGAAAACATCGGAGACGATCTCGTGGGCGCTGCGGATCTCGTCGGCCGAGCCCTCACACAGATCGGCGATGCCCATCAGCAGGCGGCGGCGGTCGTCGGGGACCCGGCTCCGGGCCAGCGTCATCAGGCGAGACTCACGGCTTTCGTGCGCGACGTCGTTCAGACTGAGTTCGACAGCGGCCAAGCGCCCCTCCGCCGGGTCACCTCGCGCGGCCTTTCCGCGCCCACGCCAACTTGGCCACAGCGCGTGAAGACAGCGTTAACGAGCCGGAAACCTTGACGCCGATCACCCACGGCGCGACGGTCGCCCGGCTTTGCAGGAGACGGTGATGGCCGACGGCGCAATGGTGTCCCTGAAGGACAAGGTGTCCGCCGAGGAGTGGCAGGCGCGGGTCGATCTGGCGGCGCTCTACCGGCTCGTGGCGCTCCACGGCTGGGACGACATGATCTTCACCCATATCTCCGCCCGGGTGCCCGGACCGGAGCATCACTTCCTGATCAATCCCTACGGCTTCTATTTCGACGAGATCACCGCCTCGTCGCTGGTCAAGGTCGACCTGGAAGGGCGCATCGTCCAGGACACCCAGAACTTCGTGAACCCGGCGGGCTTCACCATCCATTCGGCGGTGCACGCGGCGCGCGAGGACGCGCACTACGTCATCCACCTTCACACGGTGAACGGCGTCGGCGTCGCCGCCCAGGCAGAGGGTCTGCTGCCCATCAGTCAGAACGCCTGTCTGCTGCAGCATCAGGTCGCCTACCACGGCTACGAGGGTCTGGCGCTGAACCACGATGAGCGCGAGCGGCTTGTCGCGGACCTCGGCGACAAGCCGCTGATGTTGCTACGCAACCATGGGACGCTGGCGGTCGGGCGCACCGCCGCCGAAGCTTGGATCGGGATCTTCTTTCTCGAGCGCGCATGCGCCCAGCAGGTTGCGGCATTGTCGGCGGGGCGTCAGGGCGTGCTGATAGCGCCCGAAGCGGCTCAGGCGGAGACCAAGGAGCAGGGGCGGGGCATCGCCTTTGTGGCCGGACTCGCCTGGCCGGGCGCCCTGCGCCAACTCGACCGGCGGTCGCCCGGCTACGACGCCTGACGCTGCTGCTGGGCGGCCTGGCGGCGCTCTCCCCGTCAGCCGCGCAGGCCGGCGCCTGGTCGCTCCCGCAAGGGGACGCACAGGTCATCGCCAAGGTCGAGGTGCTGCGCGCAAGCCAGGGATTCGACCTCGACGGAACCCTGAGGGACCTACCCGCCCCACGTGAGGATGACGTCGCCTCGCTCTTTGCCGAATACGGCCTGACGGACACCCTTACGCTTCAGTTCAGGTCCGAGTGGCAACGCGGCCTCGACGCCTTCGCTGACTACGAGGGCCTGGGCCCGACCGAGATCGGTGTGCGCTGGCAGGCCTGGCGGGACGATCACAACGCCGTCGCCCTGTACGTCGGCTACGCAACCCCAGGTGAGGGCCGCAACGCCGGCTACGCCGCGCCGGGAGAAGGTGAGGGCGACTGGGAAGCCCGTGTGCTCGCGGGCCATTCCGGGACCTATGAATGGCTCGGCGGCCGCGCCTTCATCGAGGCCCAGGCGGCGCGCCGCTTCCGCTCAGGGCTGCCGGATGAAGCGCGCGGGGATCTAACCCTTGGGGTGGAGGCGGTCGACGGCTGGCTCATGCTCACCCAGGTCTACGGCGGCCAGACGCTGGACGGCGGTGAGGCCGCCTGGCTGAACGGCGAAGTGTCCGTCGTCCGCAGGCTCGGCGACTGGAGCGTGCAGGCGGGCTGGCGCGAACCCGTCGCCGGGCGGGAGGCCCCAGCGCAGCGGGGGCTGGTTCTCGCCATCTGGCGACGGTTTTGAACCGTATCTGCGTTGATTGCTGAGTCCGCTCGGCTTAATCCCTCCTGCCGAACGCCTCCCCCGGAGCCGCCCGTCTGTGTTCAAGCGTCACTTCTTTCTCGTCGCCGCGATCGCGCTCGTCGCCTTGATGCTGCTCGCCGCCGGGTTGCGGGCGGTCATGGGTGGCGAGGAGGCCGGCGGTCCGGGCGGTCCGGGTGGACCCGGGGGCGGCCGCGGCGGTCCCGGCGGCGGCCGGGCCCAGCAGGTCGAGGCCGTGGCCCTGACCCAGCGCACCTTCACCGACGGCATCCAGGCGCTCGGGGTCGCCAAGGGCCGCCGCTCGCTCGACATCACCTCGGCCACCACCGAACTGATCACGCGGGTCATGTTCACCGACGGCCAGCGCGTCTCGGCGGGCACGCCTCTGGTCGAACTCCAGTCGGGCGAGGAAGACGCCGACATTCTCACCGCCCGCGCCAACCTTGTGCAGGCCCAACGCGAGGTCGAACGCTGGCAAGAGTTGGTCGAACGCGGCGTCGCGCCGCGTGTCCAGCTGGAACAGGCCGAAACGGCGCTGGCGACGGCCCAGGCTGGCGTGGCGGCGGCCCAATCCCGGCGTGGTGACCGCATCATCCGTGCACCCTTTTCGGGCGTGATCGGCCTGTCGGACGTAACGCCCGGCACCCTGGTCAATCCCGGCCGGGTGATCGCCACCCTTGATGACATCTCCGTCGTGCGCGTCGATTTCCCGGTGCCCGAGCGCTACCTCGGCCGCATTCGCGCCGGGACGCCGATCACAGCGACCGCGGACGCCATGCCGGGCGAGACCTTCGCGGGCTCGATCTCTCTGATCGACACGCGAGTCGATCCCGCCACCCGGGCCGTCACCGCGCGGGCGGAGTTCGCCAATCCCGGCGGCCAGATCCGCCCGGGCATGCTCATGCGCGTGCGTGTTCAGCAGGGTGAGCGCCAGGCCCTCGCGGCGCCCGAGGCGGCGGTCCAGTTCGAGGCGGATCAGGCCTTCGTCTATCGCATCGCTGGCCAGGGCGAAGACCTTCAGGCCCAGCGCGTGGTCGTCGAGACGGGTGTTGTCGAAGGCGGCTTCATCGAGATCACCGGCGGTCTGCAGCCCGGCGACCGTATCGTCGCTTCGGGCCTGAACCGCATCCAGCCAGGAGCCCCCGTCCGCGTCGGCGGCGGAGCCCCGCGGTGACGCTCTCGGAAATTTCCGTCCGCCGCCCTGTCCTGGCGGCGGTCGCCGCCATCGTGCTGGTGGTGATCGGCGCGGCTGCCTTCTTCCTGCTGCCGGTCCGGGAGCTTCCGGACATCGACCCGCCGATCGTTTCGGTCTCGACCGACTACGGCGGCGCCTCGGCCGAGGTCATAGAGAGCCGCATCACCGAGCCGATCGAGCAGCAGGTCGCCGGGCTGCAGGGCGTCGAGCGCATCACGTCCTCGAGCCGCGACGGCCGCTCGCGCGTCACGATCGAGTTCTCGCTGGACCGCGACATTGACGCAGCCGCCAACGACGTGCGCGATCGCGTCAGCCGCGTGGCCGGCCGGCTGCCAGATCAGGCCGATCCGCCGCAGGTGGCCAAGGCCGACAGCGATTCCTCTCCGATCGTGATCGTCTTCTTCCGGTCCACGACGATGAACCGGCTCGAGCTGACCGACTACGCCGACCGCTATCTCGTCGAGCGCTTCTCCAACGTCCCGGGCGTCGCCGCCGTGCAGATCTACGGCGAGCAGCGCTACGCCATGCGCGTCTGGCTGGACCCCGCGGCCCTGGCCGCGCGCGGCCTGACCGTGCAGGACATCGAGTCGGCCCTGACCTCCCAGAACGTCGAACTGCCTGCCGGCTCGCTGGAATCCACCAGCCGCGACTACACCGTGCGCGTGGCGCGCAACTTCGCCAGCGCGGAGGACTTCGCGCGCCTGCCGGTTTCTGGCTCGGCTGCTGAGGGCGGCTACGTCACGCGCCTCGGGGACGTCGCACGCGTGGAGGAGGCCGCGGCCGAGGAGCGCCGCTTGTTCCGCGGCAACGGCCAGGACCAGATCGGCCTGGCCATCACCCGCCAGTCCCAGGCCAACGACCTGGAGATTTCGCGCGGCGTCGAGGAGGTGGTCGCCCAGGCCCAGGGGCTGCTTCCGGAAGGATCCGAACTGGTCATCGGCAGCGACAACTCGGTCTTCACCAAACACGCCATCGAAGAAGTGTGGATCACCATCGGCATCGCGCTGGTGCTGGTGGCGCTGGTCAACTTTATCTTCCTGGGCACCCTGCGCGCGGCCCTGATCCCGTCGATCGTGGCGCCCATCTGCCTACTTGCAACGTTCATCGTGCTGGCACCGCTCGGCTTCTCGCTGAACCTGCTGACCCTGCTCGCGCTCGTGCTCGCCATCGGCCTGGTCGTGGACGACGCCATCGTGGTCACGGAAAACATCCAGCGGCGCATCGACCACGGCGAGCCGCCGCTGGTCGCGGCCGGGCGCGGGTCACGTCAGGTGTTCTTCGCGGTCGTGGCCACCACCATCGTCCTGATCTCGGTGTTCGCGCCGCTGATGTTCCTGCCCGGCTATGTCGGCCGGCTGTTCGTCGAGCTGGCGGTCGCGATCGCTGCGGCGGTGGCCTTCTCGGCCTTCCTGGCGCTCAGCCTATCGCCCATGCTGGCGTCCAAGCTGCTGCGCCCGGCCAAGACGGAGGGATGGTTGGCCCGCAAGGTCGACGCGGCGATGGATGCACTGCGCCGCTCATACGCCGCCACTCTGGACCTGATGCTGGGCAAGCGCTCGGCCGCCTTCCTCGCAGGCGGCGCGGTGTTGCTCGTCGCCCTCGGCGCCGGCGCGCTGTTCACGGCCCTGCCCAACGAGCTTACGCCCGCCGAGGACCGCGGCCGTGTCATCGCGCGCGTCGAGGGTTCGGAAGGCGCCGGCTACGACTACACGCGCCAGGTCATGATGGAGCTGGAGCCGCTGCTTGCGGGCTATGTGCAGAGCGGCGAGGCTGAAGGTTACCTGGTCTCCGCCCCAGGCTTCGGCGGGGGCAGCTTCAACACGGGCAACGGTGTCCTCGTTCTGGCCGACTGGGGAGAGCGGAACCGGTCCGCCGACGAAATCGCCCAAGAGCTGAACGGCCGTCTCGGCGGCATCACGGGGGCCCGGGTCATGGCGACCACGCCCGGCGCCTTTCAGCGCGGCCCCGGCGGCGGCAACAGCATCGATTTCATCATCACCGGCGCCGACTATGAGTCGATGTACGCCTGGATCCAGCCGGTCTTCGCGGCGGCCCAGGCCAACCCCGGGCTGTCCCGGCCGCGGATCGACTATCAGCCCAACGCCCCCCGCCTGCTTGTCGATGTCGATCCTGAAAGGGCCGCCGCGCTCGGTGTCTCCTCCCAAGGGGTCGGCCGTACACTGGAGACCATGTTCGGGGGCCGTCGGGCCACGACCTACATCCGCGGCGGCCAGGAGTACGATGTCCTGCTCCAGACCGAGCGCGCCAACCGCCGTCAGGTCGAGGACCTGAACCTGCTCTATGTGCGGGGAGAATCGGGGGTCCTGACGCCGCTCTCGTCGGTAGTCGACACCCGCACCTCGGGCGACACGCCCGACCGGCGCCGACTCGACCGCCTGAGGTCAATCACCCTCAGCGCCGACCTGACCCCCGGTTACACGGTCGCCGACGCTGTCAGCTTCTTCGAGGAACAGGCCGCCGAACAGCCCCCGGGACCGATCGTCCGCTGGGGAGGCGCGGCGCGGGACCTGCAGGAGGCCGGCGGCGCCGTCGCCATCGCCTTTGGGCTGGCGCTGCTGCTCGTCTTCCTTGTGCTGGCCGCTCAGTTCGAGAGCTGGATTTCGCCCGCCGTCATCATGCTGACCGTGCCCCTGGCCGCCGCCGGCGGCCTGTTCGGCCTCTACATGGCGGGCTCCAGCCTCAACATCTATTCGCAGATCGGGCTGATCATCCTGATCGGCGTGGCGGCGAAGAACGGCATCCTGATCGTCGAGTTCGCCAATCAGCTGCGCGACCAGGGTCGAGCCATCCGCGACGCCGTGATCGAGGCTTCATCCCTGCGCCTGCGGCCGATCATCATGACCTCCATCGCCACGGCCTTCGGCGCCCTGCCGTTGGTGCTGTGGCAGGGCGCGGGAGCGGCCAGCCGCCAGACGATCGGCGTGGTGATCTTCGCCGGCGCCATCTTCGCCACCCTCCTGACGCTGTTCATCGTGCCGGTTTTCTACAACCTCCTGGCCCGCTACACCCGCTCACCCGAGCATGCGGCGCGTGAGATCGAGGCCTTCGAGGCCGAGGAGACGCGCGTCCGCCAACCTGCGGAGTAACAAGCCATGGACACCCTGATCGAAGGCTATCGCCGTTTCCGCGCGGACGGCTGGTCGGCCCACCGCGACCGCCTCAAGACTCTCGCGGACGAAGGCCAGCGTCCGACCGCCATGATTATCGCCTGTTCGGACTCGCGGGCGGACCCGGCCATGGTCTTCGACACCGCGCCCGGCGAGCTGTTCGTGGTCCGCAACGTGGCGAACCTGGTGCCCCCGTATCAGCCGGACGGCGGTTACCACGGGGTCAGCGCCGCGCTCGAGTTCGGGGTCAAGGTGCTGCAGGTCCCGAACCTGATCGTGATGGGCCATGCGCATTGCGGCGGCGTCAACGCGATGATCCACGGGGCGCCCGACATCGTGAAGGACTTCGTGGCTCCCTGGGTCGCCATGGCCCGGCCGGCGCTCGACGCCGCGCGCGCCTCGGGCGTGGCGGACGAGGATCTCCAGGCCGCGTGCGAGCACGAAACCGTCAAGGTGTCGCTCGCCAATCTCCGGACGTTCCCGTGGATCGCCGAGCGCGAGGCCGATGGCCGCCTGCGGCTCCACGGCCTGAGGTTCGCCATCGCCGATGGCGTCCTGGAACGGCTCGGCGACGACGGCGCCTTCTCGGCTGTTTGAGCGCGCGGCTACAGAAGTCGTTGGCGGTCGGCGCGAACCTTGACCTCAGCGGGTCGGCTCCCTAGCTTGCTTCTGCGGCCCGGGCCCCTCTGGCGATCCCCACGATCGTGATGTCGGACCGCATCGAGCGTGCTCGGTGCGTGACGGGGCTCCCCCTCCACCCTCTCCGCCATTCGCCGGGCACGCTCCTCAACACAGAGGAGACGACCATGCTGCACATCCAGCTCTATCGCGCGCGTCGACGCCATCAGGCGTTGGCCGAGGCGATCGATGAAGAGACCCGCCGCCTCGCGCCCAGCGCCGAGCGGCTGGCCTATCTGAAGCGCCGCAAGCTGATGGCCCGCGACGAGATCGCTGCTCTTGAGCGGGCGATGGACGCGCCGGCGCCGCAACCGGCCTAATCCAGCCTTCTTCACGCCTGGCCTCCGGCCGCCGCGCGCGGTCGGAGGCCTCTTCGCGCCTGAACTCTCAAATCCCAGAGACCTGAACGATGGAATTTCTGCTCGCCGAACAGCTCGGCAAGCCGGCCTGGATGTGGCTGGCCTTTCTCTCGATCGTGGGCGTCCTGCTCGCGCTCGATCTTGGTGTCCTGCACCGGGGCCAGCGCGACATCGGCGTGCGCGAAAGCCTGCTGCTCTCGGCCGGCTACATCGGCGTGGCGCTGCTCTTCGGCTGGTGGGTTTGGGCAGAGCTCGGGCCGGAGCGCGGCATGGAGTACCTGACAGGCTTCGCGGTCGAGAAGAGCCTCGCGATGGACAACGTCTTCGTCATCGCGATGATCTTCGCCTTCTTCGCGATCCCGCGCCACCTGCAGCACCGCGTGCTGTTCTGGGGCATTCTCGGCGTGATCGTGCTTCGCGCCCTCATGATCGGCGTAGGCGCCGCGCTCGTCAGCGAGTTCTCCTGGGTCCTCTATATCTTCGCGGCCTTCCTGGTCCTGACCGGGATCAAGATGCTGGCCTTCGATGGCGGCCATAAGGACGTCGGCGACAATCCGCTGGTGCGGTTCCTGCGGCGGCGCATGCGCGTCACCAGCCAATTGCACGGCGAGCGTTTTTTCGTTCGCCTGCCGGATGCGAAAGGCCGCCTGGTGACCTGGGCCACGCCCATGTTCCTTGCGCTGGTTCTCATTGAGATCGCCGACGTGATCTTCGCGGTCGACTCCGTGCCCGCGATCTTCGCGATCACCACGGATCCCTACATCGTCTACACCTCGAACATCTTCGCCATCCTGGGCCTGCGGGCGCTGTACTTCGCGCTGGCGGAGGTCATCCACCGCTTCGCCTATCTCAAGCAGGCGCTGTCGATCCTGCTGATCTTCATCGGCGGCAAGGTGTTCGTGGCCGACATCTTCGGCATGGAGAAGTTCCCGGCCGAGTGGTCGCTGGGCATCACCGGCGCGATCCTGGCGTTCGGCGTGATCTGGTCTCTTTGGCGCACGCGTGCGCCGGCCGCGCCGGCCGAGGCCGGCGCGGCTTGCAC
>NZ_JANJTL010000010.1 GCF_024711105.1 Brevundimonas sp. | reverse complement strand
CACACCGTAGCCGGTGGCGCCGTCCGGCACCGTGCCGACCTTGGAATCCTTCTTCCAGGCGGTCGGGGCGATGTCGATGTGGGCCCAGGGCGTGTTGTTGACGAAGCGCTGAAGGAACAGGGCGGCGGTGATGGAGCCCGCGGTGCGGCCCGACGAATTCTTCACGTCAGCGGCCGGGCTGTCGATCATGCGCTCGTATTCCTCGGGCAGAGGCATGCGCCAGGTCTTCTCGCCGGTCGGCTTGGACGCCGAGACGATGGCGTCGGCCAGTTCGTCGTTGTTCGAGAAGACGCCCGCGTAGTCGAGACCGAGCGAGATGATCATGGCCCCGGTCAGGGTCGCCAGGTCGACCATGAACTTCGGCTTGAAGCGCTCCTGGGTGTACCAGAGGGCGTCGGCCAGCACGAGGCGGCCCTCGGCGTCGGTGTTGATCACCTCGACCGACTGGCCCGACATGGAGATGACGATGTCGCCGGGCCGCTGGGCGTTCCCGTCGGGCATGTTCTCGACAAGGCCCAGGACGCCCACGGCGTTGACCTTGGCCTTGCGGCCGGCGAGCGCGTGCATCAGGCCGGCGACGGCGGCTGCGCCGCCCATGTCCCACTTCATCTCCTCCATGCCCTCGGCGGGCTTGATGGAGATGCCGCCGGTGTCGAAGCAGACGCCCTTGCCGACGAAGGCGATGGGCTGGGCGTCCTTGGCCCCGCCGTTCCAGCGCATGACGACCAGCTGGCTTTCACGGACGCTGCCCTGGCCGACGCCGAGGAGGGTGCGCATGCCCAGCTTCTCCAACTCCTTCTCGCCAAGCACCTCGATCTCGAGGCCCAGCGACTTCAGGCCCTTGCAGCGCTCGGCGAAGGACTCGGGATAGAGGACGTTGGCGGGCTCGGAGACGAGATCTCGCGCGAAATAGACAGCGTCGGCGACCGCGTTCCAGCTCTCGAAGGCTTTCTCGGCGGCGGCGGCGTCGCCGGCCACAACGCGGATGGTCGTGATCGACGGGACCTTCTCGGGCTTCTGCTTGGTCAGATATTTGTCGAAGCGGTAGGCGGCCAGGCGGGCTCCGAAGGCGGCGCGGGCGGCCTGCTCGGCGTCCAGGTGGCTCAGTTCCAGCGCCAGGGTGGTCGCGCCCGACAGCTTGGCGGCGTTGTAGGCCGAGGCGGCGGCGGCCTCGACGTTGAGGTCGCGGAAATCGGCTTCGCCGCCGGCGCCGATCACCCAGGTCTGGGCGCCGGCCGCGCCGCCGACGAGCGCCGACTGGCCGGCCTTGCCGTTGAAGCGCCCCTGCCCCGCCGCGCGGCCCACCGCGCCGCCCAGACGCGAATCGGCGTCCCGGGCCGCCGGAGTCAGGGTCGAGCCGTCGTGGACGAACAGGGCGATGGCGTCGGCGTCGCCTGCGGAGGCGGCGAACTGGATATTCATGGGCTTACTCCTGAGCGGCTCTTGTCGGCCGGCTTCGTTCAGCTAGCGTGACACCGGACGTGGCGTTCGCTTACGGGCGTGATACATGCCCCGCGCGGCCTTCGCCCGCAACGCCTGCATGAGAATCATCGACCGCTACCTCTTCCGTCAGCTGGCCGTCCCCGTGGTGATCGCGGTGGGCGCGCTGACGCTTGTCGCCCTCCTGGGCCAGAGCCTGGGGCAGCTGGACCTGATCGTGGAGCGCGGACAGAGCGCCTGGACGGTCGCCAAGGTGACTTTCCTGGCCCTGCCCCAGGTAGTAACCCTGATCCTGCCGATCGGGGTGCTGGTGGGCGCCCTGTTGGCGCTGAACCGGCTGCATTCCGAGCACGAGATCGTCGTCTGCTACGCCGGGGGCATGAGCCGGTGGCGGGTCATCGATCCCGCGATTCGCCTGTCGGTATTGGTGGCCCTGGTGGCCCTGATCTCCAACCTGTTCATCCAGCCGGCCGGCATGCGCGAGATGCGCGAGGAACTGCACTCGGTGCGGGCCGACCTGGCCGCCATCCTGGTGCAGGAGGGCGAGTTCGTTCAGGGGGCGCCGAACCTGACCATCTACGCCCAGCGGGTGGACCAGAACGGGATCATGCGGAACCTGTTCATCCACATCGAGCGGACCGACGGCGCGACCCTCTACGACGCCGCCACCGGCCGGATCACCAGCCTGGACGGCCGGCCCGCCATGATCCTGAACGAGGGGTCGAGCTCGGAATTCTCGGGCGCCGGGGTGCTGAACTTCCTGTCGTTCGACGAGTATGTCTTTGACCTGACGCCCTACGCGGTCGAGCCGGACCCTCTGCACTACAAGGAATCGGACCGCTGGCTGACCGAGCTGTTCTTCCCCGATCCGGACAACGAGTGGGAACAGGGCAATCGTGAGAAGCTCTACGCCGAGGGCCACGCGCGGCTGGCCTCGCCGCTCTACGTCATCGGCTTCATGGTCATGGCGCTGGCGGCCGTGCTCGGCGGATCGTTCAGCCGGACCGGGTACGGGCGGCGCATCGCGGTCTACTCCGCGACAGCGATCGCGGTGCGCCTGCTGGGCTTCGCCGTCCTGTCGGCGGCGGGAAGCAGCGTCTGGGTCAATGTCGTGCAGTACCTGCTGCCGCTCGGCCTGATCTGGTTCGGCATGCGTGTCCTGTTCCGCCAGAGGGTCGACCGGAGGGTCGCGATCGGCGCCGGCCCCGAGCGGTTCGCGGGAGCGCAGGCATGAGACGCCGCAACGCGCGCCTGCCGGGCTTCCTGCGCCAATGGCAGGGCCGGCTCAGCCGGCTGGAGATCTACGTCCTGCGCCGCACCCTCAGGGCCGTCGCGGGTGCGCTGGGCGTGATGGCTGCGGTCATCATGCTGATCGACTTCGTCGAGATCTCGCGCGACCTCGGCTCGCGCGTCGACGTCTCGGCCGCCGAGCTCATCGGCCTGATGCTGATGAAGTCGCCGAACGTGATCCTTCAACTCCTGCCGTTCATCTTCCTGTTCGGGGTGCTGGCGGCCTTCGTCAGCCTGAACCGACGAAGCGAACTGGTCGCCATGCGCGCGGCGGGCGTGTCGGCCTGGCGGTTCATCTTCCCGGCGGCGGGGGCGGCCTTCGTCATCGGCGTGGCGACAGTGGTGGCCCTCAATCCCTTCGCCTCATGGCTGAACGGCCGCTACGAGGCCGCGAGCCGGGCCATGCTCGACACCCAGTCCGGGGAGCCTGGCGCCTCGACCGTCTGGGTCCGCCAGGGCGACGGCCGAACCCAGGTCGTGATTCGGGCGCGCGAACGCGACGCCGACACCAGCCGCCTGAACGATGTGTCCATGTTCGTCTATGTCGCGGACGACGACGGGCGGCGCTCCTTCCAGCGGCGCATCGAGGCCGAAACGGCGGAACTCCTGCCCGGCCGCTGGGAACTGACCAATGCGCGCGAGGCCGCCGCCGGTGAGCAGGCCGTCAACTACGCCACCCTGTCCATCCCCTCGAACCTGGATCGCGCCGAAGCCTTCGACCGGTTCGAGGCCCCGCGGAGCGTGCCCTTCTGGCGACTGCCTGGGACCATCGACCGCATCGAATCGGCGGGCTTTTCCGCCACCCAGTATCGGCTGAGGCTCCAGGAGCTCCTGGCGACGCCGCTTATGTTCGCCGCCATCTCGATCCTGGCGGCGGCGTTCTCGCTTCGCCTGCTCAGACTGGGGGATCTGCCCTTCATGGTGATCTCGGCGATCGCGCTCGGCTTTCTCTTCTATTTCCTGGCGGCCTTCAGCCGCGCCCTGGGCGAGGCCGAGACCCTGCCGCCATTCGTCGCGGCCTGGGCGCCGCCCTTGCTGGCGATGCTGTCTGCCTTCACCTTGCTCTGCTACACCGAAGACGGCTAACCCAGGCGGAGCCGACGAAGGACACGATGCAGCGCCGTCCAGACGAAGCCTCCGCCAAGCCGTTCCTGCGCGGCCGCCTGTTCGCGGGCGCGGCGGCGCTTGCCCTGCTGGCCATCTCGGCCCCGGCCCTGGCTCAGACCGCGCCCGCTCAAGGCGCGCGCCAGACGGTCGAGCAGCCGGGCCCGGACGGCCTTACCTCGGATGGCCTGTATCTCGAGGCCGACTCGATCACCGAGGACCGCGAGGCCCATGTCATCACGGCCACCGGCTTGGTCCAGGGCCGCTATCAGGGCCGGCTACTGCGCGCCGACCGGGTCGACTACCAGACCGAGACCGGCCTGCTGTCCGCCTCGGGCAACGCCGAGCTCATCAATCCGGACGGCACGTTGCAGTACGCCGACACCATCGAGCTCGACGACGAGTTGCGCGCGGGCGTCGCCACCGGCTTCGCCACCCTGCTCCAGGACAACATCCGCATCGCCTCGGCCACTGCCGTGCGGCGCTCGGAGACGGTCAATGAGCTGAACAACGCCATCTTCACCCCCTGCGACATCTGCAACAGCGAGGGCGAGCCGAGCGAGCCGACCTGGTCGATCCAGGCCGAGACGGTGGTGCAGGACCAGGAGAACGCGGTCGTCTTCTACCGCAACGCCGTGATCCGCGTGGCCGGCGTGCCGGTCTTCTACTCGCCGGTATTCTGGCACCCGGATCCGACCGCCGAGCGGCAGTCCGGCTTCCTGATCCCCACCATCACGACCTCGGATGGCCGCGGCTTCTCCTATGAGCAGCCCTATCTGTGGGTCATCTCGCCCCATCAGGACCTGATCATCAGCCCGCAAGTGAATGCGAGCGTGAATCCCTTCCTGAACCTCGACTGGCGGCGCCGCTTCTATTCCGGCCAGGCCAACATCCGGGCCGGCTACACGCACGAGCGGTTGTTCGGGAACATCGACACCCTTCCCGGGCCTGGCGCGGACTTTGAGAACGAGCGCTACGGCGAGGCGGAGTCACGCGGCTACGTGCTCGGCGAAGGCGAGTTCAACATCAATCGCGACTGGCGGTGGGGCTTCAGCGTCGAACGCGTTTCCGACAAGAGCCTGTTCGACCGCTACGACATCGAAGACGTCTACGAAGACCGCGGCCTGTATCTCACCGACTACCGGCGGCTGATCAGCCAGGCCTATGTGGTGCGTCAGACGCAGCGGTCGTTCTTCTCGCTCGCCGTGCTCAGTTTCCAGAGCCTGCGCCCGATCGGATTCGGCGGGTTCGGGTTTTCCACCCGCGACGCGCGGGGGGTCGTCTATGAGGACGACGGAACCCTGCCGCTGGTGGGTCCTATGATCGAGGCGCGCTGGGAGCCGGAAGACCCTGTGCTCGGCGGACGCCTGCGCTTCCGTGGCTCTGCGGTCGCCCTGTTCCGCCAAGACTACGTCGGCTCGCCCGTACTCTCGCCCCTGTACGCCGCGGCGCCGCCGCCTGCCGACATGTCGGGCGTGGATAGCACCCGAGCCACGGTCGAGATCGACTGGCGCCGCAGCATCACCACCTCCGGCGGGCTGCGGTTCGAACCGTTCCTGACGGGGCGCGCCGACGTCTACTCGGTTTCCGACCTGCCGGCCGTCGGCTCCCCGAGCGAGAATGACGCCCTCTCGCGGTTCAACGCCACGCTCGGCGTCGACGTTCGGTATCCCCTGATCCGTAGGTTCGAGGGCGGCTCGGTCACTCTGGAGCCAATGGCGCAGCTCGCCGTCTCGCCGGACGCCGACATCGACCCACGCATACCCAACGAGGACAGCCAGGTCCTCGAACTGGACGAGACCTCGCTGTTCCAGGAGAACAAGTTCCCGGGCTACGACCTCTATGAGGGCGGAGCCCGCCTGAGCCTGGGCGTGCGCACCACGGTGGAAATGGGACCGACGCGGCGTGGCAGCCTATTCGTCGGCCGGATGTTCCGTGCCGAGGACGAACCGGACTACCTGAGACCAATAGCAGGGTCTCCGGGCCAACTGTATGATCCGACAGGTATTTCCGAAACTTCATCGGACTGGGTGGTGGCCGCGACCTTGCAGCCCTTCGCAAATGCCTCCGGCTGGGCCAGGGCGCGCCTGGACGACGATCTGTCGGTGCGCACGGCCGAGGTGGGCTTCGGCGCCCGCTTTCGCGAAAATGACCGGGTCTCGCTCCGGTACATCGTCGACAACACCGACCCCTCACCCCTGGGCAGCCGCAACTACGAAACGGTCCAGGTGTCCGGCCAGGTGTTCCTGGTCGGCGACTGGGGCGTGAGCTTCCGGGCCATGCGCGACCTAGACGAGAACCTCTGGCGGCGGTCCGAGGTCGGCCTGTTGTACGAAGACGAGTGCCTCCGCTTCGAACTGCTCTATGAGCGCGACGAAACTGTCTTTGGACAGACAGGCCTGCGCTCATCCGAGGGCGTATTCGTACGCCTAAACCTCGCCACATTGGGCGGGTCAGGCTATTAGGACGCGACACTGTCAGATGACCGCCGCCCTGCGGCTCGCACCGCACGTCGGAAGAGGAACGACTTCACCCATGCGTTGGATGTTTTCCGTGGGAGCCGTGGCCCTGGCCATCGCCCTTGCCCAGCCTTCGACCGCCCAGATCGCGGGTCAGCCGACGGCCCCCGCGACCACCCCCCAGGCCCCGCCCGAGTTCGAGCTGGGCGAGGGCGTCCTGCTGACCGTCAACGACCAGCTGATCACCAGCTATGACCTGCGTCAGCGGATGCTGCTGGTGATCTTCAATTCGCAGCTGCAGCCGACCGAGGAGAACCTGCCAGCGATCCAGCAGCAGGCGCTGCGGGCGCTCATCGACCAGCGCCTGCAAACGCAGGAACTCGCGCGCTTCGAGGTGGAGGTGAGCGACGAGGTGGTCAACGCCGAGATCGAGTCGCTCGCTCAGGAACGCGGCGCGACGGGCCCCGCCCTGCTCGCCGCCATGGAGCAGTTCGGCATCCGTCCGGAGACCTTCCGAGAGCAACTGCGCAACGACATCGGCTGGGGCATGCTGGTCAGCGGACGTTACCGTGACCGCGCCCGCGTCGGCGCCGACCAGGTCAACGCTGTCCTGGAGCGGATCGAAGAAAACGCCTCGCGTCCGCAATGGCTTATCGGAGAAATCTACATCGACGCCGCAACCGTGGGCGGGATGGAGATCGCCATGAACGGCGCCCGCCAGCTGACGCAGCAGATCATCGCGGGCGCGCCCTTCCAGGCTGTTGCCCGGCAGTTCAGCTCCGCGCCTTCGGCCGCATCCGGCGGCGACGGCGGCTGGGTCGTGGCGGGCGAGCCGCCGGCGGCCGTCCAGACCGTGCTGGAGCAGATGAACCCCGGCCAGCTGTCCAACCCGATCGCGGTCGATGGCGGGGTGTACATCATCCTGCTGCGCGACGAGCGCGCAGGCTCGGTCTCCACCCTGGCCAACCTGCGCCAGGCGGCCATCCGGCTCGACGCCTCCGCCACGGCGGAACAGGTCGCGGCTGCGACGGCGACGCTGAGCGGTCTGCGTGACGGTCTGACCTGCGACAACATCCTCCAGCGCGCCCAGGGCACGCCGGGTGTGATCGGCACGGACCTGGGCGAAGCCAACGTCTCGGACCTGGCGCCCCAGTTCCAGGAAATCGCCCGCACCGGCGCCGTCGGCAGCGTCAGCCAGCCGATCCGCACTCCGCTGGGTCTTCACCTGGTCGCCCTGTGCGGCCGCCGGTCGGCCAGCGACGACATCCCCTCGCGCGAGGACATTGAGCGCGAACTGGGCAGCCAGCAGCTGAACATGCTGGCCCGCCGCTACATCCGCGATCTGCGCAACGCCGCCACGATCGAGCAGCGGGAAGACTGATCCGTGACCCCGGCGCGGCCCCTCGCCCTCAGCCTGGGCGATCCGGCCGGCGTCGGGCCGGAGATCATCGCCAAGGCCTGGCGGGCGCTGAACCGCGGATCGGGGGCATTCTTCGTCGCCGGTGATGCTGACGTGCTGGAGGCCCAAGGCGTCCCCGTCCGCAGGCTGGGCGCGCCGGCTGAGGCCGCTGGAGCGTTCGCGTCCGCCCTACCGGTGCTGCACGCGCCCTGCGCAACGCCGCCCCGGCCGGGCGTCTCCGAGCCTGCCAACGCCTCGGCCATCACCGGCTGGATCGAAACGGCCGTGGGGCTCGCGCTCGGCGGCGAGGCCTCGGCCGTGGTCACCGCGCCGATCGCCAAGGCGCCGCTCTACGCCGCGGGCTTCCGCTTTCCCGGTCATACCGAGTTCATTGCCGACCTGACCGCGAACGTTTCCCAGGAGGGGCAACGCGGCCCGGTGATGATGCTGGCGGCGCGGGACCTGCGGGTCTGTCTGGTGACGATCCACGTGCCTCTGGCCGAGGTCCCTGAGCTGGTTACGGAGGAGCGCGTCGTGCGCACCGCCACTGTCGCCTACGAAGCCCTGCGGCGGGACTTCGGCGTTGCGCAGCCCCGGCTGGCGTTGGCCGGCCTCAATCCACACGCCGGCGAGTCCGGCGCCCTGGGGCTCGAGGAAGCGGAGGTGCTGGGTCCCGCCGTGGCCAAGCTCCGAGGGGTGGGCATCAACATCACCGACCCGCTGCCCGCCGACACCCTGTTCCACGACGAGGCCCGCCGCACCTATGACGCGGCGATCTGCCTCTATCACGATCAGGGTCTGATCCCGGTGAAGACGCTGGACTTCTGGGGCGGGGTGAACGCCACCCTCGGCCTGCCGATCATCCGCACCTCGCCAGACCACGGCGTCGGCTACGCCATCGCCGGCCAGGGCGTCGCGCGGCCGGACAGCCTGATCGCCGCCATCCGGCTGGCTTCCGAAATGGCCGAACGGCGCACCGATGCGCGCTGACGACCTGCCGCCCCTGCGCGAGGTGCTGGAGGCTCACGGCCTGATGGCCGACAAACGTTTCGGCCAGCATTTCCTGCTGGATCTGAACGTGACGCGGAAGATCGCCCGGCTGGCCGGTCCCTTTCACGGCGAGGCGGTCATCGAGGTCGGGCCCGGTCCCGGCGGCCTCACCCGCGCCCTGCTCGAGACGGATGCGTCGCAGGTCGTGGTGGTCGAGAAGGATCGGCGCTTCATTCCGTCGCTCGAGGACTTGGCGGCTGAGGCGGACGGACGGCTCACTGTCATTGAGGGCGATGCGCTGAACGTCGATGAGCCAGCCCTGCTCGCCGGCGGTCCAGGCCACGTCGTTTCGAACCTGCCCTACAACGTCGGCACGCCGCTGCTGATCAAGTGGCTCACCGGCGCCTGGCGGCCGCGCTCCATGACCCTGATGTTCCAGAAGGAGGTGGCTGATCGTGTCGCTGCGAGGCCGGGCGTCTCGGCTTATGGCCGCCTCGGCGTCATCTCCCAGGCTGTCTGCGAGGCGCGCGTGGTCATGGACCTGCCGGCGCGGGCCTTTACGCCGCCGCCCAAGGTGGCGTCGGCCGTCGTGCGGCTCGACCCCAGGCCGAACCCGCCTGAGCCGGAGTTGTTGAAATCGCTCGAACGCGTCACAGCCGCCGCCTTCGGGCAGCGCCGGAAGATGCTGAGATCGTCGCTGAAGCCGCTCGGAGGCGAGGCCCTGTGCGCGGCCGCGGACGTGGATCCCAACGCACGGGCGGAGGTGATCGACGTCGCCGGTTTCCTGAGACTGGCGGAAGCCGCTCCGTCCTAGCCGCCTTCGATCTCTTCACAAAGGAGGCCGCGCACGAAATCGCCCACCCACGGGTTCCGCCAGCGGCGGGCCCGTTCGGCATGGAAGATGTGCGCCAACTCGGCATAGGCCCGGTCGAAGTCGTCATTGAGAACGACGTAGTCGAAGCTGTCCCAGCGACTAACCTCGTCCTTGGCGCGGGCGATGCGTTCGCGGATCACCTCGTCCGAGTCCTGTGAGCGTGCGTGCAGGCGCCGGCTCATCTCCGCCAGGGACGGTGGAAGCAGATAGACGAGCACCGAATCCTCGGGCGCCTGGGCCGCGATGGTCTTGGCGCCCTGGTCGTCGATGTCGAACAGAACGCTCTCGCCGCGGTTGAGGGCGGCCATGATGGGCTCGCGCGGGCTGCCGTAGCGGTTGCCGTACACCTCGGCCCATTCGAGGAAAGCGTCGTCCTCGACCATGGCGTCGAAGGTGGCGCGGTCCACGAAGTGATAGTCCCGCCCCTCGTGCTCGCCGGGGCGCGGCGGGCGGGTGGTGGCCGAGATGGACAGGTGCAGGTCCGGATGGTCCGCGATCAGCCTGCGGGTCAACGACGTCTTGCCGACGCCCGAGGGGGCGACGACCATCAGCATCAATCCCCGGCGCTCGCCCTGCTCGGACGCCTCACTCGACATTCTGGACCTGTTCCCGGAACTGCTCGATGACGGCTTTGAGGTCCAGGCCGAGTCCCGTCAAGGCGATGGTCGCCGCCTTCGAACAGAGGGTGTTCGCCTCGCGCATGAACTCCTGCGTCAGGAAATCCAGCCGGCGGCCAACCGCCCCGGCTTGGGCGATCAAGTCGCGCGCCGAAGCCGTGTGGGCGTCGAGTCGGTCAAGCTCCTCGCGCACGTCGGCGCGGGCAGCGAGCATGGCGGCCTCCTGAAACACGCGCTCTTCAAGTCCATCGGCGCCGTCGGTGAGTTCACCCACGCGGCGGGCGAAACGCTCACGGATGGCGATCGTCTGGGCCTCGGCCTCTCCGCGGGCGGCCCGGGTCAGTTCGGCGATCCGGTCCAGAAAGCCGCCGAGCAACGGCGCCAGCCGGGCGCCCTCGTCCTCCCGCGCCGCCTTGAGCGCATCGAGCGCGGCGCCGAGGTCCGTCGTCATGCCGGCCTCGAGCGCAGCCTGGGCGTCAGCCCCGATCTCATCAGCCGTTTCCAGCACCCCGCGAAGGGCCAGCAGGCCGTCGGCGGTGGGCGGCGCCGAGCCCTGCTCCATCAGCCAGCGGGTGCGGGCGAGATAAGCGGTCAGCATCTCGGTGTTGACTCGCACCTGCGCTGCCGCGCCCTCGGCGCGCTTCAACTGGATCGTCACGCCCACCTGGCCGCGCTGGAAGCGCGCCTGGGCCAATTCGCGCGCTGCGCGGTCGAGCGCGTCAAAAC
Organism: Brevundimonas sp.; assembly: GCF_024711105.1. Lineage (GTDB taxonomy): Bacteria > Pseudomonadota > Alphaproteobacteria > Caulobacterales > Caulobacteraceae > Brevundimonas. Next base: position 3,273 of record NZ_JANJTL010000010.1, on the reverse strand, counting down.
CCGGCGGCGACTTGGTCCGCACCTCAAGATTGCGGCCATTGACCGAGCGGGCCTCGATCGACCAGGCCCACTCGCCGGACTGGCCGTCCGCTCGGCCGAAGCCGGTCATACCCGACAGGGCTGCGGTCACGGCTGGGCCTCCAGGCGCTGGCGCTCGATCTGCCGCCAGCGGGCGACGTTCGCCAGATGCTCCTCGAAGGTGCGGGCGAACACATGGCCTCCCGTCCCGTCGGCGACGAAGAAGAGTTCGTTGGTGCTGGGCGGGTTCAGCACCGCCTCCAAGGCCTCGCGGCCGGGATTGGCGATCGGTGTCGGGGGCAGGCCGCCGACAAGATAGGTGTTGTAAGGCGTCGGCCGGTCGAGTTCGGAGCGCCGGAGGCCGCGGCCGAGCGGACGGCCCTGGCTGACGCCGTAGACGACCGTCGGATCGCTCTCCAGACGCATGCCGAGCCGCAGCCGGTTGACGAACACGGCGGCCACGCGCGGCCGCTCCTCGGCGATCCCGGTTTCCTTTTCGACGATGGAGGCGAGGATCACCGCCTCTTCAGGTGTCGAGAAAGGCAGCCCCTGCTGGCGGCCCGGCCAGAGCTCGGCCAGTAGTTCGTCATGGGCCGCCTGCATGCGCGCTATAAGCGCCGCCCGGCTCTCGCCGCGCTGGATCTCATAGGTCTCGGGCAGGATGCTGCCTTCAGGTGGCGCCTCAGCCGTTCCAGTCAGAAGATTGTTCCGGCTCAGAATGTCCATCGCCTGAGCGCTGGACCAGCCTTCGGGAATGGTCACGAAGTGGCGGACCACCTCGCCGGAGCGCAGGTGCTCGATCACCTCGGACATCGAGGCGCCGCTGGCGATCGCGTACTCCCCGGCGCGCAGGCCGCGTTCCCGGCCGGTCAGCTGGACGGCCACCTTGAACAGCGTCTCCGATCGGATGACGCCGGCGGCGTCGAGGATGCCTGCGATGCGCGACACGCCTGCGCCCGACGGGAGGACCACGATGGTCTCGTCGCCCTGGCGCGCTTCCGGCCCGTCGGCGGTGTAGACCGCCCAGGCCCAGGCCAACGCGGCGACGCTCAGCAGCAACAGGGTCGCCAGTCCGCTGAGCAGCGCGGCTCTCACGGGGCTGCGGCCGCGCCCCTCCTGCCGCGGATCGAACCGGCTCACGCGACGCGCTTGAAGATGACCGAGGCGTTGGTGCCGCCGAAGCCGAACGAGTTGGACATGGCGACGTCGATCTTCATCGGCCTGGCTTTGTTGGCGCAGAGGTCGATGGGCGTATCGAACTCCGGATCGTCCAGGTTGATCGTCGGCGGCGCGACCTGGTCGCGGATGGCCAGGATCGAGAAGGCCGCCTCGATGGCGCCGGCGGCGCCCAGCAGGTGGCCGGTCATCGACTTGGTCGAGGACATGGCGACGTTGGCCGCGTGATTGCCCAGCAGGCGCTCGACGGCGCCAAGCTCGATGCCGTCCGCCATGGTCGAGGTGCCGTGCGCGTTGACGTAGTCGATGTCGGACGCCTCAAGCCCCGCCGTCTTCAACGCCGCCTTCATGGCGCGGAAACCGCCGTCGCCGTCCTCGGAGGGAGCGGTTATGTGGTAGGCGTCGCCCGACAGGCCATAGCCGACCACCTCGGCGTAAATCTTCGCCCCCCGGGCCTTGGCGTGCTCGTATTCTTCAAGCACCAGCACGCCCGCGCCCTCACCCATGACGAAGCCGTCGCGGCCCTTGTCATAGGGACGGCTGGCCGCCGTCGGATTGTCGTTGAAGCTGGTGCAGAGCGCGCGGCAGGCGACGAAGCCGGCCACACCGATCGGCACGATGGAGCTCTCGGCCCCGCCGGCCACCATCACGTCCGCGTCTCCGAAGGCGATCAGTCGGGCCGCGTCGCCGATGGCGTGGGCGCCGGTGGCGCACGCCGTCACGACGGCGTGGTTTGGGCCCTTCAGGCCATGCCGGATCGACACCTGTCCGGACGCCAGATTGATCAGGGCCGACGGAATGAAGAAGGGGCTGATCCTGCGCGGGCCCTTTTCCTTCAGCTCGATGGCGGTGTCGGCGATGGGGCCCAGGCCCCCGATGCCGGAGCCGATCATCACGCCGGTGCGCTCGCGGTCCTCGTCGGACTCGGGCTTCCAGTCCGCGTCCGCGAGCGCCTCATCGGCAGCGGCCACGGCATAGATGATGAAGTCGTCGACCCGCTTGCGATCCTTGGCGGACATCACCTGGTCGGGATCGAAGGCGCCTTCCTGATCCGGGGCGCCGCCGCCGCGCCCGTCCACCTGCGGGATCTCGCAGGCGATGGTGCAGCCGTAGCCCTCGGTGTCGAAGCTCGTGATCTGGCCGCAGCCGGACTGCCCCGCGAGGATGCGCTTCCAGGTGATTTCGCGGCCCCACCCCAGAGGGGTCAGAAGACCGATCCCGGTGACGACGACACGTCTCATGCGGACCTACCCTTCAGAAACAGCTACGGCCGCCCGGGTCCCCACGCAGGGGACGCCAGAGCGGCCGCAACATAGCCCAGAGTCGGTCGGCTTAGCCGCCCGACTTTTCCGAGATGAACTTCACCGCGTCGCCGACCGTCTGGATGTGCTCGGCGGCGTCGTCGGGGATCTCGATGTCGAACTCTTCCTCGAAGGCCATGACCAGCTCGACGTTGTCGAGAGAGTCGGCGCCGAGGTCGTCGATGAAGCTGGCCTTTTCCGTGACCTTGTCCGGATCGGCGTCCAGGTGCTCGATGACGATCTTGCGGACGCGCTCGAGAATATCGGACATGAGTGTCTCTCTGCTCTGTGACCGCTTCCGCGGCGTTAACTTCGGTCCTGCCGTCTCACGACAGCAGCGGCGGCGCAAGCCATAACGGGGACTCACACACGCCGGTTGCGCGCCTTTAGCACAGCCGTAACGGCGGGAAACAGTCTGTTGCGATCCAGCGGCCGCGGCTGCGATCAAATCATCGCCATTCCGCCGTTCACATGCAGGGTCTGGCCGGTCACATAGGCCGCCTCGTCCGACGCCAGATCGACGGCGGCCGCGGCGATCTCGTCGCCCGAGCCGAGCCGGCCGGCGGGGATCTTCGACAGGATGACCTCGCGCTGCTGGTCGTTCAGGACGTCCGTCATCGGCGAGGCGATGAACCCCGGCGCGATGCAGTTGACCGTGATGCCGCGACTGCCGACCTCCTGGGCCAGGGACTTGGAGAAGCCGATCATCCCCGCCTTGGACGCCGAATAGTTGGTCTGGCCGGGATTGCCCGTCACCCCGACCACCGAGGTCACGCCG
>NZ_JANJTL010000164.1 GCF_024711105.1 Brevundimonas sp. | reverse complement strand
AACGTCGGCGAGAACTCGGTGCACGGCTCGGATTCGGCCGACAACGCCAAGATCGAGATCGCCCAGTTCTTCACGGACGACCAGATCGTCGGCTAGGCCGGCCTGACGGCGAAGATCGAGGCCTCCGGGGCGACCCCCGGGGGCCTTTTTCGTTGGCGACACAGCGACACAGCGACAGAGCGACAGCCGGGCACACCGCGGATCCGCGACACCCTCGATGTCAAAGACCGACGGGCCGATGGTAGGCCGGTGTGAAGCGACGTGCGGAAACGGCGGTCGCATTTACGCAAGTCCTGGAAATTGATCGGTGTTGCCGCCAGAAACGCGGGGGTTCGCCCGAGCTTGAGGCCCGCTTAGCCCCGGATCGCGGCGGCGAGCGCCGCCGGATAGAGCCGGTGCTCCGCCTCCAGAACACGCGCCGCCAGGGTCTCAGGCGCGTCGCCCTGCATGACCGGCACCCGCGCCTGGCCAAGGACCGGCCCGGCGTCGACCTCGTCGATGACGAGGTGAACCGTGCAGCCGGCTTCAGCGTCACCGGCCTCGATGGCGCGCTGGTGCGTGTGCAGGCCTGGATAGAGGGGCAGCAGGCTGGGGTGGATGTTCAGCATCCGGCCTTCCCAGGCGCGGACGAACCAGGGGGTCAGCAGGCGCATGTACCCAGCCAGGGCGACCCACTCGACGCCACGGGCGCGGAGCTCGGCGTCCATGGCGCGCTCGTGCGCCTCGCGATCCTTGCCGAACGGCCGGTGATCGATGGCCAGCGCCTCGACGCCCGCCGTCCGCGCCTTGGCCAGGCCGCCCGCGTCCGGATTGTTGGAGATGACGCAGGCGATCTCGGCGGGATAGGCGGGATCCTTGGCCGCCGCGATCAGGGCGGCCATGTTGGAGCCGCCGCCCGAGATCAGGACGCCGACCTTGGCCTTCATGCCGGCTGCAGGCTTCCGCAGGCGAAGACGGTCTCGCCTGCGGCGTTCAGCTCCGCGATGACCGAATTCGCATCATCCTCTGCCACATAGAGGACGAAGCCGACCCCGCAGTTGAAGGTGCGGCGCATCTCGTGCTCGGCCACGCCGCCGGCTTCCTGCAGCCAGGCGAACAGGGACGGCATCGCCATGGCGTCCCAGTCGAAGAGGGGCTTGAGGCCATCCGCCACGCCGCGCTGCGGGTTCTCGATCAGGCCGCCGCCGGTGATGTGGGCGCCGCCCTTGATGCGGCCCGCCTTCATCAGGGGCAGGACCGCCTTGATGTAGATGCGCGTCGGCTCCATCAGCGCCTGGGCCAGGGTCCGGCTGGCGTCGAAGGGCGCGTCCGCGCCCCAGCCCAGACCCGACCGCTCCACGATGCGCCGGATCAAGGAATAGCCGTTGGAGTGCGGGCCGGAGGAGGCCAGGCCGATGATCACATCGCCGGGCTTCTGGTCGTCCAGCCGGGGCAGGACCTGACCGCGCTCGACCGCGCCGACGGAGAACCCCGCCAGGTCGTATTCGCCGTCGCCGTACATGCCCGGCATCTCGGCGGTCTCCCCGCCGACCAGGGCGCAGCCGGCCAGCTTGCAGCCCTCGGCGATGCCGGCGACGACGCGGCGGGCGACCTCGACCTCCAGCTTGCCGGTGGCGAAATAGTCCAGGAACATCAGCGGCTCGGCGCCCTGCGCCAACAGGTCGTTGACGCACATGGCGACCAGGTCGATGCCGACGTGGTCGTGGCGGCCGGTCTCGATGGCGATCTTCAACTTGGTGCCGACGCCGTCCGTGGTGGTGACCAGAAGCGGGTCGTTGAAGCCGGCGGCCTTGGGATCGAACAGTGCCCCAAATCCGCCCAGCGAGGCCTCCGCGCCCGGCCGGCGGGTCGCGCGGGCCAGCGGCTTGATGGCCTCGACCAGCGCTTCGCCCGCGTCGATGTCCACGCCGGCGTCGGCGTAGGTGAGGCCGTTGGGCCGGTCCGTCATGGTTTCTGTCCGTCTGGCGGCAAATCAGCGCCGCGCTCTTGCCACGGCGAGGGCGGGCGAGGCTATAGCTAGCCGATGAATCCGATCACGACCAACGACGCCCTGGCCGAGTTCTGCGCCGCCGTCGCCTCCGCTCCCTTCATCGCCGTGGACACCGAGTTCATGCGCGAGACGACCTACTGGCCCAAGCTGTGTCTGATCCAGGCCGCCACGCCCGAGCACGAGGCGGTCATCGATCCGCTGGCCGACGGCCTGGACCTTGCGCCCTTCCTCGATCTGCTGCGCGACCCGAAGATCACCAAGGTCTTCCACGCGGCCCGCCAGGACGTGGAAATCTTCAACCGGCTGGGCGCCATGCCCGTGCCGCTGTTCGACACCCAGGTGGCCGGCATGGCCGCGGGATTCGGCGAGCAGGTGGCCTACGACTCGCTCGTGCGGCAGATGCTGCGCAAGGAGGTCGACAAGGGCAGCCGCTTCACCGACTGGGCGCGCCGGCCGCTGACCACAGCCCAGTACGACTACGCCTTGGCCGACGTGACCCACCTGGCCAAGCTCTATCCCAAGCTGCGCGATCGGCTCGAAAAAGAGGGGCGCCTGGAGTGGGTTGCCCAGGAGATGGCCGGCCTGACCGACCCGGCCCTCTATGACGTGACGCCGGAGAACGCCTGGAAGCGGCTCAAGCCCAAACGCTTCTCGGCCAAGTATCTCGCGGCCTTCAAGGCTGTCGCCGAATGGCGCGAACGCACCGCCCAGGAGCGGGACCAGCCGCGCGGCCGCATCCTCAAGGATGACGCCATCGACGAGGTGGCCACCCAGGCTCCGACCGACGCCGAGGCGTTCAACCGCCTGCGCTCGGTCCCCAAGGGCTTCGGCGCCTCGCGCATGGGACAGGACCTGATCGCGTCCCTGACGCAGGTGCTGGGCGACCCCGAGGCTCATGCGCCCGACGTGGCCCGGCCGCAGTCCCGTCAGCCGGCGCCGGCGTCGGTAGTGGAACTGCTGAAGGTGCTGTTGAAGGCCAAATGCGAGAATCGGGGCGTGGCGCCCAAGCTGGTCGCCTCGTCGGCGGACCTGGAATTGATCGCGATCAGCGATACGGCGGACGTGCCCGCGTTGCAGGGCTGGCGGCGGGACCTGTTCGGTGAGGACGCGCTGAAGCTGAAGCGGGGCGAGATCGCCCTGGTGCTGTCCGGCGCGCGCGTCGAGGTCGTCGAGATCGAATAGCGCTAGAGCCGGTCGACCGGCAGCCTGAGGAAGACGGCGCCCGACGCGTCGGGAGGGGGCATGTGGCCCGCGCGGATGTTGACCTGCAGCGCCGGCAGGATCAGCTGCGGCGCCTTGAGCGTGGCGTCGCGGGCCTGGCGCATGGCCACGAACTCCGCTTCGGAGCGGCCGGCGCCGACGTGGATGTTGTCGGCCTTCTCGGCGGCCACCGTCGTTTCCCAGGCGAAGTCGGTTCGCCCCCCGCCGGACGGCAGGTAGTCGTGGCCCACGAAGATTCGAGTGGCCTCGGGCAGGGCCAGGATCCGCTGGACGGATCGGTAAAGGGTCGCGGCGTCGCCGCCCGGGAAGTCACAGCGCGCGGTGCCGTAGTCGGGCATGAAAAGCGTGTCGCCGACGAAGACCGCGTCGCCGATCCGGTAGCTGACGCAGGCCGGCGTGTGGCCGGGCGTGTGGATCACCTCGACGGTCAGGCCGCCCAGGGGGAAGGATTCTCCATCGTCAAACAGGTCGTCGAAGGCCGAGCCGTCGGGGACCACGTCGTCCGCCTCGAACAGCGGCGCGAAGGTGCTCTGGACCCCGGTGATCGACCGGCCGACCCCGACCCGGGCTCCGGTACGCTCGCGGATCACGGCCGCGCCCGAGAGATGATCGGCGTGGGCGTGGGTCTCCAGGACGCGCTCCAGCCGCAGGCCGCTCTGCCCGATCGCGGCCAGCACCCTGTCGACCGAGCCGGTCGAGGTGCGCGCCGAGGCGGGGTCGTAGTCGAGCACGGGATCGATGATCGCCGCTGCGCCCGTCGCCGGGTCTGCGACCAGATAGGTGATCGTATGGGTCACCGGATCGAAGAAGCCGGTGACGTCCGGCGAAGGCGTGCCGCTCATGTCGGGAACTGTACAGCGGCCAAGCTTGCGGCGGCAACGGGCGGCCCGTGACAGGCCGACCCGGCGCCGTTAGGGTCCGCCGCCGTTCAGTTTGAGGAGGCTGTCCGTATGATCCGCTCCGCCCTGGCCGCTTCGGCCGCCCTTCTTCTGGCCGCCTGCGGCGCCGGCGCGCCCGGCTTGATGGACCCCTCGGGCCCGGCCCCCACAAGCACGGCCGACCTGTCCGAGCACATCCGCGTCCTTTCGTCAGACGAGTTCGGGGGCCGTGGCATCGGCACCGAAGGCGAGCAGATGACGATCGACTACGTCTCCAGCCAGTGGGCCGCGGCCGGCTTCGAGCCGGGCGGACCGAACGGCCAGTGGGTCCAGCCGGTGACCCTGCGCCGGTTCGAGGTGTCGGACGCCTCGGGCGTGCTGCGCGTCGGCGACTGGAGCCGCAACCTCGTCCAGGGCGAGAACGTCGTGATCTCCACCCGCCTGCCGGGCCAGCCGCACGTCATGCTGCACGAGGCGCCGCTGGTCTTCGTGGGCTACGGCATCAATGCGCCGGAGCGCGGCTGGAACGACTACGAAGGCCTGGACATGCGCGGCAAGGTCGCCGTGGTCCTGATCAATGACGCGGACTTCGAGGACCCGTCGCTGAACACCTTCAACGGCCGGGCCATGACCTATTACGGCCGCTGGACCTACAAGTACGAGGAAGCCGCGCGCCAGGGCGCCGCCGGGGTCATCATCGTCCACGAGGACGCCCCCGCCTCCTACGGCTGGAACACCGTGCGCAACAGCTGGACCGGCCCGCAGTTCGACATCGTGCGCCAGAACCCGGCGGCCGAGCGGACGGCGGTGGAATCCTGGGTGACGCGCGACACGGCGGTGGAACTGTTCCGCCAGGCCGGTCTCGACTTTGACGCGCTGAAGGCCCAGGCGCGCGTGCGCGGCTTCCGTGGCGTGGAGCTGCCGGGTGCGAGCGCGGACATCCACTACAACCTCGCGACCGACACGATGCAGACGCACAACATCATCGGCCGTCTGCCAGGCACGACGCATCCGGAGGAGACGATCCTCTACACGGCGCACTGGGATCACATCGGCATCGGCGAACCGGACGCCAACGGCGACGCCATCTTCAACGGCGCGGTCGACAATGCGACGGGCACCACCGCCCTTATCGAGCTGGCCCGGCTGTTCGCCTCGGGACCGCGCCCGGAACGCTCGATCGTGCTGATCGGCTTCACGGCCGAGGAGAGCGGTCTGCTGGGCTCAGAGTTCTACGCCGCCAATCCGGTCTATCCGCTGGCCACCACGGTCGCGGGCTTCAACATCGACGGCATGAACGTGATCGGCCCCATGGTCGATGTCAGCGTGACCGGCTCGGGCTATTCCTCGCTGGAGGAAAACCTGGCGCGGCACGCGGCGATGCAGAATCGGACGGTGTCGCCCGACAGCTCGCCGGAGGCCGGCTACTACTTCCGCTCGGACCACTTCCCGCTGGCCAAGCGCGGCGTGCCGATGCTGTACGCGGACGGGGGCACGGCCCTGGTGGACGGCGGCCGGGCCGCGGTCGTGGCGGCCGAGGATGACTATCGCGCCAACCGCTATCACCAGGCCGACGACGAGTGGTCCGCGGACTGGAACCTGAACGGCATGGCCCAGGACATCATGCTGCTCTACGGAATCGGCCTGGAGATCGCGAACTCGCGTGACTGGCCGACCTGGAACGAGGGCACCGAGTTCCGCCCGGTGCGCGACCAGACCGCCGGCCAGCGTCAGTGATCCTGACGGAACTGTAACTGTGCGCCCCTCGCCCGACGTGCCAGTCAGGCCGAAAGGCGAGGGGAGGCACTGTATGCCCGTTCGGATGAGACTGGTTGGCGTGGCGTCGCTCATGGCGCTGGCGGTGGGACCCGCCTGCGCAAGCGCCCAGCAGGCGACGTTCGAGGCCGACCGGCTGTCGGAGCACGTGCGAATCCTGTCGCAGGATTCCTTTGGAGGCCGACGTCCGGCGACCGACGGGGAGCGCCTGACGCTGGATTATCTTCAGGCCCAGTACGAAGCCATGGGCATGGAGCCCGCCGGGCCGGACGGGCAGTGGCGCCAGCCAGTGACCCTGACCCGCTATACGCCCCAGCCGGGCGCGAGTCTGACAGCCAGCATCGGTCAGCGGACCGTCGACCTGGTGGCGGCGGGCGCGGCCACGGTCCGCGCGGCCTATGGCGACGGTCAGGCCTCGGTGACTAACGCCCCGGTGGTCTTCGCCGGCTACGGCATCCACGCGCCCGAGCGTGATTGGGACGACTACGGCGACCTCGACGTGTCCGGCGCGGTGGTCATCGTCATGATGGGGGAGCCTGCGGACACCCGCTTCAATGGCGAGTTTCCGACGCTCTATTCGCTGGACCTCTACAAGACCGAGGAAGCTTTCCGCCGGGGCGCGGCGGCGGTGCTGTTCGTTCTGCCGATCGCGTCCGGCGACCCGGCGTTCGGCCGGGCGGTGACGCAGTCGGCGCTTGCCAGCACGACGGTTGTCGGCGTGGAGAACATCGAAGCCACGGGCTATCTCGCCATCGATCCGCTGACCGAGTGGGCGCAGGGCTCCGGACTTGATCTGGAACGCGCCTTCGCAAAGGCCGAGAACGGGACGTTCCGGGCGTCGGTGCTCGAGGGCGTGAGACTTTCCCTGAACGCCGTCGAAACGGTCGAAGAGATCCAGACCTGGAACCTCATGGCCCGCATCCCCGGCACGGAGCGTCCGGAAGAGACCGTCATCGTCTCGGCTCACTGGGACCACGTCGGCAGCCGCGACACACCGGATTCCGATGGCGACACCATCTACAACGGCGCCTGGGACAACGCCTCCGGCACCGCGGGCGTGCTGGAAATGGCGCGCGTTCTGAGCAGCGGCCCGGCGCCGGAACGGACCATCGTCTTCGCCCACATGGCGGCCGAGGAGATGGGCCTGCTGGGGGGGTACTACTACGCGGAAAATCCGATCTATCCGCTTGAGACGACGGTCGCGGATATCAACATCGACATGCTGCCGCTGTCGCCCCCGACGCGGGACCTGCCGATCTTCGGACTGGGGCAAAACAGCCTGGAGGACGATCTGGCCGCGCTGGCCGCCGAGGAAGGCCGGGTGATTACCGACGACGGCCAGCCGGAGCAGGGCTTCTACTACCGGTCGGACCACTTCCCTTATGCGCTCGCCGGCGTACCCTCGCTGATGCCCTGGCACGGCGTCGACTGGGATGAGGGCGGCCGCGAGGCCGGCGAACCGGCCTATCGCCAGCAGTGGACCACCCGATACCACCGGCGCGCGGACGAATGGTCGGCCGATCTCGACTGGCGCTCGGCGGTGGAAAACCTGGAGTTGCTGCGCCGCCTGGCGACGGACCTGGCCAACAGCGAGCGCTGGCCCACCTGGCATGAGACGTCCGAGTTCGCGGCCACCCGCGCCGCTTCGGACGCCGCGCGCCGGTGAGGATCACGGCCCGCACCGGCGATGGTTCGCCGCCCGTGCAGGGCAGCTATCCGCAGGCCGTCGAGGTGGAGGGCGCAACCCGCTGGCTCCATCTGTCAGGGCAGATACCGGTCCGCCCCGACGGCTCCCTACCCGACACCTTCGAGGACCAGTGCCGCCAGTGCTGGGCCAATGTCGAGGCGCAGCTGACCGCCGCGGGCATGACGCTCGACAACCTGGTCAAGGTCACCACCTTCCTGTCCGACCGCAAATACGCCCTGGAGAACCGCGCCGTCCGTCTCGAGGTGCTCGACGGCCGCCAGCCGGCCCTGACGGTGATCATCACCGGCATCTTCGACGAAGCCTGGCTGGTCGAGATCGAGGCCGTGGCGGCGGCGTGAGGCGCGACTGGTCCCCGGTCGCGTCGGCCGAGGACGACGGCCTCATCCTGTTCGACGGCCAGTGCGTCTTCTGTTCGCGATGGGTCCGGTTCGTGCTGCGCCGGGATCGGCCGGGCCGGTTCCGCTTCGTGACCATCCAGAGCGAGCGTGGCCGGCGGCTGGCGGAGGCCCTGGGCGTCGACCCGCAGCAGCCCGAGACCAATGCGGTGATCCTCGACGGCCGCGCCTGGTTCAAATCCGACGCTGCACTGGCGGTGCTGGCGCAACTGCCGGGCTGGGGCTGGACCGGTATCGGCCGGATCGCGCCGAAGCCCGTCCGCGACTGGCTCTACGACCGGATCGCACGTAACCGCTACGCCCTGTTCGGGCGCACTGACCAGTGCATGGTCCCGACCGCCGAAGAGCGAACGAGATTCCTCGGATGACACGCGTCCTCGTCATCGGCGCGGGCGGTGTGTTCGGCTCCCGCCTGGCGGAAGGTCTGCTGCGCAACGGCTTCGAGGTAGTGGTCGCCGGCCGGAGCGCCGACCGCGCCGCCGCGGTCGCGGAGCGCTTGCGGGACGCTCCCGCCAGCGCTGTGGTGCGCACGGCGGTCGTCGACACCACCAGGGTCACGGCCGAGCAGATTCGAGCGACCGGCGCCGGCATCGTCGCGGACTGCGCCGGGCCATTCCAGGGCGCCCGGCCGACCGTCGCGTCCGCGGCGATCGCTGCGGGTCTCCATTATGTGGACCTGGCCGACGCGCGCGATTTCGTCGGGCGATTCCCCGAACTGGATGAGGCGGCGCGCGAGGAGGGGCTCGTCGCCCTGACCGGATGCAGCTCGACGCCGGCTCTGTCCCACGCGGTGCTCGACGACCTGACCGCCGGCTGGCGCGAGGTGGTGTCGGTCGAAGCCGCGATCTCGCCGGGCGCTCGCGCGCCGCGCGGTCTGTCAGTGATGCAGGCCATCCTTTCCTGGCTGGGCCGACCGGTGAGGGTCTTCGAGGGCGGCGGCTGGCGGGATCGTCCGGGCTGGAGCGGGCTTCATCTCCGCGACATGGGCAGAGCCGGCCGCCGCTGGGTCTCGCTGTGCGAGACGCCGGACCTCGATCTCCTGCCGCAGCGGTTCGCCGTGCGCGAACGGGCCTGGTTTCTCGCGGGCCTGGAACCCGCGGCGGCGCATTTCGGGGCTTGGCTGCTGGGCAAGTTCAGCGCCCTGACCGGCGCGCGGCTGACGGCGCTGGCGCCGTCGCTCGTTCGGCTGTCCGGCCTGTTGTCCCCGTTCGGCTCGGACCGGGGCGCGATGCGGGTCGAGGCCTATGGCCTGGATGCGGAGGGCAGGTCGGTTCGAGCCGTCTGGCTCCTGACGGCCGTTCCCGGCGCCGGACCGGTGACGCCTAGCCTGCCGGCGCTGGCGGCCATCAAGGCGATCGCAAGAGGCGGGGTCGCCGCGGGCGCGCGCGCCTGCGTTGGCGTCCTCAGCCGCGAGGACATCGAGGCCGAGATGGCGGGTCTGGGCCTCGCCACGGCGTCCACGGTCGAACGCGCCGCCCTCTATCGCCGCGCGATCGGGCCCGAGTTCGACGGCCTGCCGGCGCCGATCCGCGCGCTGCATGAGACGCCCGGCCGCTCCGTCTGGACCGGTCGGGCCAGGGCGACGGGTGCGGCCAATCCTCTCGCCGCCCTCGTCGCGCGCCTGATCGGTTTCGCCGGCGACGATCCGGACTGCGAGGCGCGGGTCGAGATCGAGGCGGACGGCCTGCGCTCCGTCTGGCGGCGGCGCATCGGCAAGGGCGTCTTCTCCAGCGTCCTTTCGCACCCGCGCGACGGCGGGCGGGTGAGGGAGCGGTTCGGCCTCGCCGCCATGGACCTGCGGCTGACCACGTCCGAGGGCCGCCT
>NZ_JANJTL010000154.1 GCF_024711105.1 Brevundimonas sp. | reverse complement strand
ACCGGATGCCGTGGTACGCGGCGATCTTCATGCTGTTCACCATGGCCAACGTCGGCCTGCCGGGCACCTCGGGCTTCGTCGGCGAGATCCTGACCATGACCGGGACCTACCAGGCCTCGACTTGGGCGGCGTTTGGCGCGGCCATGGGGGTGATCCTGTCGGCGGTCTATGCGCTGACCTTGTATCGCCGGGTGATCTTCGGCGAGTTGGTCAATCCGCAGCTGGCCGCCATCACGGACGTGAACCGGCTGGAGCTTCTGGTCTTCGTCCCGCTGATCGTCGGCACCCTGTGGCTCGGCGTCTATCCGGCGGCGGTCTTCGACATCACCACGGCCTCGGTCGACCAGCTGGTCGCCTTCTATCGCGGCGCCATCGGGGGCTAGGGCGGACATCATGGAACTTTCGAACGCCCTTTCCATCGCCCTGCCGGAGGTGATCGTCGTCGTCGGCGCGATGGCCGCCCTGATGGTCGGCGCCTATGGCGGCCAGCGCGCGCACGGCTTCGTCAGCCTGCTCAGCATCCTGCTGCTGATCGCGGGCGCGGTCGCGGCGGCCATCGGCCCGCTGGGCCAGGCCTTCAACGGCGCCTTCATCCAGGACAGCCTGGCGGTGTTCGCCAAGGTCGCGATCTATGTGTCGTCCGCTGTCGCCATCGTCCTGGCGCACGGCTGGATGGACCGGACCAATAACCGCCGCTTCGAGTATCCGATCCTGGTTCTGCTGGCCGCGGCCGGCATGAGCATGATGGCGTCCTCAGGCGACCTGATCTCGCTCTACGTCGGCATCGAGCTGCACTCGCTGGCGCTCTATGTGCTGGCGGCCTTCAACCGCGACGACGCCAAGGCGTCCGAGGCCGGCCTTAAGTATTTCGTGCTGGGCGCGCTGTCGTCCGGCCTGCTGCTCTATGGCGCGAGCCTGATCTACGGCTTCGCGGGTTCCATGCGGTTCGACGAGATCGCCGTGGCCGCGGCCGCCGAGGGCGGCACGGGCCTGATCTTAGGCCTGGTGTTCCTGCTGTGCGGTCTGGCCTTCAAGATCTCGGCGGCGCCGTTCCACATGTGGACGCCCGACGTCTACGAGGGCGCGCCGACGCCGGCGGTGGCCTTCTTCACCGCCGCGCCCAAGCTGGCCGCGCTGGTGCTGATCGCCCGCACGCTCGAGATGGGCTTCGACTCCATCCAAGACCAGTGGCGGCAGGTCATCCTGGCCATCGCGGTGCTGTCCTTCGTGGTCGGCGCCTTCGGCGGGCTGATGCAGAAGAACATACAGCGCCTGCTGGCCTATTCTTCGATCGCCAACATGGGCTACGCGCTGCTGGCCATTGCCGCCGGTACGGTCGTCGGGGTGAAGGCCATGCTGGCCTTCACCGTGCTGTACATGATCGATGTGACCGGCTTCTTCGCCGCCCTGATGGCGCTGAGCCGCAACGGCAAGCCGATCAGCCGGATCGAGGACCTGTCGGGGCTCAAGGTCGATCGGCCGGGCACGGCCATCGTCATCACCTTCCTGTCGCTGTCGGTGCTGGGCATGCCGCCGTTCTCGGGCTTCTGGGCCAAAGTCTACGCCTTCGGCGCCGCCATCCAGTCGGGCCTGTGGGTGTTCGCGGCGGTGGGCCTGGTGGCCTCGGTCGTGGCGGCCTTCTACTACCTGCGCATGATCAAGGTGATCTGGTTCGACCCGTCGCCGGGCCTGACCGATCCGGCGCCGCGTGACGCCAGGTGGATCGCCTACGCCTGCGCCGCCTTCAGCTTCCCGCTGGTGCTGTTCGCGCTGGGCTGGCTGGACCGGTTCTCGGGCGCGGCCGCGGCCTCGCTGGGTCTGGGGTGACCTACAGCCCCTGGCCCGTGGTGGCCTATGCGGAGCTGGACTCGACCAACGCCGAGGCCTGCCGCCGCGCCGACGCCGGAGAGGCGGGCCCGCTGTGGATCATCGCCGGCCGGCAGAGCGCGGGCCGCGGCCGGCGCGGGCGCGCCTGGAGCAGCCATCCGAACAACCTGTCCGTCACCCTGCTGATGCGGACGGACCGGACGCCGGCCCAGGCGGCGTTGGTCAGCTTTGTTGCGGCGCTGGCGGTGTCGGACCTGGCGCAAAGCTACGTCCCTGAGGCGGTCGTGGCCCTGAAGTGGCCGAACGATCTCCTGCTCGACGGCCGCAAGGCGGCCGGACTGCTGGTCGAGTCCGGACCTTCGCCGAAGGGTGGTCTCTGGCTAGCGGTCGGGTTCGGCGTAAACCTCGCCTGGGCGCCAGCGGACTCCGAGCGCCCGTCGACCTGCCTTGCGGACCACCTGGGGCCCGGCCAGGCGGCTGCGCCCAGCCCGGGCACGGCGTTCCGTCGGCTCGATGAGGTCATGCAGGCGCGGCTCGCGCAGTGGGACCGCGACGGGTCCGCGCCCATCCTAAGCGACTGGACCGAGCGGGGGACGGGCATCCCGGGGCCGTGCGTCGCGCGGCTTGGGCGCGAGACGCTGGAGGGCTGGGCCGAGGGTCTGGAACCGGACGGAGCCCTGCGGCTTCGACTTGGGGACGGGTCTGTCCGGCTGATCACCGCCGGTGACGTCTTCTTCGGAGCCTCCGCATGAGTGCGAACCCGCGCGACGAACTGGTCTTCCTGCCGCTCGGGGGCTCCAACGAGATCGGGATGAACTTCAACGCCTACGGCTTCGGGCCGCCGGACGACCGGCGCTGGATCATCGTCGACGTGGGCGTGACCTTCGGGGACGCCTCGACGCCGGGCGTCGACGTCATCGTGCCGGACCCGACCTATCTCGAGGGCGAGACCATCCTGGGCATCGTCCTGACCCACGCCCACGAGGACCATATCGGGGCGCTGGGCTGGCTGTGGCCACGCATCAAGGCGCCGCTCTACGCGACGCCGTTCACGGCCTTCCTGATCCGCGAGAAGCTACGCGACGCGGTGCTGCTCGACCAGGTGGAGTTGAACGAGGCGCCGCTGGGCTCGACGATCACACTCGGCGACTTCGAGGTGACCTTCGTCACCATCACCCACTCGATTCCGGAGCCGAACGGCCTGGCCATCAAGACGCCGCTCGGCACGGTGCTGCACACCGGCGACTGGAAGATTGATGAAGACCCGGTCATCGGCGCCCGCACCGACGTGGAGACCATCCGCCGCCTCGGCGAGGAGGGGGTGCTCGCCATGGTCTGCGACTCCACCAACGTCTTCGTGGACGGCACGGCGGGGTCCGAGACCGATGTGCGCGACGCCCTGGTCGAGCTGATCGGGAGCCTGAAGGGCAAGGTGGCCGTCGGCTGCTTCGCCTCGAACGTAGCCCGCGTCGACAGCGTCATTCGGGCGGCGGAGGCCTGCGGCCGCCGCGTCTGTCTCGTCGGACGGTCGATGCATCGGATCACGGCGGCGGCGAAGTCTGTCGGCCTGCTTCAGGACGTCCAGGACTTCGTCTCCGAGGACGAGGCCGGCTACTTCCCCGACGAGTCGATCCTCTACATCTGCACCGGCAGCCAGGGCGAGCCGCGCGCCGCGCTGAACCGGATCGCCGAAGGGACCCACCCGCACGTGACCCTGGGGCAGGGGGACTCTTGCGTCTTCTCCTCGCGGGTCATTCCCGGCAATGAGCTGGCCATCGGCCGGATGCAGGACAAGCTCGCCGAGCGCGGCGTGCGCCTCTACACCGAGCGCGATCATCCGGGCATCCACGTCTCGGGCCACCCGTGCCGGGACGAGCTGAAGCAGATGTACCAATGGGCCCGGCCGCGCATCGCGGTGCCGACACACGGCCAGCGGCGGCATCTGATCGAACACGTGAACCTCGCCAAGGACATGCAGACCCCCGAGGCCGTGGCCCTACGGAACGGTGACCTGCTGCGGTTGGCGCCCGGCATGGCCGAGATCATCGACGAGGTCCCGTCCGGCCGGCTGTTCGTGGATGGCGGGGTGCTGTCTCCGGAAGGATCCGCAGCCCTGAAGGAGCGGCGGCATGCGGCGGTGGCCGGGATGCTGGCCGTGGCGGTCGCCATCGACGGCCGGGGCAAGGTGGTGGGCGACATCGAGGTGCGCGGCGTGGGCCTGCCCGGGGACGCCGACTATTCGCTGGACGACGCGCTCGACGACCTGGCCGAGGAGGCGGACGCGGCTTTGGCCCGCATGAAGTCCGAGTCGCGGCTGGATGACGCCGCCGTTGAACAGGCCGTGGGCCGCGCGCTCAAGAAGGCGTCCCAGCGCATCTGGGACCGCCGCCGGCCGATCGTGGAGACCCTGATCGTCAGGATCTGACCGCACCTCGTTCGCTTTACGCCTGCCTAGCTTTGAGTCAGAAAAGAGCGTCAGGGGATCGGGAGGAAACCATGTTTCGTCTGACCTTGGCGGCCGCTCTGGCCGCTCTCTGCGCAGCCTCGGGCGCCCAGGCCCAGGACACGTCGAGCGCTCTGGGAACCGTTCAGTCCTTCTACGCCGCGTCGACACCCCCACGAACGGGGCTCGCCGACCATTTTGTGCCGGATCTGGCCGCCGCAATGGAAGCCGATCTGGCTCGCCGTGACGGGATCCTGTCGCCGGACTATCGCTTCGATCTCGGGGAGCGGCCGGACGGGGACATCACGTTCCTCGAAAGCGAGTCGCCCCATGGCGCGGCCGTGACCGTCAACTTCTCCGGGGGTCAGGTGCTCGTCGAGCTCTGTCGTCGCAACGACGGGCAGTGGCGCATGGTCGACATCCGCGATCCGGATGAATTCTGGGGGACACGCGCGTATGCGGGCCTCCACCTCGGCCGGGTTGCATGCGAATAGTCCGGACGACCTGTTTCGGGGGATAGAGTGAGAGTTCTGATCGCGGCGCTGGCCGCCGCCACCGTCGTCTTTGGCCTCATGGGCGACGCCACGGCCGTGTCCAAGGAGGTGGCCGGTCTCAGCCGTCTGCAGGGCAAGCCCGAGACGGGCGCGCCTCCGCCGGGCGGGAGGGGCGGCGGAAATGACTCCTGCCGCTGGGCCAACGACAACGAGTGCGACGACCCCGACATCGGCACCGGCGCGTGCCAGATGGGCACCGACAGGTCGGACTGTCAGTACCTGAGGAACGGCGAAAGCGACGCCTGCCGCTGGGCGCGCGACGGCGAATGCGACGAACCCGGCCTGGGGACCGGGGCCTGCGTACAGGGTTCCGACCGCACCGACTGCGGGGCGGTGGCCGACCTGCGATTCCGTAGCGACACGTGCGCCAGCGCTTTCAACAACGTGTGCGAGGAGCCGGGCGTCGGTAATGGCCGGTGCGAAGCCCGCACGGATCGCCGCGATTGCATCGGCGCCGACAGGCCGATGACGATCAACGATCACTTCTTCGGGCAGGATGACCGTCGGTTCGTGCCGATGCGGGAGTATCCCTGGAACCTGATCGGCCTGCTCACCATGGCCTCGGGCGGGAACTGCACCGCGACCCTGATCGGGGCGGACGTGCTGATCACAGCCGCGCATTGCATCCACACCGATGGCGGCCGCGCCAATGCCTCGGCGGAGTTCCGGGCCAGCAACGGCCAGACGGCGCGGGTGACCCACTATCTGATCGACCGGAACTTCAACTACAGCCGTTTCAACAGCTCGGACGAGATCGACCAGCTGGACTGGGCGCTCCTGCGCATCGACCGCCGTCTGGGCGACGAGCTCGGCTACATGGAGGTGTTCAACCTGACGGGCCAGGGCGAGGCGCGGGCGCGGACGGCGGACCTGTATCAGGCCGGCTGGTCGTGGGACACGGGCAACGATCGGCTGTCCGGCAACAGCGGCTGCCACATCGTGGAAGTCCACCGGGCGGGCACCTTCGCCCACGAATGCGACACCACGCGCGGCGATTCCGGCTCGCCCTTCATGGTCAGGGCCTCCACCGGGCGCTATCAGGTGATCGGTGTGGATTCGAGTTTCAGAACCGTGCCGGGCCGACCGGTGATGAACATCGCCGTCAGCGCTTCCAACTTCGAGCGGTTCGTCGCGGATTTCCGCGCCGGCCGGATCGGCGAGGCGGTCGGCGGCCGTTCGGGCGGCGGACAGGGACCCAAGTGATCGGAAGACTGAACCATGTCGGCGTCGCCACGCCGTCCATTGATGACAGCATCCGCCTTTATCGCGAGATGCTCGGCGCGACCGACATCACCGAGCCGTTCGACCTGCCCCCGCAGGGTGTGCGGGTCTGTTTCGTGAACCTGCCAAACAGTCAGATCGAACTGATCGAACCCCTGGGCGAAGACAGCCCGCTGACCGGCTTCCTGGCCAAGAACCCCAAGGGCGGCCAGCACCACGTCTGCTTCGAGGTCGAGGACATCATCGCCGCGCGCGACGAGATGCGGGCGAAAGGCGCGACCATCCTGGGCACGGGCGAGCCCCGCATCGGCGCGCACGGCACGCCGGTCATCTTCGTGCATCCCAAGGACATGGGCGGGGTGCTGGTCGAACTCATGCAACAGCCGGATGAGGCGCACTGATGGGTCCGATCACGCTTGCGGCCATCTACATCATCTGCTGGTGGGTGGTGCTGTTCGTCGTGCTGCCCATCGGCATGAACCAGGGCGCGCGCGAGCGGCCGCAGGACGGTGGCGACTGGGGCGCGCCGGACCGGCCCAACCTGAAGCGCAAGTTCATCACCACCACATGGATCGCGGCGATCGTCTGGCTCGTTGTGGTCGGGATCATCTTCTCCGGCGTCATCACCCTGCCGGACATGTCGCGCACATACTGAACCGGAGACCGCCATGCTCGTCCGCTCGATGCTGATCGCCGCCACGGTGCTGTCGCTGGCCGCCTGCAACCGGGGCGGGGCGGAGGCCGAAAGCGGGGCGGAGGCTGCGTCGGGCGGCGGAGAGGCGGCTGCGGTGGCCTTCGAGGGAACGCCCGATGAGTTCGAGGGGATCTGGGCCGCCGACTGCGCCCAGCCGTTCGTCCGTTTCGAGGATCGGGCCATCCACATCTATCCGGACGGCCAGACCTATGAGCTCAGCCGCGCCTCGATCGAGGGCGGCAATCTGATGGTGGCCTACCAGTCGGGCAATGGCTCGATTGAGGAAACCTATGCCGTCGGCGATGGCACGCTCCAGCTGGTGAGCGGGACGTACGACGGCTCGGCCGTGACCTGGGACAAGCTGCCCATGGCGCGCTGCGAATAGGCGGCAAGCCAAGCCTTTCGTTGCGGAGGACGGCGCGGCGCGGCTAAGAGGTGCGTTCACCTCCTCAGCGGACTCAACGATGCGCCTGTCGCGCTATTTCCTCCCCACGCTCAAAGAGGCGCCTTCGGACGCCCAGATCGTCTCGCACCAGCTCATGCTTCGCGCCGGCCTGATCCGGCAGGAGGCGGCGGGGATCTACGCCTGGCTGCCACTGGGCTTCCGCGTGCTGAAGAAGATCGAGCAGATCGTGCGCGAGGAGCAGGTCCGCGCCGGCGCCGTCGAACTGCTGATGCCGACGCTGCAACTGGCCGACCTGTGGCGCGAGTCGGGTCGGTACGACGCCTATGGCCCGGAGATGCTGCGCATCACCGACCGGCACGAGCGCGAGCTGCTGTACGGCCCCACCAACGAGGAGATGATCACCGACATCTTCCGGGCCTATGTGAAAAGCTACAAGGCGCTGCCGTTGAACCTCTTCCACATCCAGTGGAAGTTCCGCGACGAGCGCCGCCCGCGCTTTGGTGTGATGCGTGGACGCGAGTTCCTGATGAAGGACGCGTACAGCTTCGACGTCGACGAGGCGGCGGCCCGTAAGGCCTACAACCGCATGTTCGTCGCCTATCTGAACACCTTCGCGCGGATGGGCCTGAAGGCCGTGCCCATGCGCGCCGACACCGGCCCGATCGGTGGCGATCTGAGCCATGAGTTCATCGTCCTTGCCGACACCGGCGAGAGCCAGGTGTTCTGCGACCGGCGGCTGGTCGAGATGCCCGCGCCGGGCGCGAACGTGGACTGGGACGACCTGCAGGGCATCGTCGACGAGCGGACGTCAATGTACGCCGCGACCGAGGAGATGCACGACGCCGCCCGCTTCGAAGGCGAAACGAGCGAGGACCAGCGCCTGACCGCGCGCGGCATCGAGGTCGGCCACATCTTCTACTTCGGCACCAAGTACTCCGAGCCCATGAAGGCCTTCGTCGCCGGGCCGGACGGACGCGACACACCGGTCCACATGGGCAGCTACGGCGTCGGCGTGTCGCGCCTGCTGGGAGCAATCATCGAGGCCAGCCATGACGAGGCCGGGATCATCTGGCCGGACGCGGTCGCGCCCTTCGATGTCTCGGTGATCAATCTGCGCGCCAATGACGCCGCGGTCAGCGCGGCTTGCGAGGATGCGGTCGGCAAGCTCGAAGCCGCCGGCAAGGAGGTCCTCTACGACGACACCGACGAGCGGCCGGGCGGCAAGTTCGCCACCGCCGACCTGATCGGCGTGCCGTGGCAGCTGACCCTCGGGCCCAAGGGCCTGGCCGAGGGCGTCGTCGAATTGAAGCGGCGCGCCACGGGCGAGAAGGAGAGCCTGTCGCTCGAGAGCGCGCTTGCGAGGCTGACCGCTTGAGCGCCCCGGAGATCAAGCCCGCCAAGCCCTTCTCGGCCTGGGAGCTGGGACTCGCCTGGCGCTATCTGAGGGCGCGGCGCAAGGAGGGCGGCATCGCCCTGATCGCCATCATCTCCTTCCTGGGCATCATGCTGGGGGTGATGGTGCTGGTCATCGTCATGAGCGTGATGAACGGCTTCACCTCCGAGCTGATCAACCGCCTGCTGACCGTCGACGGCCACGTCTATGTGCAGGGGCAGATGCTGTCCGGGGGCGGGCGCGAGCAGACCCTGGAGCGCGTGCGAAGCCAGCCGGGCGTCGTCGAGGCCACGCCCCTGATCCAGAGCCAGACCTTCGTCACCGGCCCCGGCGGCGCGGCCACGGGCGGCATAGTCCGCGGCGTACGTCCGGGCGACCTGCGGGCCTCGGAGTTCGCGACGGAAGGGCTGCTGTCAGGCTCGCTCGACGCCTTCGGCCAGGGTGATTACGGGGGCGACGTCATTGTGGTGGGCCAGGGCCTTGCCCAGCAGCTTGGGGTCGGTCCCGGCGATCCGCTGACCCTGCTGTCGCCGCAAGGCGGAGGCTCCGCCTTCGGCTCGGCGCCGCTCGAGAAGACCTACACGATCGGTGCGATCATCACGACGGGCGTGGCCACCTTCGACCAGGTGATGATCTACATGCCCATCGACCAGGCGGAGCTGTTCTTCGCGCGCGAGGGCCTGTGGGACATGATCCAGGTCCGGATCGAGCGGCCGGAGCTGGCGCCCGAGATGACCCAGACGCTTCAGCAGCTGCTCGGGCCGCAAGCCGTCGTGCTGGACTGGACGACGCAGAACTCGACCAT
>NZ_JANJTL010000099.1 GCF_024711105.1 Brevundimonas sp. | reverse complement strand
CAGCGACCAGATCGAGGCGGCGGTCGACACCCTAACCTTCGCCGCCGGCGCGGCCGGCTACGCCTTCGTCGACATCCGACCGATCGAAACGGCCAATCCCGAAACCAACACGGTCGACATCACCTTCCAGATCCGCGAGGGACCGCGCGTCTACGTCGAGCGCATCGACATCGTCGGCAATACGCGCACCATCGATCCGGTCATCCGCCGGGAGATGATGCTGGTCGAGGGCGACGCCTTCAACCAGGCGCTCGTCGACCGCTCGCGCAACAACCTGCGCGGCCTGCGCTTCTTCGAGGACGTGACGATCGAGGAAGTCCCGGGCTCGGCGCCCGACCGCACCGTGCTTCAGGTCCAGGTTCAGGAGCAGCCGACGGGCGAACTGTCGTTCGGCGCCGGCTTCTCGTCGGTCGACTCCTTCATCATCGACCTGGGCATCACCGAGCGGAACTTCCGCGGTCGTGGTCAGAACCTGGTCGCGCGCCTGTCGTGGGGCTCGCTGCGGCAGCAGGCCCAGCTCAGCTTCACCGAGCCGCGCTTCCTCGATCGAGACCTGCGCGCCGGCTTCGACCTGTACCACTACCGGTATGACCTGGAGGAGGAGTCGTCCTTCGACTGGGCCTCGACCGGTGTGGGCGTCCGTCTGGGTTGGCCGATCAACAACTACGCCAGCCTTGGCCTGCGCTATAATCTCAAGTCCGACGAGATCATTGTCCCGACCGGCTATTGCCCGGGCGTGGGTTCGCGGGCGCTGTGCGAACAGGTTGGCTCGTTCGTGAACTCGGCCGCCGGCTATACGCTCAGCGTGAACCGGACCAACGATCCCGTCCGCCCGACGCGCGGCTGGCGCGGTTCGCTGTGGCAGGATCTGGCCGGCATCGGTGGCGACGTGAACTACGTGCGCACCGAGACCAACGCGACCTGGTACTACGGCTTCACCTCGAACCTTGTGCTCAGCACCGAGGTCTCGGCCGGGTACATCTCGGGCTGGAACGGTGATCCGGTGCGGATCAACGACCGTTTCTTCAAGGGCGGCAACACTTTCCGCGGCTTCGAGACGGCCGGCATGGGGCCGCGCGACTTGCTGACCCGCGATGCGCTGGGCGGCAACTTCTACGCCATCGGCACCGTCGAACTGACCGTGCCGAACTTCCTGCCGGAAGAGTACGGCATCCGGACGTCGCTGTTCATGGACGTCGGGACGCTGGGCGTGCTGGACGACCGGTACCGGATCGACGCGACCGGATTCCCGGACCCGAACATCGTCGACGAACTTTCGCCACGACTGTCGGCTGGTCTGAGCGTCCACTGGCGCTCGCCGCTTGGACCGATCCGGTTCGACATCTCGAATATCTTCCTGCGCGAGGACTACGACCGGACCGAGTCCTTCCGCTTCTCAACCTCGACCCAGTTCTAAGGACTTCAGATGAACATCCCCGCCACCGCCTCGGCCGCGCTCGCCGCCCTGGTCCTCGCCGGCGCCGCCCAGGCCCAGCCGGCCCAGCCGACCAACCCGGGCCCCGTCATTCCGGGCGTCTGCACCTATAACAACCAGCGCGCGCTGGTGACGTCGCTGGTCGGCCAGTCGGTCGCCGCCCGCCTCGAGCAACTGAGCGCCGCGGTCCAGGCCGAGCTTCAGCCCGAGGCTCAGGCCATCGAAGCCGAGGCCACCACGCTGCAAGGCCAGCAAGGCACGCTCGCGGCTGACGCCTTCGCCCAGCGCGCCGGCGCCCTGCAACAGCGCGCGCAGAACTTTGACCGCCTGGCCCAGCAGCGCGCCGCCGAGCTGCAGTACACCGAGCAGCAGCAGATCTCCCAGATCGCCCAGCGCCTCGACCCGATCCTGGTCCAGGTCTATCAGGAGCGCGGTTGCGGCCTGCTGCTCGACCGTTCGGCCATGTACGGCGCGAACCCGGCCATGGACGTGACCGACCGGGTCATCGAGCTGTTGAACGGCCAGATGCAGAGCCTGACCTTCGACCGCATGCCGCTGCCGCAGCAGTAGGACGACAGGGGCCGCGGGTGCCGGACGCACGCTTTTTCCTGTCCGGAACGCCCCTGACCCTGGCGCAACTGGCTAAGGCTGGTTCGGCGGACCTGGTCCGCGGCGACCCCGACGCCGTCATCGAAACCGTCGCCCCGCTCGCCCTCGCCGGCGCGCGGGGCGCGGCGTTTCTGGGGGACAAGCGCTATCGCGCCGATCTCGCGGCGACGCGCGCAGGGGCCGTGTTCCTGGCGGCGCCGGACGCCGACTTCGCCCCGGCGGGCGTGGGCCTTCTGGTCACGCCGACGCCCCAGGCGGCCTGGTCGGCCGCGGCCGCGCGGCTGCATCCTCCTCGCCGTCTGGAGCCTGATCAGGCGCGTCACCCCTCCGTGGAGCTCGAGGAGGGCGTCCTGATCGGCCCGGGCGTCGTCATCGGCGAGGGCGTGGCCATCGGAGCCCGGACCCGGATCGGAGCCAATGTGGTGATC
Source organism: Brevundimonas sp. (assembly GCF_024711105.1). Classification (GTDB taxonomy): domain Bacteria; phylum Pseudomonadota; class Alphaproteobacteria; order Caulobacterales; family Caulobacteraceae; genus Brevundimonas. The sequence continues at coordinate 25,383 of NZ_JANJTL010000099.1, read as the reverse complement.
GGGCCCGGCGTCCAGATCGGCCGAGACTGCGACATCGGCCCCAATGTCTCGCTGGGCTTCTGCCTGATCGGCGACCGGGTACGGATCGCGGCCGGGGCGGTGATCGGGGAGCCGGGCTTCGGCGTGGCGGGTCACGCCTCCGGCCTGGTCGATGTCGTCCAGCTTGGCCGCGTGGTCATACAGGACCGGGTCAGCGTCGGCGCCAACAGCTGCATCGATCGGGGCGCCTATGGCGACACGGTCGTGGGCGAGGGGACCAAGATCGATAACCTCGTCCAGGTGGCGCACAATGTCCGTATCGGACGCAACTGCATCCTCGCGGGCCATGTCGGTCTCGCCGGGAGCGTCGTAATCGGCGACGGCTCCGCGCTTGGCGGCCGGGCGGGCGTGACCGACCATGTGACCATCGGGAAGAACTGCCGGGTCGCCGCCGCCTCGGCGGTCAGCAGCGACATGCCGGATGGCGAGACCTGGGGCGGGGATCCGGCTCGTCCGATCAAGCGCTTCTTGCGCGAGACCGTCTGGCTCGCCAAACAGGCCAGGGGTCGCGCAGGAGGCGAACATGGCTGAGCAGGATCAGGGCGCTGGGACGGCGATCGACTACGCCGAGGTGCTCAGACGCATTCCGCACCGCTATCCCTTCCTGCTGGTCGACCGGGCCGAGGACTATGTGGCCAGCACATCGATCACCGGGATCAAGAACGTCACCTTCAACGAGCCCTTCTTCCCGGGACATTTCCCGATCGACCCCGTCATGCCGGGCGTCCTGATTGTCGAGGCCATGGCTCAGACCGGGGCGGTCCTGATGTCCAAGTCGCTGGAGGTCGACGTTTCGAACAAGGTCATCATGTTCATGTCGATCGACAATGTGCGGTTCCGGCGCCCCGCGCGGCCCGGGGACCAGCTGCGCATGAAGGTCGAGGTGACCCGCGCCCGCAAGGACGCCTACAAATTCCGGGGCGAGACCTTCATCGACGGCAAGCTTGCCGCCGAAGCCGAGTTCATGGCCATGGCCGTGACGGTGGCCGACGAGGCCTGACGTGGCCATCCATCCCACTGCCATCATTGATCCTGCGGCAAGGATCGCCGCTGATGTCCAGATCGGGCCTTGGTGCCGCATCGGCCCAGACGTGACGCTGAAGGCCGGTGTCCAGCTCGCGTCCAGCGTCGTCGTGGACGGGGTCACGGAGGTCGGATCCGGCACCGTGATCCACCCCTTCTCCGTCATCGGAGGCCCGCCCCAGCACGGCGGCTACAAGGGGGAACCGACCCGGCTGGTCATCGGCGAGAACAACCTGATCCGCGAAGGTTCGACCTTCAACCGCGGGACCGTCCAGGGCGCGGGCGTCACCGTGGTGGGCTCGAACTGCATGTTCATGACCGGCGCGCACGTCGGCCACGACGCGGTGGTCGGCGACCGCGTGACCTTCGCGAACAATGCGACCCTGGGCGGCCATGTGACCATCGGCGACGGGGTCTTCCTGGGCGGGCTGTGCGCCGTGCACCAGTGGGGCCGGGTGGGGCAGGGAGCGATGGTCGGCGGCCTGGCTGCCGTGACCCGCGACGTCATTCCCTACGGTTCGGTCTGGGGAAACCACGCGAGGCTGCACGGGTTGAACATGGTCGGCTTGAAGCGACGCGGCTTCGACCGGGACAGGATCAAGCGCATGCTGGCCTTCTACCGCGACCTGTTCGAGGGCGACGGCGCCTTTTCTGAGCGCCTGGACCGCGCCGAGGCCGCGGCGGGCGATATGGATGAAGCCGCCGAGATCGTCGCCTTCATCCGCGCGGGCGGATCCCGGCCGCTCTGCCTGCCGGAAGTCTGATGGACAGGCTCGGCCTGATCGCGGGCGGCGGCGACCTGCCGGTGCGCATCGTCGAGGCCTGCCGCGCCCAGGGTCGCCCCGTCTTCGTCATCCGGCTGAAGGGCTATGCCGACGAGGCCCTGGCGTCCGCCGACGGCGCGGACCTGGCGCTCGGCGAGTTCGGCAAATGCCTCGACGCCCTCAAGAAAGCTCGATGCGGGTCCGTCTGCCTGGCCGGCAAGGTCAGCCGGCCGGACTTCTCGAGCTTCAAGGTGGACTTCAAGGGCATGACGGTGCTCCCCGGTATCGTGGCGGCGGCCAAGCAGGGCGACGACGCCCTGCTGCGTCAGGTCCTCAAGGTCTTCGGCGACGCCGGCTTCGCGGTGGAGGGAGCCGACGACATTCTCGGAGGCGACGAGACCCTCCCGGCCGGCCCCCTTGGGGCGGTCAGCCCCCGCGACATGGACAGGGCGGATATCGAAAAGGCGCTGCGTGTCGCCCGGGCCATTGGTGACCTGGATGTCGGCCAGGGCGCGGTCGTCTCCCATGGCCTGGTGCTGGCGGTCGAGGCGCAGGAAGGCACCGACGCCATGCTCGAGCGCGTCGCCTCCTTGCCGGCCGAGCTTCGCGGCGTCGCGCCCCAAGGGGTGCTGGCCAAGGCGCCCAAGCCGATCCAGGAGCGCAAAGTGGACCTGCCGGTGATCGGCGTGCGCACCATCGAACTGGCGCACGCCGCGGGCCTGGCCGGCGTGGCCGGACAGGCCGGCGACCTGATCGTCATCGACAAGCCCGGTGTCATCGCAGCCGCCGACCGGCTGGGACTGTTCGTCTGGGGAGAGGGGTGACCCGGCCGCTCACGGTGATGCTGGTCGCGGCCGAATCCTCGGGCGACGGTCTCGGCGCGGGCCTGGCCCGGGCGCTCAAGGCGCGGGCAGGGGCCGAAAATATCCGCCTGGTCGGGGTCGGGGGCCCCCGTATGGCCGCCGAAGGGATCGAGAGCCCCTTCGATATCTCTGAGCTGTCGGTGCTCGGCTGGATCGAGGGCCTCAAGGCCTATGGCCGGGTGAAGCGGCGCGTGGCCGACACAGTCGCGTTCGCCAGACGGGAACAGCCGGACGTCGCGGTGCTGATCGACAGCTGGGGCTTCACGATCCGTGTCGCCAAGGCCCTCCGGATCGCGCTGCCGGACGTGAAGCTGGTCAAGTACGTGGGGCCCCAGGTCTGGGCGTCGCGGCCGGGCCGGGCCAGGATCCTTGCCGAGGCTGTGGATCATCTGCTGACCCTGCACGCGTTTGACCCGCCCTGGTTCGAACAGGCCGGGCTGGCGACCACCTTCGTGGGCAATCCCAGCCTTGCGATCGACTTTTCCGGCGCCGACGGCCAACGGTTCCGCGAGCAGCATGGCCTGGCGCCAGAACGACCGCTCCTGCTGATCCTGCCCGGCAGCCGTCCTTCCGAGATCGAGCGGATGACGCCCCTCTTCGAGGCGACAGTTGCCCGGATCCGGGAGACCCATCCCGACACCGCCGTTGCGGTGGTGATCGCCGACACCGTGGCCGCCCAGGCCCGGGCTGCCGTGGCCGGCTGGCCGTTCCGCGTGACGCTGGTGGAGGGCGAAGCGGCCAAGAAGGACGCCATGAAGGCCGCGACCGTGGCCCTGGCCTGCTCGGGCACCGTCTCGACCGAGCTGGCGCTGGCGGGCGCGCCGATGGTCATCGCCTACCGTCTGTCGGGGCTCAGCTACGCCATCATGCGGCCCATGGTCACCGCCCGGCACATCACCCTGTTCAACATCGCCGCCGACGAGCGCATCGCACCGGAGTTCGTGCAGAACGAGGCCTCGCCCGGGGCCCTGGCGCAGGCGGTCGTGGCGCGTCTTGACGATCCGGCGCTGCGTCGGGATCAGGTCCGCCGCCAGTATGAAGCGCTCGATCTGATGGGGCGGGGCCGGCCGGACCCGTCAGCCGCCGCCGCCCAGGCGGTGCTTGAGGTCGCAGGCCGCGCCTGACCCGGCAAAAACTGCCGCTTGCCCGCCGCCCGGCACATTCTGCCGAGCTCGCGACAGGGTAAACACAAGGTAACGTAGGAAAAACAGCGTGTTGTCGGGAAGGCTCCAGGCCGCCCCGTGGCCCGGCGCTTGCTCGATCGATCCCCGAGCAAAACGCTCCCGGTAGTCAAAATGACGCCGGACACCTTGAAAGAAGGACCACGTGCCATGGCGCTGAACAGCGTTAACACGAACGCCGGGGCGATGATCGCCCTGCAGAACCTCCAACGCACCAACTCGGAACTCGCGACCGTCCAGGACCGGATCAACACCGGTCGCAAGGTCAACAGCGCCAAGGACAACGGCGCCGTCTGGGCCATCGCCCAGTCGCAGCGCGCCGAGGTCTCCTCCCTGAACGCCGTCAAGGACTCGCTGCAACGCGGTCAGTCGGCGGTCGACGTGGCCATCTCGGCCGGCGAATCCATCTCCGACCTGCTGATCCAGCTGAAGGAGAAGGCGCTGGCGGCGAAGGACACCTCGCTCGACACCGCAGCCCGCACCGCCCTGAACGAAGACTTCAAGTCGATCCGCGACCAGATCGCCAAGGTCGTCTCGAACGCCGAGTTCAATGGCGTCAACATGCTGAAGTCGGGCGGCACCACCTTCAAGGCCCTGGCCAACGCCGACGGCTCCTCGACGATCGACGTCGCGGCCGAAACGCTGAAGCTGTCGGGCGCCAAGGTGACCATCACCACGACCGAAGTCATCGACACGGTGACCAAGGCGGGTGCGGCCCTGACCAAGATCGACGCCTCGATCGCCAACGTCTCGGCGTCGCTGGCCCGTCTGGGCACGGGCTCCAAGTCGCTGGAGACGCACCTGAACTTCGTCTCGAAGCTGCAGGACACCCTGGAAGCCGGCGTCGGCAACCTGGTGGATGCGGACCTGGCGAAGGAAAGCGCCCGCCTGCAGGCCCTGCAGACCAAGCAGCAGCTTGGTGTTCAGGCCCTGTCGATCGCGAACACCTCGAGCTCGATCCTGCTCGGACTGTTCCGCTAACGCCGGAAGGGGGCGGCTCTGGCCGCCCCCGACCCGGGCCCTGAGGCCCGTTTCAGGAGGCGCCCCCGGGCGCATTGGAGATGCCTACGGATGTCAGAAGATTGGGGGCTGTATCGACCCAGACGGTAGTCGCCCCGATGACCACGAACGCGTCCGGCCCCGACACCTCGGACCGCCGCCGCGCCACCGAAGAGGCCGAACGCCTGGCCCGATACCGCCTCATCATCGAGGGCGGTCCCGACGCCGGGTTCGTCTACAAGAACGTGGACCGCCTCACGGGTGAGATCGTCAGCCAGTACCCCCGCGAGGAGGTGCTCAAGCTGAAGTCGGATCCCGCCTATTCGGGTGGAAAGGTCATCGACACCACCGCCTAGAGCCGAGCGCTCCACCCCGTTTTTTTCCACCGCGCAGGGCCGGGCCCGCGCGGATCAATGCGTTGCGACCGCGTTAACCATACGTGCACGACTCGCCCAATAGCCTCGCATTACGCAAAACCGCGGGGGACCTCGGGTCATGTCGACCAGCGTTCACACCAACACCTCGGCGCTCGTAGCGCTGCAGAACCTGAACAAGACCAACGACAAGTTGGCCGACGTCCAGAACCGGGTGAACACCGGCCTGAAGGTCCAGGGCGCCAAGGACAACGCCTCGGTCTGGGCCATCGCCCAGGGACAGCGCGCGGACGTGGGCGCGCTCGGCGCGGTCAAGATGAGCCTGGATCGGGCCAGCTCGATCACCGACGTGGCGCTCGCCGCCGGCGAAACGATCTCCGACCTGCTGAACCAGTTGAAGGAAAAGGTGGTCGCGGCCAAGGACGCCTCGCTGGACACCGCGGCGCGCAATGCGCTGAACGCTGACTACAAGGCCATCGTCAAGTCGATCCGGGACGCCATATCGAACGCCGAGTTCGACGGGGCCAACCTGCTGGACGGTTCGGTCGCCTCGATTCGTTTCATCGCCAACGCCGACGCGGATTCCTTCATCACGCTGCAGGCCAAGAACCTCACCATGGGCGGGGCCATCCTCGAGGTGACCTCCACTTCGTCGATCAACACCCTGACCAATGCGACCAACGCGCTGACCGCGCTGCAGGACTCGATCACCCAGGTGAACGCGGCGCTCGGCGAAATCGGCTCGCAGGCCAAGCAGATCGAGCAGCACAACCGCTTCGTCTCCAAGCTGATCGACTCGCTGGAGACCGGCATCGGCAATCTCGTGGACGCGGACCTGGCGCGGGAAAGCGCACGCCTTCAGGCGCTTCAGGTTCAGCAGCAACTAGGGGCGCAGGCGTTGTCGATCGCCAACACGGCGCCGCAGATCATCCTGTCTCTGTTCCGCAGCTAGCTCGCGACTGAAGCGAACTAGTGGGCCGGACCGATCTGGACCCAGGCCCGCCGTCGCGGGGCAGGCTTGGGCGCGAATCCGTACAGGGCGAGCACGTACATCAAGGCGTTACGCAACGAAGTCATCTCGACCTCCCTGGATCCGATCGTTAACGCCGGACCCTCGTTGTGCGTTCCATCCGCATACCTACGTTAGACCGAGTCGCCTGGGAGGCGAGCGAAACAGCGGTTTCTTGAACAGCTTTCCGCCGTCTGGGGATGAACGCTTAAGGCTTTCGTAGGCGCCAGCCGCGACTCTTGCGGTCGTAGGAGCGGCGGCCAGGCCTTGATCGACAACAGCTATCTGCTCGGACTGTTCGGCGGCGGCTATCTGCCGTCCGCGGGCGGCGTGCTGTCCGGATCATCCACAGCCTCAAAGACGCCGACCGCGCCCTGGTCGACGCGCGCAACTCCGCCGGAACCCGACGCCCTGGTGCGTGCAGCGCTTGGCGGCCGGGACTTCATCGATCTGAGGGCCCCCCGTCTGGACGTGAAGGACGCGGCCGAGGACTACCGGCGTCTCTTCGCGCTCAATCAGGGGCTCACTACCCTGAACGCCCTCGTCAATCGCGCTGACACCAAGGGAATCACCTTCGGCGAGCTCGGCCGGCTGGAGAAGGCATTTCAGGCCGGCCTGACCGAGATCTCCCAGTTCCTGAGCGACGACCCCTTCGAGTCGATCCGGGTGGCCAAGGGCGCCTCGGCTTCGGAGGCCAAGGGGAAGGTCGGCGCGCCCCGTTCCGACAACAGCTACGTCACCAAGGCCCTGCACGCTGGTGACCCGGACCTTCCGGCCGCCGCGCTGGAAGGCGACGTCCGCTTCACCATGACGGTACGCAAGCTGTCGGGCGACGTAGACGTGAACATCGACCTGAATGACATGGGTGCGACCCCGCGCACACTCAGCAACGTCGTCATCCATCTCAACGCACAGCTCGAGGCCGCTGGGGTCCAGACTCGTATCGCGCGCGAAAAGCTGCCGTCCGAGCCCCGCACGATCACGGTGTCCGGCAAGTCGGTCACCCTGCCGGCCGGACCCGACCGCTATGCCCTGAGGGTCAAGGGTGTGTCGGTCGAAACGCTGTCCTTCTCCGCCGCGGACCGGTCCGACGGGGTCTTCGTCCTGCAAGCGTCCGGCGCGGCCGGCACGCCCGAGCTATCGAAGTTCACCACGGACACGGGCGTGACCGGGGCCGGAGCGCCGGCCGCACAGTCGGGCGTCGGCGACACGCTCTGGGTCGAGGGCCGGAGCCTGCAGACTCCGCTGGCCGACGGCCTGAAGGTCAAGGCGAGCGCGTCCGGCCCCGACGGATCCCTCTATGTCCTGGCCGAGGCCACCGCGGCCGTCGACGGCCAGGCCATCAAGGGCGGCCGGGACGCGGTCCTGATGAAGTACGACTCCGCCGGCAAGGTGGTCTTCACCCGCACCCTCGGCGCCGCCGACCAGGCCTCGGCCAACGCCATCGCGGTCTCGGCCGACGGCAAGGTCGCCATCGCCGGCTCGGTCACCGGGGCTCTGGACAAGGGCGTCTCCGGCGTCGACGCCCGGCTGAGCGACAGCTTCGTCACCGTTTTCGACGCGGAGGGCTCCGAACTCTGGTCCCAGAGACGGGGAGCCAACCTTGAGGATGAGGCGCTCGGCGTCGCCTTCGGGGACGACGGGGCCGTCTACGTCGCCGGGCGATCCCGCTCGGCGATGACCGGCGGTGCGCCGGTCGGCGGCTGGGACGGCTACCTCCAGGGCTTCAGCGTCCAGGGTTCGGCGACCTTCGTGAAGCAGTTCGGGACCACCGCCGACGACGCCGTCTCGGCGCTGGCTGTGGCGGACGGGGCCATCGTCACGGCGGGGGTCGAGAACGGCCAGGCGATCCTGCGGCGCTTCGAACTGCAGCCGGCCGGCGCGCCGGTTCTGGCGCAGACGCGCGATCTCGGCGCCCTTTCGGGATCGATCGCGGGCGTGGCGCTGGACGCAGGGCGGGTGCTGCTCACCGGCACGACCCGCAACGCCGCCCTCGACGCGGGAACGGTGACCTCGGGCCACTCGGGTGGCTCGGACGCCTTCGTGGCGCGCCTCGATGACAGCCTGGTCGCCGACGCCGCTGATCGCCTGACCTTCGTCGGCGGGACCGGAACGGACGGCGCGTCCGCCGCCACCGTGTCCGGCGGCAAGGTGTGGATCACCGGCCAGACCAACCTCCAGGGGACCGGCGACAAGCAGACGGCCACCGGGTACGTGTCCCGCGTCGACCCGGAAACCGGAGCGGTGGAATGGACCCGGGACTTCGAGGCGACCGGGGGCCTGGTCGCACCGATCTCGGTGGCCGTCACATCCGGCGCAAGCGTGCTCGACCGCCTGGGTCTGCCGCAGGGCGAGATCGACTTCTCGCCGTCCAAAAGCGTGGTGGACGCCACCTCGGCCCGCGTCGGCGATCAGCTGTTCGTCGATCGCGGCGGGGGCCGGCTGAGACCCGTGACCATCGAGGCGCGCGACACCTTCGCGAGCCTGGCCCGCAAGATCGCCATCGCCTCGGACAACCGCCTCAAGGCCGAGGTCGTGAAGTCGGACAACCGCGACGTCATCCGCATCTCGCCGCGCGACGAGCGCACGGCGGTCGAGATCGTGGCGGGTCCGGCCGGACGCGACGCGCTGGAGGCGCTGGGCCTGTCGCAGACGCTGGTGCGCCCGGTCACCGGGTCCGCGGACGGACGCGATGTCTTCGCCCTCAAGCTGCCGGCCGACCTGTCGCTGCGGGACAAGGCGGCCATCAAGTCGGCGGGGGAGGCGATCCAGGCGGCCATGAGCCAGATCCGCTCCGCCTACCGGGCTCTGGCCGACAAGGATCGGCCCGCCAGCGCCCGGATAACCGGCCAGGCTCCGGCCCATGTGACCGCCCAGATCGCCAACTATCAGGCTGCCCTGTCGCGACTCACAGGCGGCGGTTGACGGCGAGGCCGTCGCCCGCCTTATTGCCGCCTCCCCACCGGCGCGGAATGGCGGCATGGCCTCGGACAATCGACTTGTACTCATTCTCGGCGGCGCCGCCGCCATCCTGGCGGCCGTCGTCATCGCACTGCTGCTGACGGGCCGGGACGACGGACCGGCCGAACCGCCGCCGGCTTCCAAGGGCGGACTGCAGCTCGACGTCACAGACCCGCAGCCCGTCGGCCCGGACCAGCAGTTGCGCTGCTTCGTCGATGGGCGCTTCGTCGGCATGGCGACCCTGTCGGACTGCGCCCAGCGCAATGGGGTCGCCTCGCAGGCCCTGGACGTCGGCCTGGATTCTTCCGGCCAGCTGACGGCCGTGCCGTTCGCGCCCCCGCCGGAGCTTCCGTCGCTCGTGGACGACGAGCCTGTTCCTGCCGAGGTCGTTCAGGCGCCTCCGACGCCTACCCCCGCCTCGGGTCCCACCCAGCGCTGTCTGCGCCACGCCGGCGGCGAATGGCGCGACGTGGGCGAGCTGACCCTGAACGCCTGCGTGCAGCAGCTTTACTCCGGCCGTTGTGAGCAACTGGGCGGCGCCTCCTACGGACGCTGGGGCGCGACGACGCTGCGCCTGGTCCCGGGACGTGTCGAACAGGCCCCGGACAACACCAACTTCCGCACCCTGGTCCAACAAGGCCGGGACTGCTCTCTCGGCGAGGTGCGCTGATGCGTCTGGCTCTGCTTGTCATGGCCGCGGGCGCGGTCACCCTGTCGGCCTGCCAGGAGCGGGTCCGGATCCCCGACGGCCCGCGTGGCACCTGCTGGCACGTGGCGCGCCTCGAGGACGGCACGGTTCGCTTCAATCCGTTGCCCGACCCCCAGCCGAACATGGAGAATTGCGCCGCGCGCCTCGAGGAGATGCGCGTGCGCTTCCTGCGCATGGGCGGCACCCGCCGCGAGGTCATGGGCGCCTATGGCGACCAGTTCCTCTTCGTGAACGGCGCGGGCGTTTCCCTGTCGCGGTCTCTGGACGGCGGGCGGTTCACGGCCCTACGTCGGACCAACGACGGGCGCCTCGCGATTCCCGGTGCCTTCGAGCTCCCGCCGGGCACCACCCTGCCGGAGCCCGGCCAAACGGATGAGGCCGAGGGCTCGTAAGGGTTGATTGACCCCCGGCGCGCCGGAACATAATTAGAACATTGCCGACCGCCGAAGGCGTGGGGCGAGACCAGAAGGAGGGCCGCGATGGCCGGCAGCGTCAACAAGGTGATCCTGGTGGGCAATCTCGGGCGGGATCCCGAGATCCGCACCCTGAACTCCGGCGACCGGGTGGCCAACCTGAACGTCGCCACCTCCGAGTCCTGGCGCGACAAGTCCTCGGGCGAGCGCAAGGAAAAGACCGAATGGCACCGGGTCGTGATCTTCAACGAGAACCTCGTGAAGGTCGCCGAAAACTATCTGAAGAAGGGCTCCAAGGTTTACATCGAGGGCCAGCTCGCGACCCGCAAGTACGAGCAGAACGGCGTCGAGAAGTACTCGACCGAGATCGTGCTCCAGCGCTTCCGCGGCGAGCTGACCATGCTCGACGGCCGTGGTGAGGGCGGCGGAGCCTCCTCGGGCGGGGACGACTACGGCGATTTCGGCGGTGGCGGCGGACCGGCTCGCATGTCGGGTCCCAAGCAGGACTTCCCGCTGGATGACGACATCCCGTTCTAAGTCGGCGAGTCGACCTTAGCTTTACCATAAGGTCACCCGGCCTTAACTCGGACCCCGCTACGTTTCCGTTAGGGGAGGTCCGGATGACTCAGCCGAACGGATACGCCGTCATGGGCGATGTGCGCGCCAGGGAGCTGCGCACGCGGCTGGCGCTCGGCGTCTTCCTCGGCGGCGTCGGCTGGCTCCTGACGCCCGGCTGGTTCCCGTTCGCCTGGTTCGCGGCCATGTGCGCGGCTCAGGCCGTAGACTGGTGGGTGTTCCGGCCCGTGCGCCAGAATCCGTACCAGGAGCCGAGCAGGGCGCGGATCCGCGCCTGTATGGCCTCGGCCGCCCTGAACACCGCCGTCTATTCGGCCATCTCGGCCTACACCTGGACCTATGGCGGCGGGCCGGGCCAGCTGTTCGCCTACACGGCCATCGCCGGCGGGCTGCTGCACGTCTCGATGCACATGCATCACGCCCGGCCCGTGCTGATCGCCGCCGCCGTGCCGCACGCGCTGTATTTCCTGGGCCTGCCGCTCGCGACCATGATCATCAAGGGATACGACGCGGCCTCGTCCCTGGCGGTCAGCCTGGCGGGCGTTCTCTATATCGCGCACCTCATCGTCGCGGTGCGGCAGTCCTCGGCGACCAACCGGGCCCTGCGCGGCGCCAATGACGCGGCCGAAGAGGCCCGCGCCCGCGCCGAGCGCGCCAGCGCCGCCAAGTCGGACTTCCTGGCCACGATCAGCCACGAGATCCGTACGCCGATGAACGCGGTGATCTCGGCCGGCCACCTGCTGCGCCGCACGCCTCTGACGCGCGACCAGCGCGAACCAGTCGACATGCTGCTCAACGCCGGCGACGTCCTGATGGGCCTGCTGAACGACGTGCTGGACGTGGCCAAGATCGAAGCCGGCAAGATGGAGCTGGAGACGGCCGAGATCGATCTGCACGATCGCCTAACGGGCCTCGCTCGCCTCTGGGGCGCCAAGGCCGAGGAGGCGGGCGTCGAGATGCGGTTGCACATCACGCCCGGAACGCCCGAGCGCATCCGCACCGATCCGCTGCGGTTCCAGCAGGTCCTGTCCAATCTGCTTTCCAATGCGGTGAAATTCACCGAGCGGGGCGAAATCACCCTGTCGGCCGGCGTGGAGGGCGAGACCCTGTGGTTCGAGGTCCGCGACACGGGCTGCGGCGTGTCTCCTGAAATGGCCGAGCGGCTGTTCGGCCATTTTGAACAGGCCGAGGTGGGCACGACCCGTCGCTACGGCGGCACCGGGCTGGGCCTGGCCATCAGCCGCAAGCTGGCCGACCTGATGGGCGGCACGCTCCGGCTCGCGCCGCACGAGGGGCGCGGCTCGACCTTCCGGTTCGAAACCCCGTGGCTGGCGGCGGAGGCCGCGGCCCGTCCCGCGGTGCTGCAGGCGCAGGCTGCGCTGACGTCAGGCGGATCGCGCCGCGTGCTCGTCGCCGAGGACCATGAGGTCAATCGCAGGATTCTGGCTTTGATGCTGGAGCCGGCCGGTTATGAGCTCACCTTCGCCGTCGACGGCGGCCAGGCCGTGGAGACGGCCAAGAGCCAGGCCTTCGACGCCATTCTCATGGACATGCAGATGCCGGTCATGGACGGGCTGCAGGCCGCTGGACGCATCCGGGCCGGAAACGGGCCCAACGCGGCCACGCCGGTCATCGCCTTGACCGCCAACGCGCTGGATCACCACCGGGCCGCCTGGGCCGCGATCGGGGTCAGCGCCTTCCTGACCAAGCCGATCAATCCCGAGGCCCTGTTTTCGGCGCTCGGAAGCGCGGTCGAAACACGGCGAGCCGCGGCGGCCGCCTGACGGGCTTTTCGGGGTCCCGGGGGCGCGCTAAAACCGGTTCAAACGACGAGGTGCCCGCATGCGCAACCCACTGGTTCTCATCGCCGCCGTCGCGGCCGCCGGGCTCGGCCTGTCCGCCTGCGACATGACCGCAACGGACCGCGAAGAGGATGTAGCCCCGCCGCCGCCGGTCGAAGAGCCGGTAGTCGAGGTGGAGGAGGAGGAAGAGGCCCCCGCCGAGCCGACCGACGCGACGCCGCCCCCGCCCGCGCGCGATACGGGCGACATGGGCGAGGCCCGGCCCAGCGAGGAAAGCGTCCAGCCCGACAGCGAAACGGTCTTCTACTAGGCGGTCAGGGCGGGCCGCCGGGAACCCAAGCGCTCAGCCAGGGTTCCTGACCAAGCGCCGCTGTTCGGAAGGGGCCGCGTGCCGTCACGCCCAATCTTGATGTCTGTCCTGGTCCTCGCGGCCATCGCCGGGGGTTCGACCGCGTGGGCGGAGCCGCGCGCCCAGGTCGCCGGCGATCTGGACGAAGACCTGCGCGAGCGGATCGAGGAGGCCATCGGCGAGGTCGATGACCCGCCCGCGAACCGCTTCCAGGCCCGCCGCCGCGCGCGCGCCGCCGCCGAGGACGCCATGGCCGTCCTTCGGTCGGAAGGATATTACGGCGCGACGATCGAGGACGACATCGAGGGCGAGGCGCCCCCGACCCCCGTGATCCGGGTCACGCCCGGTCCCAGATTCCTGGTCAGCGACCCCGACGTGGTCTGGATCGACCCGCCGCCGGAGCCGGACGTCGCCACGGACGCGGTGGCGGCGCTCGACCTCGAGCCGGGCGAACCGGGACGCGCGGCCGACGTCATAGCGAGCGAGGGCCGCGTGATCGCGCGCCTGTCCGAGCTGGGCTATCCGGACGCCGTCGCCGGCGATCGCCGGGTGATCGTGGATCACGCCGCCTCGACCCTGCAGCCGACCTTCCGCATAGCGGCCGGAGAGCCCGTGCGCCTGGACGGGGTCCTGCTCAATACGCTTGGCCGGACAAATCCGCGCTGGGTGGAACGGCTGGCCCCCTGGTCGGCCGGCGACCGCTATCGGCCCGACACCGTCGCGGAACTGGAGCGGCGGCTTCTGGAAACGGGGGTCTACGACAGCGTATCGGTCGCCCTGGCGCCCGGCGATCAGGAGACCGAAGACGGCCTGCGCCCCGTGATCGTCGCCCTGAGCGATCAGCCCAGCCGCGTCCTGGAGGCCGGAGTCGGCTATTCGACATCTGAGGGCGCGGGCGTCGACGCCGTCTGGACCTGGCGCAACCGGTTCGGCCGGGCCGACACCCTGAGATACGAGGCGCGGCTGGCCGAGATCGACAGCCGCCTGGGCGTCTCCCTGAGCCTTCCCCACTGGCGCCGGGCGGGGCGCACCCTCACCCTGTCCGCCTTTGCCGTTGACGAGGACACCCGCGCCTATGACCGCCGGGCCGCCGGCGCCAGCTTCGCGCTGCAGCAGCGGTTCGCGCCCACCTCATATTTCTCCTACGGCGTGGCGATCGAGGGCGGCCAGTATGAGGAGCTCGACCCGCGTTTTCTGGTTGATCCGCCCGTTCCGCTGGAGCGGAACCTGGCCATCCTGACGCTGCAGGCGGGCGCGAACCTCGACTATTCCAACGACCCCCTCGACCCCTCGCAGGGCTGGCGGCTGAACTTCGACGTTCAGCCCACCGCGGTGACCGGCGACGACAGCCTCACCTTCCTTCGCGCCGTGGCGCAGGTCAGCGCCTATGTTCCTCTGGACGAAGAGGGAACCTCGGTGATCGCAGGCCGGGTGCGGCTGGGCTCGATCATCGGCGGGGATGAGAGCCGTGTGCCCAGCGACCGGCGCTTCTATTCCGGAGGCGGCGGCTCGGTGCGCGGCTTCGAGTACCAGGGCGTCGGACCGCGATTTCCGAACGGCACGCCGGTGGGCGGCTCATCGCTCTTCGAGACCAGCGTGGAATACCGCCGGCGCATCCGAGGGGCTCTGGGCATGGCCGTGTTCATAGATGCGGGCTCGATCGGCGATGAGCCGACCCCGAACTTCTCCGATATTCGCTACGCCGCCGGCGTGGGCGTCCGCTACCACCTGCCGTTCGGCCCGATCCGCGCCGATATCGCCGTGCCGATCAATCCCCGGGACGGCGACGCGGACTTCCAGGTCTATGTCAGCATCGGACAGGCGTTTTGAGCCGGCGCCGGCCAGGCAAGGCGCCCGAGGCCGCGGCCGAAGCCAAGGCGGAGCGCCGCGCGCGCGGCGTGCTGTTCTGGACCCTGACCTCAGTCGCCGTCCTCTTGGTGGTGGCCTTGGTGATCGCGACCGCCGGCCGTCTCGCCGTCCTGACGCCGGCCGGCCGTGACCTCGTCACCAGCTTCGTCGCGGGCAAGAGCCTTGGGCGGTACGGTCGCATAAATGTCGAGGGGCTGAGCGGCGACCTCTGGGACGATTTCACCCTGGAACGCGTCACGGTCACTGACTCCGAAGGCGTCTGGCTCGAGGCGCGCGAAGTGCGGGTGGACTGGTCCTATTGGCCGCTGCTCGTCCGCCGGTTCCATGCCGACATGATCGAGGCCGAGACCATTCGCCTGATCCGCCGTCCGCAGCTGGAGCCCCGCGTCACGCCCCCGGGGCCGCAGCCCCTGACGGTCGAGATCGAGGCTTTCGAGGCGGATGTCGAGCTGCTCGAGGGCTTCAGCGAGGAGTATGGCCGCTGGCGACTGGAGGGGGACGTCGTCCTCGAGCGGCGCGGCCGCAAGGCGGGACGGATCAACGCCGCCAGCCTGTCGCGGCCCGGCGACTACCTGCGGGCCGACTTCGAGACCGCGGGCGACGGCGGCTTCATCGGCGGTGAGCTCGAGGCGCGGGCGTTCGAGGCGCGTGGCGGCCCGATCGCCGGCGCGCTGGGCTATTCGCCGGACCAGCCCTTCCGGGCGGACGTGGATGTGCGCGCTCAGGCCTTCGACGTGCGCGTCCGCACCGGCGAATATGAGCCCATCCGCGCGCAGGGACGGTTTTCGGCCGAAGGCGGCCGGGGTTCCGGTTACGTCAGCTTCCTTGGATCGGACCTGCTGGCGCCATTCGCCGAACGGCTTGGGCCCACGGCCCGTTTCGGTGTGGCGCTGGTCCCGATCGAAGGCCGCGAAAGCGAGTTCGGCATCGGTTGGAACTTGGCGGCGGAAAACATCCGCGCCCGCGCCCGTGGGGCCGTCGATCGGTCCGGCGCCTCTGCGGATTCCGGCCTGACCCTGAGCGTCTCGACCCCATCCCTGTCCCGGCTGGTCGGTCAGGACCTCGCCCAGGCGGCCACGGTCGAGGGAGTCTGGCGCGGATCCGCCGACCGCTGGAACTTCGCCGGCGACGTGACGGCCTCGGCGGTCGACGTGTCGGGCTACGGGCTTCGGCAGGCGTCCGGCCCCGTCCGGCTGACGGCCCGAAACGGGCGGATCGCCCTGGAAAGCCGTTTGGCGGGCGAGGGCGGTTCGGGAGACAGTGTGCTGGCCCGGATGCTCGGCGCCCGGCCGTCAGCCTTCATCCGCGCGGCCCGACTGCCGGACTCGCGCATCCTGGTCGAGCGCTTCGATCTCGACGGCGCAGCCCTGGACGTCCATGCGACGGGCTCGCGCGGCGCGGGCGGCCGTCTGACCGCGGAAGGCTCGGCCCGCATCTCGGACGTCTCGGCGGTGCGCCGGCAGGCGTCCGGCGCGCTGGACCTTGAATGGCGCGCCTCGCATGAGCGGGGTTCCGAACTCTGGGGCCTGTCCTTCGAAGCGGCCGGCCGTCGCCTGGAGACCGGCTGGGGTGAACTGGACCGGCTTCTGGGCGCATCGCCTCGTCTGACCGGGGAGGGGGCGCTCGGCGGGGGCCGGATCGCGGTTTCGCGGGCGTCGCTGACGGGCGCGGCGGGACGGTTGAACGCGCAGGGTCTCATCGGCCTCGGCGGCCGCGATGTCCGGCTGGCGCTCGACTGGGCGGCGCGAGGCCCGTTCGGCGTGGGACCCATAGAAATCGATGGCGCCGCCAGTGGACGGGGATCTCTGACCGGCACGCTCGGTCGGCCGACCCTGGACCTGATCGTCGAGTTCGACGCACTGGAGGCTGGCCCCCTCAGCCTCGCGGACGCCCGCGTCACGCTCACTTTCCGGCGGGGCGACGACGCATCCGACGGTCGGGTCAGCATCACGGGCGACAGTAACTATGGTCCGGCCCGGGGTTCGTCCCTGTTCCGCATCGCGGACGACGGCGTCAGCCTGACCGACCTGGACGTGAACGCCGGCGGCGTGGTCGCGCGGGGCGCCATCGCCCTTCGTGGCCGGACGCCGTCGAGCGCCGATCTGGTCTTCGAGGCCCGCCCCGGCGCCTTCCTGGCGGCGGGTACGGCCCGCGGCGTCGTGCGCCTGACAGACGGGCCGGCGGACGCCGCCGCCTTCGTCGACGTCACGGGTCGGGGGATCCGGTTTTCGGCCTCCAGCTACACCATCCGCACGCTGAACCTTCAGGGGCAGGGGACCCTTTCGCACCTCCCATTCACCCTCCAGGCTGATGTCGGGGGGACGTTCCCGGTTTCCTTCGACGGTGCGGGCGTCTATTCGCGCACCGACGAGGCCCAGACCGTCACCCTCCAGGGCGCGGGCCGGGTGCGCGAGGTCGCCTATCGGACACGCTCGCCCGCCGTCCTTGCCCTGGCCGACGGCGGCAGGGTCGTCCGCGTGGATCTGGCGATCGGCGGCGGCGTGCTGGACGGCTCCCTTCGCCAGGACGCGGACGCGGCCGTCATCCGCGCCTCGCTCCAGGGGGTCGACCTCCAGTCCCTGTCGCGCGACCTGGCCGGACGGATTTCCGCAGAGGTGGACCTCAGCGGCACGGGCGAGACGCTCGCCGGGACGCTCAATGCGCGGCTGGAGAACGCCCGCAGCCGCGACGCCGGGGCGGACATGGACATCGACGCCCTGATCCAGGCGACTCTCGGCGACAATCGCCTCGCCATTCGGGCCGAGGCCTCCGACGCCGGCGGGGTCCGCTCGGAAGCTGTGCTCAACCTGCCGGTGACGGCCAGCGCGGCCCCGCTCAGACTGGCGGTCAGCCGGACCGAGCCCATGAGCGGCGAGGTCATGCTGCAGGGGCAGATTCGTTCGATCTGGGACCTGGTCCTGGGTGGGGAGCGCAGCCTGTCAGGGATCGTGGATGGCCGCGCCACGCTCGGCGGCACCATCAACGCGCCGAGCGCCGACGGTTACCTCAACATCTCCGATGGCCGGTTCGAGGACGGCGTCACCGGCCTGACGCTCGAGGGCCTCACCCTGAGGTCGGAACTCAACGCCGAGACGGCCCGGATCGTCAGCTTCCAGGCGACGGACGGCCGCGGCGAGGACGCCGGGCGCGTCACGGGCTCGGGCGTGCTTGGCCTTCGCCTCGGGTCGGCTTCGAACCTGACGCTGCAACTGACGGATTTCAGGGTCGTGGACACCGATCTGGCCACGGCCAGGGGGACGGGGACGCTGCGGGTCAACCGCGCGGAGTCGGGCGCGATCACCCTGGCTGGCGATCTGAACGTCACCGAGGCGGTCTTCTCGGCGGAGGACCTGCCCAACAGCTCCCGCGTGGTCGAACTCGACGTCATCGAGATCAATCGCCCCGGTGGTCTGGAGGACGAGACCGAGGAATCCGAGGAAGAGGCCGAGGCGCGCCGGTCCAACTCCGCCATCCGACTCGACATCGGCCTGAGCTCGGACGGCGGCGGCGTGTTCGTCACCGGCCGCGGTCTCGATGTCGAACTGGCCCTGAACGCAGAGGTCGGCGGCTCGCTGGCCTCGCCGGTGCTCTCGGGAAGCGCGCTGGTCGTGCGCGGTGACTATCAGTTCGGTGGACGGCGCTTCATCTTCGAACGGGGCGGCAGGATCAGTCTGTCGACGAATCCCGAGCGAATCCGGCTGAACCTGACGGCCACGCGCGAGGATCCGACCCTCACCGCGCGCATCCGGGTCACCGGAACGGCGGCACGTCCGATCATCACCTTGACCTCAACGCCGCAACTGCCGCAGGACGAGATCCTGTCGCAGGTCCTGTTCGGGCGATCTGCCTCGCAACTGTCGCCTATCGAGGCCGCCCAGCTGGCGTCGAGCGTGGCGGCCCTGGCCGGCGGCGGGGGCTTCGACGTCATCGGCAATCTCAGGGAATTCGCCGGCCTCGACCGGCTGTCCTTCGGCGGCGACGCGTCGGGCCTGACGGTCGCGGGCGGGAAGTACATCGGCGATGATCTCTATTTCGAGGTGATCGGCGGCGGCGCCGAAGGGGCCGCGGTTCAGGTCGAGTGGCGCGCGCGGCGCAACATCTCGGTCATCTCCCGTGTAGGAGGCGAAGGCGAAGCCCGCATCTCGGTGCGCTGGCGCCGCCAGACCGACGACGGTGGCCGGCGCCGGTTGGACCGCGAGGACTAGGCAAGCTAAACCGCGCCCATGCGGATTCTCGCCGAAGACCAAGCCGTGCTGGATCACCTCGCCGCACGGGACGCGGAGATCGTCGGCCGCGCCGTCAACTGGTGCGCCATCAACAGCGGCAGCCGAAACCTCGAAGGCCTTGAGCAGCAGCTTGAGGTCCTGCTGGTCGAGGCCGCCCGCACCCTGCCGTGCCAGGTCGAACGCGTCGCGCTCGCGCCCAGCCAGGAAGTCGGCGACGACGGCCTGCTGCGCGATCAGCCGCACCCGCCGTCCCTGCGCCTGACCATGCGACCCGAGGCGCCGACCCAGGTCGTGATGACCGGCCACTACGACACCGTCTATCCGGCCTCCAGCCTGTTCCAGAGCGTCGAGCGCCGCGCCGACGGGGCGCTGCACGGTCCCGGGATCGCCGACATGAAGGGTGGGATCAGCGTGCTGATGGCGGCGCTGGAAGCCTTCGAAACCCACCCCGCGCGCGAGGCGGTCGGCTGGACGGTGCTGATTTCCCCTGACGAAGAGATCGGTTCCCTGGCTTCGGCCCCCGTCCTGGCCGAACTCGGCCGCACGGGGCACCTGGGCCTGACCTATGAGCCGGCCATGCCGGACGGCTCGCTCGCCGGCGCGCGCAAGGGCTCGGCCAACTACCATCTGGTGGTGAAGGGCCGCTCGGCCCACGCCGGCCGCGCCTTTCACGAGGGCCGCAACGCCGTCGCCGGCGCCTCGGCCATCGGCTGGGCCCTGCATGGGCTGAACGGCCGGCGCGAGGGCGTGACCGTGAACCTCGGGCGCATCGCCGGCGGGTCTCCCTCGAACGTCGTTCCGGACACGGCGGTGATCCGGTTCAACGTGCGCGTGCCGGACAAGGCGGCCGCCGACTGGATCGAGGCGGCGGTCGCGGACATCGTGGCCCAGCCCCCGTTCGAGGGCCTGACCCTGCATCTGCACGGCGGCTTCACCCGCCCGCCCAAGCCGCTCGACGCCTCCCAGCAGGCGCTGATGCAGGTCGTGACCGAGGCCGGTGGCCTGCTCGGCCAGCCGATCGCCTTCAAGTCCTCGGGCGGGGTGTGCGAGGGCAACAACCTGCACGCCGCGGGCCTGCCCAACATAGACACCCTGGGCGTGCGCGGCGGGGACATCCATTCCGAGGCCGAATACGCCTGGCCCGAGAGCTTCGTGGAGCGGGCGCAGCTGTCCGCCCTGATCCTGTGCAAGATCGCCTCGGGAGAGGTCGACGCCCAGGCCCTGAAACGTCTGCGACTGGAGACGCTGTAATGCTGGTGGTGCGGCCCGCGGGGCCCAAGGATTATGACGCCCTGCTGGAGCTGGCCCGCGCCTCGGGGCCCGGCTTCACCAGCCTGCCCGAGGACGAGCCGACCCTGCGCGGCCGCCTGGACTGCTCCAAGGCCAGTTTCGAGGACTCCATCGACCGCGAGGGCCAGTGGTTCGTCCTGATGCTGGAGAACGGCGAAACCGGCGAGATCGACGGCATCGCGGGCGTGAAGACCACCGTTGGTATCAAGCGGCCCTTCGCCTCCTTCCGGCGGATGAATTTCTCGCACTATCACGTGTCCGACGACCTCAATGTCCGCGTCGACCATCCGGCCCTGATGTGGGTCAACGAATGCCGCGGCTGGAGCGAGGTCGGCTCACTGTTCCTCAAGCCGGACCGGCGGGCGGGCGGCGCGGGCTCGCTGCTGGCGCGCTCGCGCTACATGCTGATCGGCGCCCAGCCCGAGCGCTTCTCCGACTGGGTTCTGGCCGAGCTGCGGGGCGTCTTCGATGCGAACGGCAAGTCGCCCTTCTGGGAGCATGTGACGTCCAAGTTCTTCCCGATGGACTTCGACAGCGCCGACGAACTGTCGGGGTCCGGCGACGGCCAGTTCATCTTCGACCTGGCGCCGCATCACCCTCTCTATGAGAATCTGATGCACCCCGAGGCGCGCGCCGCGATCGGCCAGGCTCACGCGGAGGGCGTTGCGGCCAAGAAGCTGCTGGAGCGCGAAGGCTTCCGTGAGATCGGCCTGGTCGACGTCTTCGACGCCGGTCCGACCATGGCGGTCCAGCGCGACGCCATCCGCACCGTGCGCGAGGCGGTGATCCGGCCGGTGCGCATCTCCGACGCCCAGGACGGGGACCCGCAGCTGCTGTCGACCAATTCGATCGCGGGCTTTCGCTGCACCCGCGCATCGGCCGAGCTGGTTGACGGCGTTGTCGACATCTCCGCCGACACGGCCGAGTTGCTGAAGGTCAAGGAAGGCGACCTGATCCGGGTGATCGCATGACGAGGCACAGCTTCATCGGCGGCCGCTGGGTCGCGGGCGAGGCTGCGGCCTTCGCCTCCATCGATCCGGCCACGGGGGAGGCCGTTTGGAACGGCCGGGCCGCGTCCGCCGAACAGGCGCGCGACGCCGTGCTGGCCGCGCGCGACGCCTTCCCCGCCTGGGCCGCGCTGGAGCGGCAGGACCGCATCGACATCCTTCGGCGCTACAAGGCCGAGCTTCAGGCCCGCGCCCCGGCCATGGCCGAGGTCATCAGCCGAGAGACCGGCAAGCCGCTGTGGGAGACCCGGGGCGAACTCGCCTCCATGGCGGGCAAGGTCGACGTCTCCATCCGCGCCTACGCCGAACGCACCGGCGAGCGGACGACCGAGACCGCCTTCGGCCAGGCGACCCTGCGCCATCGTCCGCACGGCGTGGCGGCGGTGCTTGGCCCGTTCAACTTCCCCGGCCACCTGCCCAACGGCCACATCGTCCCGGCCCTCCTGGCCGGCGATACGGTCGTCTTCAAGCCGTCCGAGATGACCCCGTGGACCGGCCAGCTGATGGTCGAGGCGCTGGAGGCCGCGGGCGTGCCCGCCGGTGTGGTCAACCTGGTCCAGGGCGCGCGGGAGACCGGCGCGGCCCTGCTCGACCAGCCGATCGACGCCCTGATGTTCACGGGCTCCGGGGCCGCCGGCGCTCACTTCCGGCGCAAGTTCGCCGACGATCCGCACGTGATCCTGGCGCTGGAGTTGGGGGGCAACAATCCGCTGGTGGTCTGGGACGCCGGCGACGACGCCGAGGCCCTGGCCTCGCTGGTGGTGCAGTCCGCCTTCATCACCACCGGCCAGCGCTGCTCCTGCGCGCGGCGCCTGATCCTGCCGCAGGGCCCCGAGGGCGACCACATCCTGGAGGCGCTGGCAGCCCTGTCGCGCCGGCTGGTCATCGACCGCTGGGACGCTGATCCCGAGCCCTACATGGGTCCGTTGATCTCGGTGCGAGGCGCCGAGGAGGCGCTCGGCCGCATGGGCGAACTGGCCGACCGCGGAGGCCGGATCATCCTGCCCTGGGGTCGGGTCGACACCGCGCCTAGCGCCGCCTTCGTCTCGCCGGGCGTGCTCGATGTCACGGGCGTCCAGGTCCCCGACGAGGAGATCTTCGCCCCCTTCCTGCAGGTCCGCCGCGTCGGCTCCTTCGACGAGGCGCTGAAGGCCGCCAACGACACGCGTTACGGCCTGTCCGCCGGACTGCTCAGCAACGACGCCGACCTCTGGGCCCGCTTCAGCCGCGGGATCCGCGCCGGCGTGGTCAACTGGAACCGGCCGACCACGGGCGCCGCCGCCGACATGCCCTTCGGCGGCCTGGGCGCCAGCGGCAACCACCGCCCCAGCGCCTACTACGCCGCTGACTACTGCGCCTATCCGGTCGCCAGCTTCGAAGCCGACGGGGTCCGTTCGGTGGTGGGCGAGATGAAGGGCCTGAGGGCGTGAGCGACGTGCCGGAAGAGTACGACCGCTTCGTCTCGCCGTCGCGAATCAAGCCCGGCGGCCAAAGGAGGGCGCGCGGCATGCGTGCCGAACCGACCTGGACCGAAGCGAGACTCTGGCAGGAGCTCCGCCGGCTGCCCATTCGTGTCCGTCGGCAGGCCCCGATCGGTCCATACGTGGTCGACTTCGCGTGCCTGCGCGCCAAACTGGTCATCGAGGTCGACGGCGGCGTTCATCAGCTTCCGCAGGTCGCGGCGCGGGACATTGAGCGTGACGCTTGGCTCACCGGGCAAGGCTTCTATGTCTTGCGCATCGACAGCCAACGTATCCCTGCCGAGCTCACCGCCGTCGTGGAGGAGATCGCTGCGGCGATCGCCCAGCGGGTCCCCCTTCCCCTCGAGGGGGAAGGGGCTAGGGGATGGGGTGGAGGCAGTGAGCAGCCGGACGAGGCGCGTGAGGCGCGGACGGTCCGCTCTCGCCGAACCGCTCTCGACCTGAATCATCCTGCCACCACCCCCTCCCAACCCTCCCCCCTCGAGGGGGAGGGCTCATGAAGATGACTCAAGCCTACGAAGCCAACTGCGACGGCCTGGTCGGGCCCAGTCACGCCTACGGCGGTCTTTCGCCGGGCAATATCGCGAGCGCGCTGAACCGGGGCGAGGCCTCGGACCCGCGCGGCGCCGTGCTGCAGGGCCTGGCCAAGATGAAGAAGCTGGCCGACCTCGGCGTGCCCCAGTTCGTCCTGCCGCCGCATGAGCGGCCGAACGTCGGCTGGCTGCGCGGCCTCGGCTTCTCGGGCTCCGACGGCGAGGTCCTGGCCCGCGCCTGGGAGGAGGCCCCGTCCTTCGCCGCCGCCGCCAGCTCCGCCTCCGCCATGTGGGCCGCCAACGCCGCGACCGTGACGCCCAGTCCCGACAGCGCCGACGGCCGACTGCACCTGACGCCCGCCAATCTGGTTTCGAACCTGCACCGCTCGCTGGAGGGCGAACAGACCACCCGCGCGCTCCGGGCGCTCTTCGCCGATCCCGACCATTTCGCGGTCCACGATCCGCTGCCCTCCGTCGGGCACCTCTCCGACGAGGGCGCGGCAAATCACGTGCGCCTCTGCGCCGACCACGGCGAGCCGGGCGTGAACCTGTTCGTCTGGGGGCGCGAGGCCTTCGAGGCCTGGCCGAACCCCGACTTCCCCGCCCGCCAGACGCTGGAGGCCAGCCAGGCGGTCGCCCGCCGCCACGGCGCCGCCCGCGCCGTCTTCGCCCGTCAGGGGCGGGCCGCCATCTTCGGCGGGGCCTTCCACAATGACGTGGTCTGCGTCGGCACGCGCGAGGCCTTGCTGTTCCACGAGCTGGCCTTCGAGGACAAGGCAGGGACGCTCGACGCCATCCGCCGCGCCGCCGACGGCCTGTTCGAACCGGCCTTCCTGGAGATCGCCGAGGCCGACCTCCCGCTGGCCGATGCGGTGAAGTCCTATCTCTTCAACTCCCAGCTTCTGAGCCTGCCAGGCGAGGACCGCCTGACCCTGCTGGCCCCAACCGAGACCGAGGAGAACGAACGCGCCCATGCGGCCGCCCAAGGCCTGGCCGCCTCCAACGGTCCTGTCGGCAGGGTCGAATACGTCGACGTGCGCCAGTCGATGCGCAACGGCGGCGGCCCCGCCTGCCTGCGCCTGCGCGTGGTGATGACCGAGGTCGAGCTCGCCGCCGCCAACCAGGCCCAGCGCCTGACCGAGGGCCTGCACGCGGCCCTCAGCGTCTGGGCCAGCCGCTGGTACCGCGACCGCCTGACGCTCGCCGACCTGCGCGATCCGTCACTACTCGACGAGACCCACGGCGCGCTCGACGACCTGACCTCGATCCTCGAGCTGGGCTCGGACTTCTACCCCTTCCAGCGCGCCTAGCCTCACATCCTCGCCCCGTCAGGGGAGAGGAGGGCCCCGCCACGCTGAGCGGAACGCGAAGCGATTGGCGGGAGGCGAGGGAGGTGGCGCAGGCCTCAGCCACTACCCTCATCTTCCGCGCGGACCTTCGGCGCGACGCGCCTCCGGTGCGCGGAGCCTTCTTCTCCCCTGACGGGGAGAAGACTGACGTTCGCTACGGCTGAACCTCGTCCGAGAAGGCCTTCACATCGGCCAGCAGGGCCTCGACCGAGGCGTCGATGATGCGCTGGCCCTTCTCGGGGCTGGCCTGCATCGGGTCCGAGCCGATGCGGCCATCGGGGAAGCGGGCGCGGTAGTCGAGCGCGTCGCGGATCGGGCCGACCGGGGCGATCCTGGGCTGATAGTCCGCGGTCTTGATGCGGTCCGGATAGGCGGCCTGGGTGACCGCGATCTCCGAGGGGGTGGCGTGCATGCCGTGGCCGGTCGGGAACATGCCGTTGCACAGCGAGGTGACGCCCGGCAGGTCCCACCAGTTGCGCAGCTTCAGCATGAAGGGGCAGCGCTCCTCGGCGAAGGACCATTCGGCGTAGATCTCGGCGAAGGCGGCCTCGATGGTGGCGACGTTG
>NZ_JANJTL010000089.1 GCF_024711105.1 Brevundimonas sp. | reverse complement strand
AGCTCAAGGGCACCTATACGGACGCCCTGATCGCCGCCGCCGACCCCGCGACCGACCGCGTCCATACCAGCTATCAGCTGGCCGCCGCCTCGACCGGGCGCCTGGCCTCGTCCGACCCGAACCTGCAGAACATCCCGATCCGCACCGAGACCGGCCGCCAGATCCGCCAGGCCTTCATCGCCGAGCCGGGCCACGTCCTGATTTCAGCCGACTACAGCCAGATCGAGCTGCGCCTTTTGGCCCACCTCGGCGACATCCCCGAGCTGAAGCGCGCCTTCAAGGCGGGCCTGGACATCCATGCGGCCACGGCGTCCGAGATGTTCGGCGTCCCCGTCGAGGGCATGCCGGCCGAGACCCGCCGGCGCGCCAAGGCCATCAACTTCGGCATCGTCTACGGCATCTCGGCCTTCGGCCTGGCCAACCAGCTGGGCATCGACCAGGGCGAGGCCGGGGCCTACATCAAGACCTATTTCGAGCGCTTCCCCGGCATCCGCGCCTATATGGACCGGACCCGCGCCGAGGTCCGCCAGGCCGGCTTCGTCTCGACCATCTTCGGGCGCCGCATCCACATCCCGGCCATCCGCTCCAAGTCCAACGCCGAGCGCCAGTTCGGCGAACGCGCCGCCATCAACGCCCCGATCCAGGGCGCGGCGGCGGACATCATCCGTCGCGCCATGATGCGCATGCCCGGCGCGCTCAGGGACGCGGGCTTGCAGACGCGCATGCTGCTGCAGGTGCACGACGAACTGGTCTTCGAGGCCCCGGCCGAGGAGGCCGACGCGGCGCTTCCGGTGATCCGCCGGGTCATGGAGACGGCGGCCGAGCCGGCCGTGGCGCTGTCAGTGCCGCTGACGGTCGACGCGCGGGCGGCGGGGAACTGGGACGAGGCGCATTAGGGGGCGGCCTTAGGCCGCCTGGCGGCTTAGACGCGTGACCTGAGCCTCGAATTCGGCGCAGGCGGCGGCCTTTTCATCCGGCTCCAGCCAGTTGGTGGTCTGGGGCATGACCGTGGTCCAGTAGCGCAACTCCTTGTCGGAGAGCGGCATGACCTCGGCGGCGCGCAGCCGATCGAGCAGGGCGTTGACGCGCCGACGCACGGCCTCGGGATCGACCTGGGCCAGCGCCTGGGGTGTGGCCCCTCCGAAGAGATCGAGCTGCGACATCGGACCGATGTTCCCGTGATTCGCTTGCGGGTCCAGCGCGAATGACGGTTGCGCCGCGACGACCCACAGGCGATTGATTCTGCTGTGGAGGGATGGGGATGACGCTCGACGAAGCGGTTTCGCGTTTCGGCAAAGACGCCAAGGACAAGCTGAACAATCCCGGCGCTGATGGGCAGCCGGAAGATCAGCTGCGCAATCCGCTTGAGACCTTGATCAAGGACCTGGCGGGCCTCGCGGGATTGCCGGCGGGCGCGGTGGTCCTCGTGGGCGAGAACAGCCTGGCCGACCTCATGGTGCGGCCGGACTTCGCGGTGACGCGCCACAAGGCCCTGGTCGGCCACATAGAGGTCAAGGCGCCCGGCAAGGGCGCCGACCCGCGCAGGTTCACCGACAAGCACGACAAGGCGCAATGGGCCAAGCTCAAGGCCCTGCCGAACCTCATCTACACCGACGGACAGTCGTTCTCGCTGTGGCGCGACGGTGAGAAGGTCAGCGACATTCTCAGCCTGGACGGCGACCTGGATACTGCGGGGGCCAAGCTCAAGGCGCCTCCGGCGCTGGCGGCCCTGATATCGGACTTCCTCGCGTGGGATCCAGTTCCGCCGCGAACGCCAAGGCAACTCGCCAAGATGACGGCGCGTCTCTGCCGCCTGTTGCGCGACGAGGTGCTCGAGGAGCTGGATCGGGGCGCCGAGCCGCTGCACGCCCTGATGAAGGACTGGCGCCAGCTCCTGCTGCCGGACGCGAAGGAGGCGGAGTTCGCGGACGGTTACGCCCAGGCGGTGACCTTCGGACTGCTGATGGCGCGGGCACGCGACATCACCCTGGCGGACGGGCTGGACGCCACCGGCAAGACGTTGAGCCAGACCAACTCGCTCATCGGCTCGGCGCTCAAGCTGCTGACCGAGCCAGCCGAGGACGGCAAGCTGCTGCAGACCTCGATGGACACCCTGGTGCGGGTGCTGGACGTGGTCGAGTGGAAGGAGCTGGCCAAGGACCAGCCGGAGCCCTGGCTCTACTTCTATGAACTGTTCCTGGAGGAATACGACTCCCGCCTCCGGAAGAAGACCGGCAGCTATTACACCCCGCCCGAGGTGGTGACGGAGATGGTGCGGCTGGTCGACGAGGCGCTGCGCGCGCCGGACCGGTTCAACCGACCGCGCGGGCTGGCGGCCACCGACGTCAAGCTGGCCGACCCGGCCGTCGGCACGGGCACCTTCCTGTTGGGCGTGCTGTCGCGGATCGCGGACACCATCCGCGACGACGAGGGGCCGGGCTCGGTCCCCGGCGCCATCCAGGCCGCGCTGGAGCGGCTGATCGGGTTCGAGCTGCAGTTTGGGCCGTTCGCGGTGGCGCAGCTGCGGCTATTGGCCGAACTGATCGACCTGAGCCTGACGGGCGACGAGACGCCGGCGGAGCGGGAGGCCATCGAGGCCGCGCTATCCGACGGCCTGAGGCTCTACATCACCGATACGCTAGGCGATCCCGACGAGGAGGCGGCCTGGATTCCGCACCCGGTCCGCGCGATCGCGGAATCGCGCAAGCAGTCGAACCGGGTGAAGCGGCACGAGGCGATCACGGTCGTGCTGGGCAATCCGCCCTACAAGGAGAAGGCCAAGGGACGCGGCGGCTGGGTCGAAAGCCGGGGGCCGGGGTTGAAGTCGCCGCTGGACGATTGGCAGCCCCCGGCTGACTGGGGCGTGGGCGCACATGCCAAGCACCTGAGGAACCTCTACGTCTATTTCTGGCGCTGGGCGGCGTGGAAGGTGTTCGGCGGCGACCCGTTCCGGGGCGGGACCGACCAGGCGGCGGCGGACGACTGGACCCGGCGCCAGGGCATCGTCTCCTTCATCACCGTGGCGGGGTTCCTGAACGGGCCCGGCTTCCAGAAGATGCGGGCGGACCTGCGCCGCGACGCGGACGAGATCTGGGTCATCGACTGTTCGCCGGAGGGCCACCAGCCGCCGGTGGCGACGCGCATCTTCCAGGGAGTGCAGCAGCCGGTGTGCATCGTCATCGCCCTGCGCAAGGGCCCGACGCGCCCGGAGACGCCCGCGAGGGTCCGGTTCCGGGCCCTGCCCGAGGGGCCGCGCGCCGCCAAGTTCGCGGCCCTGGCCGCCATCGGCCTGGACGACGACGGCTGGGTCGAGGCGCCCAGCGAGCCGCGCGCGCCTTTCCTGCCCCCCGGGGAGGCCAGTTGGGTGGGCTATCCGGCCTTGGAGGACCTGTTCGTTTACAATGGCTCGGGCGTGATGACGGGGCGCACCTGGGTGATCGCGCCGGACGCGGACAGCCTTCGGAGACGGTGGACAGACCTGATCACTCAGAAGGAGCCGGCGAAGAAGTCAGAGCTGTTTCACCCGCACATGAACGGGGACAGGACCTTGACCAAGGTCGTCAAGGAATCCCTAGAGGGCCACAAGCACCCGCCGATCAGCGTGGACGACGAGAAGGTCGGCAAGGATGGGAAATACATGGGGGCGGAGCCGGTTCGCTACGCATTCCGCTCCTTCGACCGCCAGTGGTTGCTGCCGGACAATAGGCTGATCAACCGGGCCAATCCCGCGCTGTGGAAAGGCCATTCGGATAGGCAGGTGTATGCGACTGGGCTGATGGCGCACTCGCCGTCAGCCGGGCCGGCACTGACGTTCTCGGGACTGATTCCGGACCTTCACCACTACAAGGGCTCGTTCGGCGGACGGGCCTTCCCCCTCTGGCAAGACGCGGAGGCCACGCTGCCCAACGTCTCGCCAGGACTGCTCAAAGCCTTGGGCGAGGCGTACGGGGCGACTGTTACCGCCGAGTACGTGATGGCCTATATCGCCGCCGTGGCCGCTCACCCGGCCTATGTCGCGCGTTTCCGGGGCAACCTGAAGCAGCCGGGCCTGCGAATTCCCGTCACGGCGCATGGCGAGACGTTCAAAAAGGCCGTCGAGCTTGGCCGCGAGGTCATCTGGCTTCACACTTTCGGGGAGCGCTTCTCAGACGATCGGCCATCGGGGGCGCCGCGCGTAACGGACGGGCCTGAACCGACCCTCGCCAAGCCTCTGCCCAAGACGCTGGACGAGATGGTTCACGAACTGGAGTACGACCCCGGCGCCCAGCGCCTGACCCTCGGGTCCGTCAAGGTCGACGGCAAGTTCGAGCCACGGTTCATCGACAACGTCAGGCCCGAAGTCCGGGACTATGAGGTGTCGGGCAAGAACGTTCTGGACCAATGGTGGAGCTATCGCCGCAAGGACCGATCCAAGCCACCGATGGGTGACCGCAGGCCCCCTTCGCCCCTGTCGAACATCCAGCCTGACCAATGGCCGGCGGAGTACACCACCGAGTTGCTGAACGTCCTGCGCGTCCTGACCCGTCTTGTGGCGCTGGAGCCGCGACAAGCGGACCTGCTGAAGACCATCGTCGAGGGACCGCTGATCGAGGCCGACCTGCTGATGGGGGCGGGGGCGCTGTCGGAGGCGTCGGCGGAGCCGACCGTGGTGGACGAAGACGAAGGCGGGGGGGAGGAATGAGCGACCCGGTCAAGCGCAATCTCTCCGGCATGTTGCAGCACATGGCCGCCGAGGAAATCGACCCCGGTAAGCAATTGGCCGACCTGGAGGCGGCCCAGCGGCTAACTCCGGAGGATCAGGCGCTGGCGAATCTGATCTCGGGGATCAGGGCCAACTCGGCCACAGGACTGACCTATGTCGCGATCAACGACGCACACATCATCGGGCCGGACGACACGCCGCTGGATGGGCAGATATTCGTTCGACGCGTCGATGGAACGTTGACGCCGATCACCGGGGGAGAGCTCGCCGAGTTCGCCACAAGGTACCGAGATTTCGCGAAGAGGTGGCGCCTTCGGGAGGACTGACGCCACCCGCCCCGCCGCGCCTCAAGGACGCTGCGCGCCGCTGGCGCGGCAGGGCTTGAAGCCCTGTCCTTGACCCGCGTCGGGTCGGACGGCCGAGGGCTCGGCGTGAGGCGAAGGGGGCCTTCGCCTCGACGGGGTGAGGCGGGGACTTAACCCCTACCGGTCATCCGGGCGAAGGCCGGGGGCCAGATCGTAGGGTTGGGGCGGGGGCGGATTGTTCAGGGCCGTGCGAGCCGCCGCCCCCTCCACCACTTCGTGGTCCTCCTCCCCCGCAATGCGGGGGAGGAGACAGGATAACGCCCGGGTTGATGCGGGGGTCGGGAGGCTCGCTGCGCTCGACCCCTCATCCGTCAGGCTGCGCCTGACACCTGCTCAGGCTCCGCGCTGGCCTACGGCTCCCACAAGGGGAGACGGGCGTTTGGTGGGGCCCCGCGATGCGGGGGTTCGCCGGCTGCGCCGGGGATTTCGTCACCGGCGTTCGGGGCGGCCGTAGGCTGTTGCGATGGGCGAGGGGACGGTTTTCGACGGGCTGACGGACGCGGCCTGGGCGCCGCTGTGCCGGCGGGTCCAGGCGGGCGAGCGGGCGGTCGAGGTCGCAGGGCAGGCCGGGGTGAAGCTCGCGGCGCTTTATCGGGCGCAGCGGCGGCTGGGGCTGCGGGTGGCGGACCTGCCGCCGGAAGCGCGGGCGCAGCGGCGCCGGCGGGCGCCCCGGTTCGAGGACCGGGCGGACGACTATCGCTATCGGCCCGCTGACCTGTGCGAAGGGGACTGGCGCCGGTGCGCCGCGCTGTACGCCGACGGCTGGTCGAGCGAGGCGCTGGGGCGGCTGTTCGGCCGCTGTGACAGCGTGATCCGGCGCGGGATGGGCCTGCGGCGGGTGGCGCGCAAGCCCACGTCCGAGCGGACGGTGAAGGCGCCGCCTCGCGGCCTGGACGTTCCGCCCAGGCCCTCGGCGGACCCGGA
The DNA here is from genome assembly GCF_024711105.1 of Brevundimonas sp. Lineage (GTDB taxonomy): Bacteria > Pseudomonadota > Alphaproteobacteria > Caulobacterales > Caulobacteraceae > Brevundimonas. The sequence continues at coordinate 670 of NZ_JANJTL010000089.1, read as the reverse complement.
GGTGCGGGCGGCGTGCGCGGTGGAGCTCGATCCCGACGACCTGGTGGCGAGCCTGGCGGCGAGCGATGCGGCCAAGGCGCGCGCGGCGCAGGTGGGGCTGCCCCAGGCGGTCGGGCTGCTGTGCAACATGGACGTGGCGATGGTGCGGGCGGCGAAGGCGCGGGGGCGGCTGGCCCTGCTTCGCCCGGGGGGCTTCGCAGGGTCCCCCTGCCCGGAGGGCGAGGGGGAGGCGGCGTGGGCGGAGCATGGGGTGGTGCTGCATCCGCATCAGCGGGCGCCGGAGGGGGAGTGGGCGACGTGGCTGATGCTGGGCGGGCGCGGGGCGGGCAAGACGTTCGCGGGGGCCTAGTGGCTGGCGGAACAGGCGATGCGGCTGGGGGCCGGGGGGCGGCTGGCGCTGGTCGGGGCGACGCTGCACGACGTGCGCGAGGTGATGGTCGAGGGCGCGAGCGGCCTGGTGGGCCTGCCGAGGTGGACGCGGGCCGACGGAAGCTGGGACGGGCCGGTCTATGAGGCGGGGCGGAGACGCGTGCGGTTTCCGGGCGGGGCTTATGCCTACGCCTTCTCGGCGGAGGATGCGGACAGCCTGCGCGGACCGCAGTTCCACGCGGCCTGGGCGGACGAGTTCTGCGCCTGGGCGGGGGATCCGGGGCGGACCCTGGCGGTGCTG
>NZ_JANJTL010000179.1 GCF_024711105.1 Brevundimonas sp. | reverse complement strand
GCCGGGGGGGGTACACCCCCCCGCCCCTGTTTTCCGCAAACCCCACCCGGGGCGCGGCCCCCCCGGCCCCCCCTTCCCATCTCAGCTGCGGTGCGCCTTAGAAGCGGCGGACGTAGCTGATCGACCAGACGTCGGCTTCGCCGGCGTCGTCGCGGAAGTCACGGCGGGTCCAGTCGCCACGGACGCCGTTCGCGCCGTCGAAGAAGTACTGGGCGCCCACGCCGTAGTTCAGGCTGTCTTCGTTTTCGGAGACGCTCGAGCCGGCGCCGGACACTTCGATCTCGGTCGTGCCGTAGCCGACGCGGCCGAAGACCTCGAAGTTGTTCGAGATCGGGTAGTAGCCGACCGCATAGGCGGAGGCGTCGTGGCTCAGTTCAGCGTCCACGCCCGGAGCGACCGATTCGTCGCCGAGGCCGAAGGAGGCTTCGCCTTCCACACCAAAATACGGGTTGAGGCGCGCGCCGAGGCGGCCGGTCACCGCGTTCAGATCGACGTCAGTGTCTTCGGCGCTGACGTTGGCGACGCCGACCGAGCCGTACCACGACGGATCGATTTGGGCGGCCGCGGGAGCGGCGGTGAACGCCACGGCGGCGGCCGCGGTCGTGAGAGCAAGAATGCGCATGAGAACTCCTAGCTGGTTTCGGCGACTTCTGCGGTCGCCGGCCCCTCCAGCGCTGGGGAAACTCCAAGCGCCCGATGGTCGTTCCAAGACCGGATCAAGGCGCAAGCGTGGCCATATATTTCAACGCTGTAGGGGAATTTCGGCGAACTTCGTTGGTCGAACGCGAGGCGTGTGATTAAGCTTCGCCGTCAACATCAGGCCTTGGGGAAAACGATGCGCCTCCTGTTCACTACCGCCGCCGCCATGGCGGCCCTGTCGCTCGCCGCCTGCCAGCCTGCTGGCGACGCCACGACCGAAGGCGAGGCCCCGGCCGCATCTGAGCCCGCGGCCGACGCGCCGACCGTAGATCCGGACGCCGGCATCGTGCTCTCGGCGGACGGCCTGGTGATGGGCGACCTGACGCTCGAACTCGGCGCCGGCAAGTCGGACGCCCTGGCCATGGTCAGCCAGGCTCTGGGGGGCCAGCCGACGAGCAGCGGCGCCTACGAGGAGTGCGGCGCCGGCGCGACTGACTACGCAAACTGGGAAGGCTTCACCCTCCTCTTCACCGGCGATGAGCTATCTGGCTGGGAGAGCACGTCTCCTGACCTGGCCACTCCCGAAGGCGTTCACGCCGGATCGACGGCGGACGCACTGCGCGCCGCCTATCCGGACCTGCAAGTCCAGGAAACGACCGTGGGCTGGGTGTTCTCCACCGGCGACCTCTATGGTTTCCTCAGCGAAGACCAGTCGACCGTCGAGCGGATTCGCCTGGGCGCAAACTGCGACGCGCACTGAGGCGCGGTCTGGGGTAAGCTGGTCGCGACCGGACGTGGAGAGTTCGATGCGCGCAGTCATCATGAGCCTGGTGGTCGCGTCCGGCCTGTCTGCGCTGGCGGCGCAGGACACCGTCGCCCAGCAGGCCGAGGCGGAGATGCTGGCCCGCGGCCTGACCGGGACCGAACTGATCCTGGTCGACGCTGACGCGGGCGTGGAGGTGGCGCGCGGCGCGATCCTCAGCCCCTCCATCGACCTGTGTACGCTCAGCCTGATGTGGACCGGAGGCGAGGACGTCGTGGTCAACCTGGGCGGCCTGCGGTTCGTGCAGGGCGACGGCGTCGGTTCGCTCGGCGTGCGGGAGACGGCGCCTGGCCGGCCCGAGATGATCTTCGTCATCGGCGAGCCCCGTTACGCCGAGGCGCTGGCGTCGTTCCAGGCGATGGGGCGGATCTGCGGGTCGAGCCTGGCTGCGGCGCCGCCGCTCGTCGTCTCGGACTGATCCGCCCTACCGATCCTTCTCCCGCTCCGTCCCCGCCCGTGCGTGCAGCGCAGCCTGCGCCGCCGCCAGCCGGGCGATCGGGACGCGGTAGGGCGAGCAGCTGACGTAATCCAGGCCCACGCTCTCGCAGAAGGCGATGGAGGATGGGTCGCCGCCGTGTTCGCCGCAGATGCCCAGCTTGACGTCCGGACGCCGGGCCCGGCCGCGCTCGGCGGCGATGCGGATCAGGTCGCCGACGCCCTCGGGGTCGAGGCGCACGAAGGGGTCGTGCTCGAAGATGCCCTTATCCAGATAGGCCTGCAGGAAGCGGCCGGAGTCGTCGCGGCTGATGCCGAAGGTGGTCTGGGTCAGGTCGTTGGTGCCGAAGGAGAAGAACTCGGCGTGCTCGGCCAGGTCGTCGGCCCGCAGCGCGGCGCGCGGCAGTTCGATCATGGTGCCGACCAGATAGGCCACGCGGCGGCCGAGGTCGGCGAAGACCTGCTCGGCCGTCCGGTCGGTCAGCTCGCGCAGGAACTTCATCTCCTGCCCCTTGGCGACCAGCGGGTGCATGATCTCCACCAGCGGCGCCTGGCCGGTCTCGGCGTCGACCTCGCAGGCGGCCTCCAAGATGGCCCGGACCTGCATCTCGTAGATCTCGGGATAGGCCACGCCCAGGCGGCAGCCGCGGTGGCCGAGCATCGGGTTGGTCTCGTGCAGGGCCTTGGCCCGGCCCATCAGCTTGTCGGCGTCCAGGCCCGTGGCCTGGGCCACGGCGCGAACGTCCTCGGGCGTGTGCGGCAGGAACTCGTGCAACGGCGGGTCGAGCAGGCGGATCGTCACCGGCAGGCCGGCCATGATCTTGAACAGCTCGACGAAGTCCGCCTTCTGGAAGGGCGCGATCTTGGCGAGCGCCGCGCGGCGGCCGGCCTCGTCGTCGGCCAGGATCATCTCGCGCACGGCGGCGATCCGGGTGTCGTCGAAGAACATGTGCTCGGTCCGACACAGGCCGACGCCCTCGGCGCCGAAGCCGCGCGCGGTCGAGGCGTCCTGGGGAGTCTCGGCGTTGGCGCGGACCTTCAGGCGGCGGATATCGTCGGCCCAGGCCATGAGGGTTTGGAACTCGGCCGTCATCTCCGGCTCGATCATGCGCACCGCGCCGTCCAGCACCTCGCCGGTGGAACCGTCGATGGTGATGACCTCGCCCGCACGGTAGAGACGGCCGCCACAGCGGAAGCCGCCCTCGGCCTCGGCGATGTGGATGGCCCCGGCGCCGGAGACGCAGGGCCGCCCCATGCCGCGGGCGACCACCGCCGCGTGGCTGGTCATGCCGCCCCGGGCCGTGACGATGCCGCGCGCGGCGTGCATGCCGTGGATGTCCTCCGGCGAGGTCTCCTCGCGCACCAGGATGACCGCCTCGCCCAGCTGGGCCAGCCGCTCGGCCTCGTCGGCGTCGAGCACGATCTTGCCGGTGGCAGCGCCCGGCGAGGCCGGCAGGCCCTTGGCGATGACGTGGCGGTGGGCGCGCGGGTCGAGCGTGGGGTGCAGCAGCTGGTCCAGAGCCTGCGGCTCGATGCGGCTGACGGCCTCGTCCTGGCCGATCATGCCCTCGCTGGCCAGGTCGACGGCGATCTTCAGCGCGGCCTTGGCGGTGCGCTTGCCGTTGCGGGTCTGCAGCATCCACAGCCGGCCCTGTTCGACCGTGAACTCGATGTCCTGCATGTCGCGGTAGTGGCGCTCGAGCTTGCCGACCACCTCGACGAACTGGCCGAAGACCTCGGGCATGGCCTCTTCCATGGAGGGGTTTTTCTCGCCCATCTCCTCGCGGCCGGCCCTGGTCAGGGCCTGCGGCGTGCGGATGCCCGCGACTACGTCCTCGCCCTGGGCGTTGATCAGGAACTCGCCATAGAGGCGGCTCTCGCCGGTCGAGGGATTGCGGGTGAAGGCCACGCCCGTCGCCGAGGTCTGGCCCATGTTGCCGAAGACCATCGACTGGACGTTGACCGCCGTGCCCCAGTCCTCG
>NZ_JANJTL010000157.1 GCF_024711105.1 Brevundimonas sp. | reverse complement strand
CGGATGTCGACCTGCGAGCCCGGCAGGAAGGCCGAGGCGCCGCCGAGGTCGACGGTGAAGCCGCCCTTCACGCGGCCGACGATCGAACCCATGACCGGCTGGCCTTCGGCGAAGACGCCTTCCAGGCGGGTCCAGGCTTCCTCGCGCTTGGCCTTGTCGCGGCTGATGACCGCTTCGCCCATCGCGTTCTCGACGCGCTCCAGATAGACCTCGACGGTCTGGCCGGCCTTGGGCGCCTCGGCGCCTTCCGCGCCGCCGGTGAATTCACGCAGCGGGATGCGGCCTTCGGTCTTCAGGCCCACGTCGACGATCACGAAGTCCTTCTCCACGCCCACGACGAGGCCGTGGACGACCTGACCTTCGTTGAGGTCGCGGCCGGAAAGCTGTTCGTCGAGAAGCGCGGCGAAGTCGTCGCGCGAGGGGTTCATCACATCGGTCATTAGCTAGGGTTGCTCCAAAGGCGGATGTCCGGCGCGCAGCCGGCGGGAGTCCGCCCGTCGTTCAGGTTGAGGGTTGATAGGCGAAGGGTGCGGGGACGAAGTGCGTCCCGAACGCCCGCGGCTGACGAGGATACCGGAGCGTTGGATTTGGCCTCTAGGTGCCGCGCGCCGCCTCGACGATACGGCGGGCCGCATCGAAGGCGGCCTCTATATCCATCTCGGTGGTGTCCAGCAAGACCGCGTCGGACGCCGCGGTCATGGGCGCGGCGTCGCGGTCGGCGTCCCGCGCGTCGCGAATCCGGATGTCCTCGAGCACCGCCTCGAAGGTGACATCCTCGCCGCGGCCGGTCAGCTGCAGCCAGCGGCGGCGCGCCCGGACCTCCGGCGCGGCGGTGACATAGAGCTTCACCGGCGCGTCCGGCGCGATCACCGTGCCGATGTCGCGGCCGTCGAGGACGGCGCCTGACGGCTGGGCGGCAAAGTCCTTCTGAAGCTGGAGAAGGGCGGCGCGCACCGGAGGGTGCAGGGCGACGCGGCTGGCCGCCTCGCCAGCGGCGCGGCCGATCAGGTCGGGATCGTCAAGCGCAGCCAGATCGAGCGTCCGGGCCTTCGAGGCGGCGAATTCGGGGTCGTCCAGGTCGCCGCCCGCGCGCAACACCGCCATGCCGACGGCGCGATAGAGCAGGCCGGTGTCCAGGTGCGGCAGATCCAGCCAGGCCGCGAGGCGCGAGGCTATCGAGCCCTTGCCCGAGGCGGCAGGGCCGTCGACGGCGATCACAAGCGGCATCAAGCGGACTCCATCACTGCGCCCAGCTCCGACATGAGATCGGCGAAGCCGGGAAAACTGGTCGAGATCATTTCAGGCCGATCGACGCCGACAAAGCGTCCCGAGGCCATGCCGAGCACCAAGGCCGACATGGCGAGGCGGTGATCGCCGTGGGTTTCGACGAAGACGCCGCCGGCGGGAGGGCGGCCGGCGCCCTGCACCGCAAGGCTGTCCCCGGTCTCCTCGACCCGGACGCCGCACGCCCCGAGCAGGCGGGCGACGCCGGAGAGGCGGTCGCTTTCCTTGACCCGCAGCTCGCCTAGCCCATGCATGACGCTGGGTCCCTCGGCGCATGCGGCGGCGACGGCCAGGATCGGATATTCGTCGATCATCGAGGCGGACCGGTCGGCCGGGACGACCACCCCTCGCAGGCGCGAGACCCGCGCCGTCAGATCGGCCACGGACTCGCCGCAGACGGCCCGTTCGTTCTCGATCGAAAGGTCGGCGCCCATGTCCTTGAGCGTCACGAAGAGCCCGGCCCGGGCGGGGTTCATCATCACGCCCTCCACCGTCACGCGCGAGCCGGGGATGAGCAGGGCGGCGACGAGCGGAAAGGCGGCCGACGAAGGGTCACCGGGGACCTGGATGTCCGCGGCCCGCAGGCGCTGGCCTCCCTCGATCGAGACCTTCAGGCCCTGGCGGCGGACCTCGGCGCCGAACAGCGGCAGCATGCGTTCGGTGTGGTCACGGCTGGGCGTCGGCTCCTCGACGGAGGTGACGCCCTCGGCGTTCAGCCCGGCCAGCAGGATGGCGGACTTCACCTGGGCCGAGGCGGCCTCGCTTTTCCAGTCGATGGCGGACAGCCGGCCGCCGAAATGTCCGCCCCCGCCGAGCGTCAGCGGCAGGCGGTCGCCCGACAGCCGGGCGCCCATGCGGGCCAGAGGTTCTCCGACGCGGCCCATGGGGCGTGAGCGCAGGGAGGCGTCTCCGTCGAACCGGACCTCGATGGGGTAGCCGGCCGCCGCTCCCATCAGCAGGCGCACGGCCGTGCCCGAGTTGCCGCAGTCGATGACACCCTCGGGCTGGCGAAGTTCGCCGCGCCCGACCACCTTCCAGGCGCCGGGTCCGAGCCGCTCGACGGAGGCGCCCAGCGCCCCGGCCGCGCGGGCTGTGGCGAGCACGTCGTCGCTCTCGAGCAGGCCGTCGATCCTGCTTTCGCCCTCGGCCATCGCGGCGAAGATCAGGGCCCGGTGCGAGATCGACTTGTCGCCTGGCGCGCGGACACGGCCGGAGAGCGCGCCGGACGGGCGCGCGATCAGCCTTTGGGGAGCCCCCGTGTCCGTGGCCAAATGCGGCTCCCAGAGGTCGTGCGGTCCAATGCGGAAAAGGGCTTTTGACAGCGGCCCCATCCGGTGGCAAGGGAGCCGCCCGATACGCCCGGGCCCCCAGCCCGGCCCTCTCACAGCAAGGTTTCGCCCCGTGGCCAATCCCGAGCTCGGCGCCAAGCAGATCTGTCCGAACTGCCAGGCCAAGTTCTACGACCTGAACCGTCGTCCCGCCCACTGCCCGAAGTGCGAGCACGACTTCGAGCCGGAAGAGGCGCTGCGGGTCCGCCGCGGCCGCGGCCGTGGCGGCCTGCCCGATTACGAGGACACCGCCGAGGAGTCCGAGGATCAGGTCAAGGCCAAGGCCTCCGACGACGAGGAGGAAGAGGAAGAGGACGTCAAGACGCCCGAGATCGACGAGGCCGCCAACGAGATCCCGACCGGCGGCGACGACGATGACGACGATTCCGACGGCGCGCCCGAGACCGGCATGGGCGAGAGCGACGACGAGGTCCTCGAGGACGAGGACGACGATTCCGTGCCCTTCATCGAGGGGGACGACGACGATGACTTCGACGACGAGATCGAAGGTCTCGGTGACGACGAGGAGGATCAATAGGGCCTCGGAATCGCCCGTTCGGCCGCGTGAATTCGGGGCTTGATCGGGCGGTCCGGTGCGACTAGGTTCCGCCGCCTCGCGGGGGCCCCGGCCCTCGCGAAACCCGACCAGATCGGGGCTATAGCTCAGTTGGTAGAGCGCTTGAATGGCATTCAAGAGGTCAGCGGTTCGATCCCGCTTAGCTCCACCATCGATCCCGCTTAAAGCGGGATCATTCTTATTACTTTTTATACTTCAATTCATTTTCATTAATAGAATAGTTCCATATTTCTTTTCCGTCTTAATCATATACTGTGAATTTTAGAAGACGGTTTTTCTATTGACCAGAAAAACCGAATACCGCAAATTTATGCTGGTCAGCCAGAGTACCCGGT
>NZ_JANJTL010000155.1 GCF_024711105.1 Brevundimonas sp. | reverse complement strand
ATGGACCAGGCCAAGGCCGACTGGAAGGCCGGCCGGATGAAGCTGCCCGACGGGGACGACGAGGAGTTCATCCCCCTGCCCGACGAGCCGGCGCCCCCGAAGAAGCCGGACCCAACCGACCCGGTCTAGTCGGCCGAGCGGGCCATCACCCAGTCGACCACCATAGTCAGCGCCTCGGCGGCGATCGTCTCCTCGATCTCGCCGTACTCCTCGACCTGGCCCGTCTCGGCGGTTTGCAGCAGGTGGTTCAACTCGGGAAAGACGACGACCTGGGCCGCCGGGTTCAGTCCCTCCAGCACCGGTGCGTTCTGGTCGGCGGGCACCTGGAGGTCCTTGCCGCCGTAGACCGCCAGCAGGGGCACGTTCAGACTCTGCAGCGTCGCCGCCGGGTCATGAGCGACGAACCACCGGTACCAGGGACCGCTGACGCTCTCCGCGGATTGGCGCGACTGGCCCTCCGGCATGCCGATCGCGACCAGCAAGGCCGTCACTGCTATCGCCGCGGCCTCTCCGTCATCGGCGTTCTCCGCGACTGCCTCGAGAACAGCGCGTTGGATCCGGTTCCCGGCCGCGACTTCCTCAGGCGACATGCCGGCCGCTGCCGCCAGGCGGCGCTGCTGTTCCTGCAGGATCTCTCCGCCGGACACGGCCGGCCCCGCCAACATGACCACCCAGGCCACCTCGCCGCCTTCGACCGCCACCATAGGAGCGATCAGCCCGCCTTCGCTGTGGCCGATCAGGCCGATGCGGCCGCTGTCGATCTCGTGCCGGCTCTGGAGAAAGGCCACGGCAGCCGCCGTGTCGGTGGCGAAGTCGGCGCTGGTCGCCGCGAGAAAGTCGCCGGTCGAGTGGCCCATGCCACGGTCGTCGTAGCGCAACACCGCCACCCCCCGGCGGGTCAGGGCGTCCGCCCAGACCAGGAAGGGCTTGTGTCCCAGAATTGTTTCGTCCCGGTCCTGAGGTCCGGAGCCGCTGATAAGGACGGCGGCCGGAAACGGGCCTTCGCCCTCGGGCAGGGTCAGGGTCCCCGCCAGCCGCACGCCGAGCGCCGCGGGATTGTCGAACACGACCTCTTCCACGCGATACGGATAGGGTTCGACAGGGTGCTGCGGCCGGGCAGGAGCGGCCGCGCTCGCCGTCTCCTCGACCCGTGTCAGCGCGAGCGGCATCTGGGCCGGGCCCTGGTGCAGCGCCCCGGCTAGGGTCGAGCCGTCCGAGGCCAGGACGCCTTCGAATCGTCCCCCCACGCTGGGCACCTGGAAGCTGACCGTGTCGCCTTCGACCGAGAGATCAGAGACGGCCAGCCCCACAACGCCCTGGTCAGGGCTATCCACGGCCGCCGCGCCTGATGTGTCGACCCGCAGGACAAAGCGGATCGAGCCGCCGCCGACATTCAGGGGACCCTCCCAGCGTCCAGAGAGACGATGCGTCTCGGCCTGGGTCGCGCCCCCGACGGCGGCGAGAGCCGGCGCCGGCTGACCAAGCCCGGCAAACGCCAGGCAAAGCCCGATGGTCTGAAACATGCGGAGTATGGTCATGGTGTTTCCCCCCGGGTTCGGATTCGTGGTCAGGCGCGGTTCGGATCGAGACGCCAGACGCGCCAGCTCTCGTAGACTGAGATGACCGCCGCCAGGATCACGGCGCCCATCAGGACCGGCATGCCGAGCGCCGGCGGCGCGAAGGGCGTGCCAGAAGTCCGATCAGGCCGATCCCGAAGAAGAGTCTGCCCGCCAGACGGTTCGACTTGTCCCAGGCCAGCCGGCTTGTCAGGCTCCAGTATGTCCTCAGTCCCACGAAGGCGTTCGGCGCCGTCTTGCCGAGGAACGCCCCGATAACAAGGAACAGCAGGCTGATCCCACCCATCATCAGTCGCGACATCGGAGCTTGGCTCTCGCCGGGCTCCAGACCGCCGTAGGTCAGGGTCGCGATCAGGAGCATGGCGCAGGCCGGGGCCACGAGCGCCAGGATGCGTCCAGCCATGAAGCCTCGAGGCGAGCGGGCTGCGTGTTCGGCGGTCCGCCGGTCCCGCTTCACATGGGCGCAGTAAAAGGCGATGCCGGCGGTCAGGACAGTGACCAGGGCCATCACCCAGGCTACCTCGGCGCGTGTCCCCCAGCGGTCTATGGTTCCGCTCAGATCCATGTGGAGCGGCACCGCCCCCTCAGGACCGTATAGCGCGGTATAGGCCGTCGCCGCCGCCATTGCGGCCACGACGCCGATCGACGCGAGGTCAATTCTTTCCAGGTTCGGGCGCATTGGCGTGCCCCTCCGTGTCAGCGGCCGGCGCGGTCGCGCCGGCCTTGGTGAGATCCATGAGAAAGGCGACCGCCTCCTCGGCGGCCGAGATATTCAGCCGGTACCGGATCGAGGCGCCGTCGCGCTCCGCCTCGACGAGGCCGGCGTCCTTGAGCGCGTTCAAATGACCCGTGACTGTCGGCCAGGCCATGTCGAACTGGGCCGCGATGTCGCCGGACGGCTTGGGGCCGTCGCGCAGCATCGCGATGATGCGGCGGCGCACGGGATGCGACAGGGCCTTAAATACCTCATTCATGAGGCGAAAGGCTAATTAGGAATATTCCTAAGTCAAGTGCCCATATACGTCAGCCCTGCGGCTCGCAGTCCAGGTCGATCCTGTTGCCGCTGGGCGAAGTGATGCTGATCGCCAGCAGGGGCGTGGGCCCCGCTCGCCACTGGGAGCTCGAGACCTCGAAGCCATCCGGCATGCCGGCGAAGCCGTCGCTGAACTCCACGGCGCCGTCCGCCCCCAGCGAATAGGCTCCGCGTCGGCCGCCGGAAAAGCCGCCGTAGCGGTCGCCGGAAATCACCACCTCGCCGAGATGCATGAGCATCCCGCCGGACAGATAGATGCAGCTGTAGGTTCCGTCCGGAAGCCCGCCTGCGCCGCCGGGCCCCGCCCCGGCTTCGCCGACGTCGTCACCGCCGTTTCCGCAGGCCGTCAGCACGGCCCCTGCAAGGATCACCGCCGCCAGTCTCATGTCCGCCTCCCCAAGGCTGCTCAAGGAGCATGCGCCCGGTTCGTCCGCCGGTCCAGCGGAACACTCTGACTCCGCGCCCGTTTCCCCGAGACCTAAGCCACCAGGGAGTCTGCCATGACTGGACGACGCGAACTCATCGAGCCCAATCCGGGCGACAAGCGCTACGTGCGCCGCAACGAGGACGGAACCTTCGGCGACACTGTCGACGTGGGCCGGTCGCTCGCCCAGGACGTCCGCAAGGACGCCAGGACGGAGGCCAAGCCCGGCCAGGGCGACAGGGGCGACCGCCGCAGCTAACCCCGGTCCGCCGCATGGCGCCTTGCAAGCGCTTGTTCGGTCGACGAATGTGTCGCCGACAGGGGGGCGTCATGTTCAAGCGTATTCTGGCTCCGACCATGGTCGGATTTCTGCTGGCCGCCGGCATGACCGAGGCGACCGCGGCTCCGCAGCCGCCGACGCTGGCGTCCGGCGAGGAGTTCGAGGCTGCGATTGCGGAAGGCCGGTACGACGACGCGCTGGGCATGCTGGACGCCATCCAGGCCCATCCGAATTTCAGGTCCGCCCAGCCCCAGATGCGCGCCACGGTGCTGCTCCTGCGCGGTGGGCTGCTCGTGGAGTTGCAGCGGCGCGAAGAGGCGATCGAAGCCTTCCGCGAGGCCGCCCTCGCCAACCCCGAAGCGTCCGAGGCGTGGTTCTCCCTGCTCGAACTCGTGGGGCTTGATCTGGACCACACGGCCATGGCGCGGGTGCTCACCGAAGCCGTGCAGCGGTCGCCTCGCCTGCGTGAAGAGATCGTCGACGACTACGTCTATTTCATCGCTCAATCCGAAGAGGTGCCGGACGACGTCGCCTTCGAACTGCGTGCGGCACTGTTCGACTACGGCTGGCGGGCCCGGCACGATGACGGGATCTGGTTTCGCCATCTCAACGACCTGATGGAGCGAGACGACGATCAGCGGGCTCTGGCGGTCGTGCGCGAGATCGAAAGTCCGTCGGGCCAGGCCCGACTGCTGGCGGCCCGGCGCTACGATGGCTTGCGGGAAGCGGCCGGCCTCACCGAGCCGGACTTCACTGCCCTGACGCTTGAGGACCTCGAACGTGATCGCGCGGCGGCGGCCGAGACCGGAGCACCCCTGTCCACTAGGCTCGATCTCTCCACGACGCTCATGGACCTCGGCCACTACGAAGAGGTGCTCGCCGTCACCGAGGCGGGCCTTGCCAGCCTGGAATCCGATGACGCCTCAGAGGATTGGAGCACCCAGACCTGGCTGATGAACTACCGGTCCCGGGCCCTCATGGAGCTCGGTCGCCACGATGAGGCGTTGCTCGAGCAGCAGCGCGCCGCCGGGCGTCTGGAGAACGGCGGGCGCAACATCAGTCAGACGATCAACCTCGGCTGGACCTACCTTCGGCTGGGGCGCTCCGAAGAGGCGATGACGGCGGTGGCTGGCATGGTCGCTGGCGATGACATCAGTGCCTATGGCGTGATGCAGGCCGTTCAGGTTCGGGCCTGCGCGGCTCACGCGCTTGGCGACACGACGACGGTCGAGGCGTCGATGGCGCATCTGTCAGGGAACTGGGACGACGCGCCCGGCGCCTATCTGGAGGCCTTGGCTTGTGTCGGTGACATCGACGGCATGGCCGAGCTCACGATCCGCCGGCTGGGTGATCCGGACCACGTCGACCAGGCCCTGGCTGACCTACATGACTATCTGGAGCCCGGGGTGCAGACCGAGCACGACCGGCGGGTCCGCGCCGCGCTCATCGAGATGCGAAGCCGCGACGACGTCATCGCCGCGCGTGACGCGGTGGGCCGACAACTGACCCTGCCGACCCGCGGGAGCCAGTTCTAGGGAACCCGGCCGGGGGCTGAAGCGCTCCCTGACCTATGATCCCTGATCTGGGCGGCCTCGACGAGACGCGCCTGCTGAGCCTTGGCGGCGCCACTGTCACGGTCGGCGGCCTCGTCACCGGCGCAGTCGTCATCGCCGGCGCGTGGGTTCTGTCACGCCTGGTGACACACTTCCTGTGCCGCCTGCGAGACCGCTCCCAGCGGACGGCTGCGGCGCTGTATGTGCTCGAGAAGCTCGCCGGCTACGGCATCATCATCGCCGGCGTGTTCATCGGCCTGTCGGCGGCGGGCCTGAACCTCTCGTCGCTGGCGGTCTTCGCCGGCGCGATCGGCATCGGCGTCGGTCTCGGCCTGCAGGGTGTGGTCAAGGAATTCGTCTCGGGTCTCTTCCTGATCTTCGACCGAATGGTGTCGGTCGGCGACTATGTGGAGCTCGAGGGCGGCGCCCGCGGAGCCATCGCCGAGATCGGCCCCCGCGCCACGCGCATCCGGACCAACGACAACATCAACATCCTGGTCCCGAACTCGAAGCTGATCGAGAACCCGGTCACCAACTGGACGCTGAAGGGCGATACGCGGCGCATCCACATTCCGTTTTCGGTCGCCTACGGCGCGGACCGTGCCTGCGTGCGGGACGCCGTTCTGAAGGCCGCGCGCGAGAGCCCCTTCACCCTGCCGGAGACCGAGACGCGCAAGAGCCAGGTCTGGCTGGTCGGCTTCGGGGAGAGCGGCCTGGATTTCGAGCTGCTGGTCTGGCCCACCCAGGACGCCGTCAAGCGGCCCGCCGCCATGCACGCCGCCTATACCTGGGCCATCGCCGATGCGCTGGACGCCGCCGGCATCGAGATCCCCTTCCCGCAGACCGACCTCAGGCTGCGCAGCGTCTTCGGCCGCGAGGGCGACGACGCCCTGAAGGTGCTGGGGCTCGGCGAACACATGCACAAGGCGCCGGCGGAGCCGCCGCCCTCGGAGGGAGACCGCTCCGCCGAGCCGGAGCCGAGGGTGCCGCCGGTGAACGACGCCGCCCTCGATCTGATGTCGCCTCCGACCGATCCGACCGACGAAGCGCGCGAGGCCGATCAGAGCTGATCGAGCCGGCGGTCCCGTCCCGTGGCCAGCCGGCCCAGGCTGATGAGCACGCGCGCGGCGGCCTCCAGGATGATGAAGCCGAGGATCAGGATGACGGTCACCTCGACGTCCCAGCCGCCGTTCCGGATGACGTCGCGCACCTGCTCGAAGGCAGCGCCGGGCGTGGATGCCTCCAGCTGGACTCCCAGGGGCGAGACGAACAGGACCCAGGCGGCGCCCACGGCCCGCGCGCAGGCCAGGCCGATGTCGCCCAGCGCCGCCATTCGGACGGCCCGTGGCCGCAGCGCGCGGAACAGGTCGAAGGCGATGCGGCACACGCCATAGACCACCACCGGCCACCACAGGGCGGCGATCACGGCCTGGACCGCGGCGGTGTAGTCCACGCCCCAGACGAGCGCCTCGATGTCCTCGACGCCCGTCCCGCCGAGCCGCAGGGCGCCGACCCACCACAGCAGGAACACCGCCATGGCGGTGGCGCTGGCCAGCGCCCGCGCCACCGGCGACATGCGCGAGCCGGTCGCGTCGACATAGACCACCTTCGGCTGGCCCGACTGCATCGCCTTGCCCCAGGTGTCGGCGTTCAGCCGCCCGAGTTCGAACAGGCCGAGGTCGCGCACCCGCCAGTTGGTGATGAACCCCGGCTTGCCGCCGTACCGCTCCCAGACGAAGCCGAGGACCGTCACGAGCCCGAGCAGCGTCAGGCCGCCCTCGATGAAGCCGCCGAGCGCCTGGGCGAAGGCCTGGCCCACGTCCATGCCGCCGAGTACGCGACCGCCCAGGCCGATCACCGAGAGCAGCGCCATGGCCGCCAGCCCGACCTTCATGGCGAACAGCCACCACGGATAGAGCTCCGGCCCGATCAGGTGCTGGGGCCCTGCGCCATAGCGCGCCGCCACCGCCAGCGGATGGCCCAGCTCGCGCAGGACGGCCTCGGTCTCGTCGTCGGTGAGCGTGCGGCCGAGCTCGGCCTCACGCGCTTCGATGCGGCTCATGAGGTCGTCGCGCAGCTCGGCGATGACGTCCTCGCGCTGGTCCGGATTGAGCTGGGCCGCGACGGCGGCCAGGTAGCGTTCGATCAGGCTCATCGCCCCATTCCCCTTGTTCGATCGATTGGTCACAGCACGCGCTCCAGCGAGGCGGAGATGCGCTTCCATTCCTCGTGAAGGCGGCGAAGCACGCCCTCGCCGTCGGGCGAGAGCCGGTAGAAGCGCTTCTTGCGCTTGTCCTCCTCGCGCCACTCGCTGGTCAGCAGGCCCTGGCTCTCCAGCCGGCGCAGCAGCGGATAGAGGGTGGATTCCTCCATCTCGATGCCGTCCTCGGCCAGGGCGACGCGCAGCGAATAGCCGTACTGCTCGGTTCTCAGGCGAGCGAGCGCCGCCAGGACCAGCGATCCCCGCCTGAGCTCCAGCCTCAAAGCCTCGAACTGTTCCGTCTCGCCCATGCCAGTCACCCGCCGTCACACAGTGTGTGACACACAGTGTATGCCGCATACTGTGCGACCTCGTCAAGCGGCGTTCGTCAAAGCGGCCAGAAAGTCAGGATCAGGGGTGGCCCGGCCAGCAGCACGAGCAGACTGAGCGGCGCGCCGAGCCGGGGATAATCCCCGAACCGGTATCCCCCCGGCCCCATAACCAGGGTATTGCACTGGTGCCCGATGGGCGTGAGGAAATCACAGGCGGCGCCGACCGCCACGGCCATCAGGAAAGGGTCCGGATTGAGCCCCAGCCGCTGGGCCAGGGTCGCCCCGATGGGGGCCACGATCAGCACCGTCGCGGCATTGTTCAGGAAGGGCGTCACCGCCATGGAGGCGAACAGCACGCCACCGACCGCAAGCACGCCCGGCGCGCCCGCGAATACGCCCGACAGGGCGCCGGCGATCAGATCCGCCCCGCCCGTCTGCTGGATGGCGTCGGACACGGGGATCAGCGCCGCCACCAGCACCAGCAACGGACCGTCAAGCGCCGCATAGGCCTCGCGCATGCGCAGCCCGCCGAGCGCCACGATCGCCACCGCCGCGCCAAAGAAGGCTACGGCCACCGGGATCATTTGAAGCCCCACCAGGATCATGGCCGCCGCCAGGACGATGGCGGGCAGGAAGCGCTTTCGTGCATCGCCCAAACGCACCTCGCGTTCGACGAGCGGCAACAGGTCCAGCCCCTGGAGCGTCGCCGGCAGGCTGTTCTCGGCGCCCTGGAGCAGGAGTATGTCGCCGGCCTGGAGCTTGGCGGTCCGCAGGTGTTGGGTGAGTTCGTATCCCGAACGCGACACGCCGAGCAGGTTGACGCCGTACTGGCCGTACAGGTCCGACTGGCGCACGGACAGGCCCTTGAGCGGGGAGTTGCGGCCGATGACGGCCTCCACGATCGCCGCCTCCTCGGTCGGCGCATTCAGCGCGACGGGCCGGTCGTCGCGGACCAGACGCATGCGGCTGCGCGCCAGGAAGGTCTCAAGCGCCGCCTGCTCGCCCTCGACCAGAACGATGTCACCCTCGCGGACCATGGTGTTGCCACGCGGCCGGGCGCGGCGCTTGCCCTCGCGGATCAGGGCCAGCACCCTCACCTCGCCCGCGCCGAGATCAGCCAGGCGCGCGACGCTGATGGGGCCCACGCTCCAGCCCTCTGGCGCGGCGACCTCGGTGGCGTAGGCTGCGGCGGCCAAGGCGGACTTCATGCTCGTCGCGCCCTGCCGGTTCCGGGGCAGCAGGCGATAGCCGACGGCGAGGAAGACCAGCGCCATGGCCGTGATCGCCAGACCGACCGGCGCATAGTCGTACATCCGGAACGGCTCACCGAGGATGTCGGCGCGCACCTCCGCCACGATGATGTTCGGCGAGGTCCCCACCAGGGTGACCATCCCGCCGGCCATGGCCCCGAAGGCCATCGGCATCAGTAGCCGCGAGGGCGAGGTCCCTGTCCTCCGGCAAACCTGCATCGCCACCGGCGTCATGATCGCCAGCGCCCCGACATTCTTGGTGGCCATGGACAGCGCCGTGACGACGGCGGTCAGCACAGGCACCTGGGACTGCTCGCTCTTCAGCAACGGCAGCACGCGACGGAGCGCCAGCTCGACGATCCCGGACCGCGCAAACGCGGCGGACACGATGAGCGCGCAGGCGATGATGACAGTCACGTCGTTGCGGAAACCGTCGAAGGCGGCTTCGGCAGGGATCACACCGATCGCCAGCCCGACCACCAGCGCGGCGACCGCCACGAGGTCGTAGCGAAACCGCCCCCAGATGAAGGCGGCGATGGTCAGTCCGACCAGTCCGAAGGCCAGCGCCTGATCAAACGTCACGTGGTCTCAGCCCCGCCCTGTCCGGGCCCTCAACGCCCGAGGCCCCGAGCCGGATGCACCATCCCGGGCGCACGAGGCAAAAGAAAAGGCGGCGGCCGTTTCCGACCGCCGCCCGGCTGAGCCGCCTTTCCGGCGGGGGGAGGGCTTAGAAAGTCCGGCTCAGATTGATGAAGGCCGTGCGGCCCAGGTAGTCGTAGCCGCTGTACAGCGGGGCGTTGCCGACCCGGTTGTAGGCGCCCGAGGAGATCGACGGCGGGGTCGCGTCGAACAGGTTCCGCAGGCCGGCCGTGATGGTCCAGTCATTGGCCTGGTACTGAACCGAGGCGTTGTGGATGAAGTAGTCGTCGACGTCGAAGACGTAGTCCAGGTCCGGGTCGGCCGGATCCAGGCCCAGGTATTCGGTCGAATCCTGCTCGCCAACCCACTCCACGCCATAGCGCACGCGCCAGGTGTCCCAGGCGAAGGATGCGTCGGCCGTGCCGGTGAACTCCGGATAGGTCAGGGTGCCTGTCAGGTTCTCTTCCGGATCGTCGGCGAACAGCTGGGTGGTCTGCTCCAGGTACTGGGTCACCGAGCCGTTCAGCGTCAGCAGGCCCGGCCCGACGTCACGCGTGAAGCGCACGTTGTAGTCGATGCCGTTGACCCGATCGGTGGCGACGTTGGTGTAGCTGTCGCGGACCGTCAGCGAGCCGTCGGCCGGGTTACGCTCGTCGACCAGCCGGCAGAAGCCACCGCCGGCCCGGAATTCCGGATCGTCGTAGCAGCGCTGCAGAATGGCCGAACCGCCGACCCGGGTGACGCCGTTGTTCACCTCGATGTCGTAGTAGTCGACCGCGATGGCCAGCTGGCCGATCGACTCCGGCAGGGTCGGCTGGAAGATCACTCCGGCAGAGAAGTTGGTCGAGGTCTCGGCCTCCAGGCCCGCGTCGGCGCCGCCGGCGGTGATGACCTCCACGCCGCTCGTCTGGCGGAAGCGCGGATCGCCGATCTCGGCCTGGCAGTTGGCGTAGCGGATCGTGGTCGGATCGCCCTGACCGTACTCGTCGCACGGGTCGACGGTCGAGGACAGGAAGCCGGTCGTGCCGCCCTGGAACTGCTCGAACAGAGCCGGGGCCCGGAACGAGGTGCCATAGCTGGTGCGGAACGACAGCCAGTCGGTCGGGGTGTAGACGAGGCCGACCTTGTAGGTGATGTCCGCGCCGTAGGACTCATAGTCCGTGTACCGGGCCGACAGGTTGGCCGTCAGCTCGCGGGCGAACGGGGCGTCGACCAGGATCGGCAGCTCGACCTCGCCATAGGCTTCCCACACCGAGTCCGAGCCGACGGTCGGAGCCGCCGAGGTCAGGTTGTAGAGGTTGCCCGAGACGCTGTCGGCCGGCGGCTGATCATCGATCGACGCCGTCCGGTACTCGACACCGAACACGCCCATCACCTCGCCGGCGGGCAGATCGAACAGGGGCCCGTCGATGAAGGCCGAAGCCACCGTCTCCTCGTACTGCGTCGTGCCCGTCACGGGGACGAAGACGTAGTTCCGCCAGTCGGCCGGAAGATCGCCGCCGATGGTCGCCGCGTTCAGGAACGGCGCGGGAATGCAGTTCGCCGTCGCCCCCGAGACGTTGCTCGCGCAGGTGAAGCCGCCGCGAACCAGGGCCGGATCGGTCCCGGCCGGAGCCGACACCACGTCCAGGCTGTTGATCAGTCGGTCGGTCAGGAAGGACTGGAAGGTGTAGTCCGAGTTCGACCGGCTGTGGGACAGGGTTGCCTCATACCGCCAGGCAGGGATGAAGAAGTCGCCGCGCAGGCCGGTCGTGCCCTTCCAGAAGGTGACCTCCTGCTCGCTGACATCGTTGCCGTAGCCGATGAAGGCGCGCACGCCGACGTCTTGTCCCTGGTTCAGGCCTTGGTCGGGCGCGAACCGGCTCCACGCGAGCTCCGAGGGGATCAGCGGGCTGCCGACCGCATAGTCGAGCGCCAGCTGGCGGTAGCCGGTCTGCTGCGAGCGGCGGTTGTTGCCGAGCACCTCGAAGAAGGCTTCGGCGTTGCCCAGCGCCTGCACGTCATAAGAGCCCTGCAGATAGCCGGTGGTGATCTGGGCAGGCGAGATCAGCGACTCGTTGAGCATTCGCTCCTCGAAGGTGTCGCGGACGTTCAGGCTGATCCCCGAGAAGTCGTCGTTGTAACCCCCGACGCCCTCGAAGCCGACGAGGCCGGTCGTGACGTTCGGGTTCGGCCGGTAGCGGTTGAAGTAGGCGCCCCGCTCCGCGCCCGGCGCGCCAACGACGCCCGGGCGATAGGTGGTGCCCGGCTCGCCCGGGACCGAGGTCAGGTAGCCCGTGCCGATGGTGTTGATGGTGACGCCGTTCGAACCCGTCGACGTGATCGGGTAGCAGACCGGAAGCCCGGTGACCGGATCGACGTCGTCGTTGCGCACGCCGCGGGCGCGGTTGATGCGGTAGTCGGTGTTGCAGCGCGTCCAGTCGCGGTCGCCGAGCGTCAGCTCGTTGCGCTCGTAGTACTCGGCCGAGCCCGACAGGCTCCAGCGGTCACCGCTGACGCCGCCGACGGCCGAGACGCGATAGGTGTCACCGGCGCCGCCCGCGTAGTTGTACTGGGCCGACAGGGTGACGTCGTCGACATTGCGCCGCGTGATGATGTTGACCACCCCGGCGATGGCGTCGGAGCCGTAGACCGACGAGGCGCCGTCGCGCAGCACCTCGATGCGCTCGATCATGGCGGTCGGCAGCACGTTCAGGTCGGCCGAGCCCACCGACCCGCGCGAGCCCGCCGGCGCAACGCGGCGGCCGTTCAGCAGGACCAGCGTCCGCGACGGGCCGAGGCCCCGCAGACCGATGGTGTTCGCGCCCGGTCCGCCTTCGGTGACGTAGCCGCCGAACGCGTTGTTGATCTGGGACGACCCGCCCGTGACGGCCGTTCCCTGCAGCGCCTCGGTGGTCGAGGCGTAGCCGGCCTGCAGCGTTTCCTCGGCGGTGATCACCTGGACCGGAGACGGCGAGTTGTAGGTGTCGCGGCGGATGCGCGAGCCGACGATGACGATCTCGTCGACGGCGGTGGTGTCCGGCTCGGCGGTTTCAGACGCCGTGGGATCGGTTTCCGCCGTCTGCGCGAGCGCCGAGGCCGGAGCGATGGTCAGGGTCAGGCCGGCAAGGGCCGTGGCGCCCAGAAGGGCGCGCTTGCGAATACTCATGGTCACTCTCTCTCAGGACGGAAAGCTGAGCCGCGAAATTGGGGAGCGCGGTGCAGAACTGCCCCGTGGCTAGGTGACAATGAGGTGAAAAGGCAACCATGATTTAGGCGTGACTATTTCATGACTTACCAATGTATCAGCGTAATCTGGTCTTTATTGAAAGACTGTCGTTTTCCGGCAGCGACTCAATCTCCTTTCCTGCTTCGGGAACCGGAACTGTTGCAATGTTCCCGGAACAGCGGCCGCTCAGCCTCCCTGCGACAGCCTGCCGCACGCCTAAGACCGGGCGGCCAGGAGAGTCGACCCGCGCCCTTGCTGCGGCTCTCGGCAAGTGAGCCCGAGCACCAATCGTCGCGCCAACTGATCGAACGTGGTAATCTGGGTTTGCAGGGCTGAAGGGGAGGCCTTTATGCGCACGGCAATCCTCATCCTCGGATGCTGCATGGTCGTCGCGGCGTGCGGCGGGGGTGACGGGAGCGGCACGGACCAACAAGCGCCGGCCACGCGCGCGTCGGGCGACGGCTGCCGCATCGAGGGCCGGTGGATCATCAGCGGACCGTCTGGCGAATTCGCCTACGTTGCTGACGCTCAAGGGAACATCAGTCGCCCAGAATATATCGGGACGACAGGCACGGCCTCGCTCGACGAACAGTCGCTTCTCATCCAGGCCGATGATCATCCGTTGAATGTCACCATCCGCGCCGAACTGGCCCCGGATTGCCTGACGGGCGAAGGCGTCGGCACGGCCGTCACGACTGACCCCAGCCTCGCCGAAGGCGGGGAATGGCGACTGACTGTCCGACACGAATGCACTGAGATGATCGACGGCCGCGAGGTCTTGGCCGCCTGTTGACGGAGGTGATCATGCGTCTACGACCGGCTTTGGCGGCTGCCCTGATCTTGGCCGCCTGCGATCCGCAGTCCGGCGGCGAGGCGTCCTCTGGGCCTTCGGCCAGGTCCAGCGAACCCTGCCCGCTGGCCATGGAATGGCAGGCGGGCGGCCCCGGTGGCGGTCTCGGAGCTTTCGTGATCAATCCGCAGGGCCGCATGGCCTGGTCTGTCCACGGCGGCGGCGAGGGCATGGCCAGCCTGGACGGCCGGAACCTCCACATTCGCTTCGATGCGCTGGAGCACGAGTTCCAGGTGGACGCGACGCTGAGCGAAGACTGCGCCTCGGGAGAGGGCACGATCGACGTCCGCCGATACCCCGGTGAAGGCAACACCGGGACCTTCCCGATCACCCTCCAGGCGGGGCGCGCCGACGCCTGGAGAGATCACCCCGGCCTGCGCGAGGGTGCCGCGGGCTAGCGCGCGGCCGCCGCGCCCAGGCACTCAAGCCTCGCAGTCCGGAGCCGAAGGCCTAGGGGCCGAGCGAAGGGAGAACCAGATGCGCATGCTGCAGATCATCACGGCCTCGGCCGTCCTCGCCGGCTGCGGCCCGGGCGAGGGCGGCTCCGGCCAGTCGGCCAGCGGTCCGGCT
>NZ_JANJTL010000083.1 GCF_024711105.1 Brevundimonas sp. | reverse complement strand
CAGCACCGCCACGAACAGGACGATCGGGGCCAGCACCGGAAGGAGCGACGGCACAATCATCTCGCGGATGGCCGAGCGGGTCAGGATGTCCACCGCGCGGCCGTACTCGGGCTTGACCTCGCCGGTCATGATGCCCGGGTTCTCGCGGAACTGACGGCGCACTTCGGCGACCACCGACTCCGCAGCCCGGCCCACGGCCGTCATCGACATGCCGCCGAACAGGAAGGGCAGCAGCCCCCCGAACAGCAGGCCGACCACGACGTAGGGGTTGGATAGGTCAAAAGCGACCTCGCCCAGACCGAAGAAGAAGGAGCCCACCTCAGCTTCCGAGGCGAAGTGCTCCAGGTCCGCGGTGTAGGCGGCGAAGAGCACTAGCGCGCCCAGGCCCGCCGAACCGATGGCGTAGCCCTTGGTGACGGCCTTGGTGGTGTTGCCCACGGCGTCGAGCGCGTCGGTCGACACCCGCACTTCCGGATCCAGGCCCGCCATCTCGGCGATGCCGCCGGCGTTGTCGGTGACCGGACCGAAGGCGTCGAGCGCCACGATCATACCCGCCACGCCCAGCATGGTGGTGGTGGCGAGCGCGATGCCGAACAGGCCCGCCAGCTGGAAGCTGGCGACGATGCCGACGATGATGATCAGCGCCGGGATGGCCGTGGACTCCAGCGAGACGGCCAGGCCCTGGATCACGTTGGTGCCGTGGCCCGAGACCGAGGCGTTGGCGACCGACTTCACCGGGCGGAAGCCCGTGCCGGTGTAGTATTCGGTGACCATGACGATAGCGGCGGTGACGGCCAGGCCGACGACGCCGCACCAGAACAGGTTCATCGGATCGACCGCGCCGGCGACGCCGGGGATGGTGATCGGGCCAGTGACCAGGTTGGTGACCACCCACCAGACCGCGCCGATGGACAGCACGCCGGTGACGATCAGGCCCTTGTAGAGGGCGCCCATGATGTTGCGGCTCTTGCCCAGGCGGACGAAGAAGGTGCCGATGATCGAGGTGAGCACGCAGACCGCGCAGATGGCGAGCGGCAGCAGCATCATCACGTCGACGTAGGGCTGGTCGCGGAAGAAGATCGCCGCCAGCACCATGGTGGCGACGGTGGTCACCGCGTAGGTCTCGAACAGGTCGGCGGCCATGCCGGCGCAGTCGCCGACGTTGTCGCCCACGTTGTCCGCGATGGTCGCGGCGTTACGCGGATCGTCTTCGGGGATGCCGGCCTCGACCTTGCCCACCATGTCGCCGCCCACGTCGGCGCCCTTGGTGAAGATGCCGCCGCCCAGACGCGCGAAGATGGAGATGAGCGAGGCGCCGAAGCCCAGGGCGACCAGGCCGTCGATGACTTCACGGCTGGTGCGCTCGAAGCCCATGGTCTCGGTCAGGACGAAGTAGTAGCCCGCCACCCCGATCAGGGCGCCGCCGGCCACGAACAGGCCGGTGACCGCGCCCGCGCGGAAGGCGATCGACAGGCCCTTGTCCAGGCTCTCGGACGCGGCTTGCGCGGTGCGCACATTGGCGCGGACCGAGATCAGCATGCCCGCATAGCCGGCCATGCCCGAAAGCACGGCGCCGATCAGGAAGCCGACGGCCGCCCACGGACCGATCAGGAAGAAGGCGGCGATCAGGATGACCACGCCGACCATGGCGATGGTGGTGTACTGGCGGCGGAGGTAGGCCGAGGCCCCCTCCTGAATGGCGGCGGCGATCTCGCGCATCCGCTCGGTGCCGGCGTTGGCCTTCATCAGGGCGGCGGTCTGAAGCGCGCCGTAAAGCACCCCCAGAGCGCCGGCCAGAATGACCAGCGGCAAGAAGAATTCCTGCATGAGTGTAGAGTCCCTCGTAGTCCTGCTCTGCGCGACGGACCCTTGGCGCGGCGCCTGAGCTTGGCCTTCCGCCTTCCGGTCCCCCCGTCCGCACCGGGCGCAGGATCGCGCCCCCGGGAAATGCGCGCGAAAGTGCCAAATGCGCGCGCGCGCTGCAACGGGGCGTCAGGCTTTTGTTAGGCCTAAGTGGGGCGAACGCCTGTCCGGCGCTGCGGGTCCTGGCTGAGGATCGAGACGCGTTCGACCACGCCGCGCCCGCAGATGGTGGCGGCGGCCGCCATCACCCATCCCGCCATGGGCCCCCCGTCGAGCCTCGTCCAGTCGTCCGGGAGGGTGAAGGGGCGCCGATGCGCCGCTCGCACGATGGAGTCCCGCAGGTGGGGGTCCTTGTCGCGCACCGTCATCGGATCATGGCCAGTAGCCAGATGCAGGCGGAATCGCACGAAGACGTAGTTGCGGATGCGCCCGTCGGTGATCACCGGCAGGCCGATGGTCGTCATGTCGAAGGTCGACGGCGTCGGCCGCTCCTCCTCCTTGGCGAGGCTTACGGTGATGAAGTCGCGGCGGCGCATGACTCCAAGCCATGCCCGAACAGGGTTAGCGCGCGGTTAGCGCAGGCCCAGCGCCGCCCTGACCGCTTCGAAGTCATCCGGCGGCGGCGCCTGGACGCTGCGCGTCCCGCCCTCGGGCAGCGGATAGGTGATCGCCGCCGCGTGCAGCATCAGGCGCGGCACGGCTCCGCCGCTGGCCGTCAACGGGCCGCCGTAGCGGACGTCGCCCAGGATCGGCCGGCCGATGGAGGCCAGATGCACTCTCAGCTGGTGCATGCGGCCGGTCAGCGGCTCCAGCTCGACCACTGCCGCCTCTTCATTGGCGGCCAGGGTCCGGTAGCGGCTGTGCGAAGCCTGGGCGTCCGGATGGCCGTCGGGGCAGGCGCGCATATAGGCCTCGCGCCCGATCTCCTCGCGACGGAGCGCCGTGCGGATGTCGCCCTGCCGGGGCGCCGGCGCCCCACCGCCGACCAGAGCCAGATAGGTCTTGCGCACCCGCCGCGCCTGCAGCGCCTTGCCGAGGAAGCCGGCCATCGGCTTGGTCTTCGCCGCCAGGATAACACCGGAGGTGTCGCGGTCCAGCCGATGGACCAGTTCCGGCCGCTTGCCGTTCGAGCGCATGAACGCCCACAGCAGGTCATCCAGCGTATGCGCCCGGATGCGACCGCCCTGGCTGGACAGCCCCGCAGGCTTGTTCAGCGCCAGCACCTCGGCGTCCTCGTGGAGCACCCACGACCGGACGGCGGCGACCTCTTCGGGCGGCAGGTTGACCGGGGCGCGAGCCATCAGGGCTCTTGGCCGAGCGCCGCGTTCGCGGTCAAGACGTCACGCAGCGTGGCGGACCCGCCCAGCTCCCTAACGAAGTACGCCCCGGCGGGTCATGACGTGGGCGTACCACATGAGCAGGGCGATGACCCCCCAGATGATCAGACTTCCGACCAGATTGAACAACGACGACGCGGCCAGCACGCCGGCCGCGTACAGATGGATGGTGCCGATGACCGAGCCCGCGAGCGAGACAGCCACGGCGTGGAACATCCAGCGCCGTCGCAGCAGCAGCAGGACGCCCGCCGCCGCCGAGCCGCCCGTGCCGGCCAGGGCGACAACGAGAGCCCACGGCGCCTCTCGATAAATCGCGCTGGCCGAGGCCGAAACGCCCATGTTTCGCTCGTAGCTCTCGGGCGCCAGCGCCGCCCAGGCCTGGACCGTGAACCCGAACAGGTTCCACAGCAGCAGGATCGCGCCCAAGACCCAGACGTGCCAAGGCACACCACGCACCCAGGTGGGGACCCAGGGGACCGCCGGCCCCGTCACAGGGTCCGGGCCACCCTCCTCCAGCCCCCTCACCTGACGGGCGATGCGGTCGAACACCTCCGCGCGGCCGTCCATCCAGTCGATCCACTGGGCGTCCTTGAACCAGTAGGACAATTCCGACGGCACGACCCGGGAGACGCGCAGCGGTATGATGGCCTTGCCGCCCTCGTCGGCGAGGATCAGCTCGCGCTTCACGTGGCGGCTGTTGTCGGCCTTGTCACAGAACAGGACCAGGATGGCGTCGCTGTCGGCCACCGCCGCCTTGATGGCGCGGTCGAAGGGCTCTCCCGGCTCTATGTCCCGAGGCGCGACCCAGCAGCCGACGCCGCGCCGCTCGAGCTCATCGACGACCTGGCTGGCGATCCGGGCCTTGGACGAATGGTGGCTGACGAAGAGACTGTGGTCCGCCACCGCTTCCTCCACCGGCCCTTAGCGGAGCACGCCCCGTTTCGACATGGTCCAGGCGTACCAGACGAAGAAGACGCATGCAGCCCCGATGACGATCTGCATCGGCCACATCGCGCCCATGACTTCCAGCCCGTTCGACATGCCGAAGGCGTAGATCGCCCCGGCGAGCCAGCCGAGGAACGAGAGCGCGAAGACGTGCGTGGCCCACTTCATGCGAAGCAGCAGAAGGATGGCGCCCAGCAACCCGCCCCACACGCCGATCGCCCAGGCCCCGTGAGTCCAGGCCGGCATGGCCTCGAAATAGGAGAGCTGCTCGGGCGTCATGCCCATCTGGGCGAACCATTCGTCCCGATTGGTCTGGGTCATGAAATAGTCGAAGCATCCGAAGCCGTTCCAGAGGGCCCCGACGACGCCGACCACCCACAGGTGCCAGGGCGTCCCGCTCACGACAGGCGTATCGGTCTCGCTCATCAGCGAAGCACTCCCTTCTTGCTCATGGTCCAGGCGTACCAGGCCAGGAAGACCGCGATCGCCGTGATCACCCACGGCATGAAGCCCATCGCGGCCATCTCTTCCGAAAACGGGGGCGGGTTCATGAACTTGCCGTAGATCAGGCTGATCACCGCGCCCAGGAGCGACAGGCCAAAGGCCCAGACCGCCAGCCGATTGCGCATCAGAAGCAGGATCGATCCCGCCACCGCGCCCCAGACGCCGAGGATCCAGGGTCCCCACATCCAGGTCGGCATGTCCATGTAGTAGGCGATCATGGCGTCGTCGAAGCCGGACGCGCGCATGTAGGCCTCGCCCTGCGTCGTGGTCATTATGAAGTCATAGGCGCCAAAGCCATTCCACAGCAGGCTCAGCACGCCGACCAGCCAGAGATGCCAGGGAACGCCCCCGCCAGCGGGGGCCGCAGTGTCTTCCGTCATCTTCCCCTCCCAAAGGACAGACAGGCTGCGAAGCTTACCGGACATTGTCGTTACGGCAACGGTTCATTCACCTTGCCGCTGGCGGCGCAGCTCGCGCCAATGGGCCAGGCGTTCCCTGACCCGGGCCTCGTGGCCCTGGTCGGTCGGCTCGTAGAACGTCCGGGCCTCCATCCCCTCCGGCCAGTAGTTCGCGCCGGAGAAACCGCCCTCGGCTTCCGGGTCGTACTGATAGCCCTTGCCGTAGCCGAGCTCCTTCATCAGCTTGGTCGGGGCGTTGCGGATATTGGCCGGCGGCATCAGCGAGCCCGTCTCACGCGCGGCCGAGGACGCCGCCTTGTAGGCCCGGTAGACGCTGACCGACTTGGGCGCCGTCGCCAGGTGGACCACCGCCTGGGCAAGCGCCAGTTCGCCTTCCGGCGAGCCGAGAAAGTCGTAGGTGTCCTTGGCGGCGTTGCAGATGACCAGCGACATGGGATCGGCCTCGCCGATGTCCTCGACCGCCATGCGCACGATCCGCCGCGCCAGGA
The DNA here is from genome assembly GCF_024711105.1 of Brevundimonas sp. GTDB lineage: Bacteria > Pseudomonadota > Alphaproteobacteria > Caulobacterales > Caulobacteraceae > Brevundimonas. Next base: position 6,681 of record NZ_JANJTL010000083.1, on the reverse strand, counting down.
ACAGCGGGTCTTCTCCCGCCGTCAGCATGCGCGCCAGCCAGTAGAGCGCCGCGTCCGGGTCCGAGCCGCGCACCGACTTATGCAGGGCCGAGATGAGGTTGTAGTGCTCCTCGCGGTCCTTGTCGTAGGCCGGGGCCCGCTTCTGCAGCACGCCCGCTAGGTCGCCGACGGACATGGCCGCCTGGTCCGCCGGCAGGGCGAACAGGGTCTCGGCCAGGGTGAGGAGGTAGCGCCCGTCTCCATCGGCCATGGCGATCAACGCCTCGCGCGCGGCGGGCTCCAGCGGCAGAGGCCGGCCGGCCTCGGCCTCGGCCCGTTGCAGCAGCTGCTCGAGCGCCGCCTCGTCCAGCCGGCGCAGCACGAAGACCTGGCAGCGCGACAGGAGCGCGCCGTTCAGCTCGAAGCTGGGGTTCTCGGTCGTCGCCCCGACCAGGGTGACGATCCCCTCCTCCACGAAGGGCAAAAAGCCGTCCTGCTGGGCGCGGTTGAAGCGGTGGATCTCGTCGACAAAGAGCAGGGTCGACTGGCCCGCGGCCCGGCGCGTCCGCGCCGTCTCGAAGGCCTTTCGCAGATCGGCCACGCCGGAGAAGACCGCCGAAATCTGCTGGTACTGATAGCCCGCGGCCTTCGCCAGCAGACGCGCGATGGTGGTCTTGCCGGTGCCGGGCGGCCCCCAGAGGATCATCGAGGCCAGACGGCCGCCTTCGACCATGCGCCGGATGGGGCCGCCGGGACCCAGCAGGTGATCCTGCCCGACCACCTCCTCAAGCGTCCGGGGCCTCAGACGATCGGCGAGGGGCGCGTCTGGTGGATGGATGCCGGAGGCTTCGAACAGGTCGGACATGCCCGACCAGATAGGCGCATCACCCTTCCCGGGGGAAGGGTGATGCTCCAGGCGTCATGGCTTAGAGATCGCGCGAACGCAGCTCGTCGGCCTGGGCCTCCATCTGATCCGCCTGTTCGAGCAGGCGGGGGATCATGGCGCGCAACTCCTCGTCGGTGACCGTGTGGCCACGCTCCGCGTTTTCGCGGATCTGTTCGGCGCGGAAGGCCGGATCGCGCAGTTGCTCGGCCGTGCGGCGCATCTCGCGGGCGCCGGCGTCCATCTGGTCGGCTGCGCCAGCCAGGTGAACACGGGCGTCGGCCCGCGCCGCAGCGGCCTGGACCCGAGCGTCGGCGGCCAAGGCGCGGGCGTGGGCGGCGATTTCGCGGGCCTCGGCTCGATGCTGGGCCGCCATTTCGACCGCATGTGCGCGCGCCTCACGGGCGTGAACCCGGGCCTCTTCGGTGGCGCGACGCGCTTCGGCCAGCGCGGCGTCGACTTCGGCCCGCTCCTCGGCGGTGAGCGGCCGGCGCTGACCGTTGACGATCACCATCTCCCCGTCGACCACCATGTGCCCGGACTGAAACAGGGCCGGGAGGGCGGGCGGGGCGGGCGGCGCCGGGGGAGCGGGCGGCAGCGGGACCGAAGGCGCGGCCGGAGCTCCCGCGATGGGCGTCGGCGGCGTCGGCGCGGCCGGAACCGACGGCGCCGTCGGAGGCGCGGGTGGGGCCAGTTGCACGGCGGCCAGCGGCGTGGCGATGGCGATCAGGGCGCCAACCGCGGCGGCCAGGGCCAGCGGGCGCGACGGGGCGGACTTGGGCGTGGTCATGATGCGGGCGATCCTTCTCTTTAGGGAGCGGGCGGGACCGGTCATGCCGGTCGCGCCCTGGGGCGTAAGGGTGGAAGCGAGATTCAGCAGGGTGCGGGCGTAGGCGCCCCGGTCCACGTGGCGCAGGGCGGCGGCGTCGGCCGCATCCTCGGTCGCCGCGGCGAGCTCAGCGTGCAGACGCCAGACCAGCGGATTGAACCAGAACAGCGCCAGCGCGACGCGCGACAGGGTCAGGAAGATCCAGTCGCCGCGCCGAAGGTGGGCGAGTTCGTGGGCGAGGACGGCCGAAGCTTCCTGCGGCTGGGCGAGCTGCCGGGACCCGATCAGGATCACGCCCGGCGGCAGGCCCCAACTGAGGGGCGCAGGCGCAGCGGGCGAGGCGATCAGGCGAGGCGGACGGCCTGATCCCTTCAGGCGACTCAGCGGCTCGGTCCAGGCCGGATCGCGGACCTGACGGCCCGAGACCGTCCAGCTCCATAGCGTGGCCAGCCCAAGGAGGAACCGTCCCAGCACCAGGAGCGCGCCTATGGCATAAGCGGCTCCCAGCAAGGCGACCGGCGAGGGATAGCCGACCGAGCCCGACAGGGTCACCCCGGCCACCGGCGTGACCTCTCCCGCCCAGGCAGGGTCGGAGGGGACGACCAGCAGGGTTTCCGGCGCAGGCGCGGCCGCCGCCACGGGCGTCGAGATCGTCAGGTCAGGCCCAAGCAGGGCCATCACCGGCAAGGCGAGGAGCAGGCCGACGACCGCACGGAGGACGATCACCCGGTCGGTCGCGGGACGCCGGCTCAGCAGCGCGGCGAGGATGAGCCCGGCGCCGGCCACCAGAACCGACTTCGCCAGCAGTTCGAGCAACAGGGAGGCGATCACGACTGACGCTCCTCGGCTTCTTCGATCGCGCGTTTGAGCGCCTCGAGCTCTTCCGGCTTCAATTCGTTTGTCAGCCCGAGCAGCGCGGTCGCCGCGCTGGCCGCCGAGCCGTTGAAGAAGGTCGCCACCAGCCGCTGCAGCGCGCCGGTCGCCAGGGCCTCGGGAGCGGGCGCGGGCGAATAGAGATAGGCGTGCTCATCCGCGCGGCGCGCCACCAGCTTCTTGGCTTCGAGCCGCGACAGCAGGGTGCGAACCGCCGAATCGCTCGGCTCGCCGGTCATGGCGCGACGAACGTCCGCGGCCGTCGCGGTCTCCAGCCGGCAAAGGATTTCGAACACCTCGCGCTCGCGCCGGGGCAGGCTCTCGATCACGGCCGTCTCCTGTTCCGCTACATTTGTAGCGCTACAGGAGTAGCGAACCGTGGCTGAAATGGGGCGGGCTGGATTAAGCTTCGGTCATGCAGGCCGCGCCGGATTCAGAACCTGCCAGTGACCTCACGGCCGTCGCGCACGATGGTGACTTCCCAGGCGCGCTGGGGCTGGTTGAGAAGCTGCTGCAACTGTCGCGTGGAAGTGACGCGCTGGCCGTTCAGGCTGCGGATGATGTCACCGCGCCGGAAGCCCGCGGCCGCGGCGTAGGAGCGGCCCGAGACGCCCGCCAGAAGCACGCCGCCCGACACGGGATCGACTCCCAGCTGGTCCGCCAGAGCGGGCGACAGGTCTGCGACCTGGGCGCCACTGAAGGGGTTGCGTCCCCCGAGCACCACGGTCGCCGGCGTCGGATCGCCCGGCGGAGCCTCGGCCTCCGCCCGCAGCGTCGTCTCGCGTCCGTCCCGGAAGACCGTGAGCTGGAGCGTATCACCCGGGCGCGCCACGCCGACGCGATAGTTCATCGAGGCCACGTCCTCGATCTCCACCCCGCCGATCGCGGTGATCACGTCGCCCGCCCGGACCCCGGCGCGGGCGGCAGGCCCATTCCGATAGACATCGGACACGATGACGCCACGGGGACGATCCAGCCCTAAACGGCGGGCCTCCTCGGAGGTCACGGCCTCGGCGCTGACGCCCAGCCAGGGGCGGACCACCGCGGTCTCTCCGCCCGCGGCGCTTTCTACCACCCGGCGCACCATCGAAGCCGGCACGGCGAAACCGATCCCGGCCGACGTCCCCGACGGCGACAGAATCATGGAGTTGATGCCGATCAGGTCACCGTCCATGTCGACCAGGGCCCCGCCGGAATTGCCCTGATTGATGGCGGCGTCGGTCTGGATATAGGCGCCCGCGCCCTCCCCGCCCGTGCGGTTCAGAGCCGAGATGATCCCCGAGGTGACCGTCTGGCCGATGCCGAAGGGATTGCCGATGGCGAGCACCAGGTCGCCGATCTGAAGCTCGTTTTCGTCGCCGATGGCCACCACCGGCAGGCGTTCGCCGCCCGTCTCGAGCCTGAGCACGGCCAGATCTGAGCGGGAGTCCTGGAGGATGATCTCCGCCGGGAACTCCCTCCGGTCATTGAGCGTCACCAGGATCTGCTGGGCGCCGTTGATGACGTGATTGTTGGTGACCACGATGCCGTCGGCGCGGACGATCACGCCCGACCCCACAGACTGGGCCACGCGCGTCCGGGGCGCGCCGCCGCCGAACATCTCGAAGAAGGGATCACGCTGGCGCACCAGGGTGCGGGCCGAGATGTTGACCACCGCAGGCGCCGAAACCTGGACCACCGGCGCGAAGGACGCCTGCATGTCGCCCTGGGTCTCGGGCGGACGGCGGGTCGGCTCAGCCAGTCCGCCGCCATCCTGCGCCCGGGTGTCGCTCGGCTGTCCGCAGGCGGACAGCATCATGGCCAGGGCGAAGACGAGGCGTGACGGCTTCATCAGGGACTCCCCGAAAGGTCTCAGCGATCTCAGCACAGCGAACATCTGGGGCGGCATCGTGGCGCCGCAAGGCCTATCGGAGCGCCGGGGCCGTGTCGGCCAGCCGCCCGTCGCCCGCCGGGACATCGATTCCGAGCAGACGCCCCAGCAGCGGCTGCACATCGACGCTGTCGACGTCCGTCAGCCTGACTCCCGAAGCGAAGCTGGGTCCGCTGGCGATGAACAGGGCGCGCATCTCGGGCGCGGCGTTGTCGTAACCGTGCGCGCCGCCCGTGACGCGCATCGGATCGGTCCGGCCGCGGGTTCCTATGGTCCAGCCGACTTCGGCCATGCAGATGATGGCGGGGATTCGCGGGTGCGAGCCGAATGCAAGCCGCTCCGGAACCTCGCCCTTTCGCCAGCAGGACATGTGAGGGTGCTCGCCGAGTAGCGCCGTCTCGACCTCAGCGACCTGCTCCGGTTGGGGATCGAGCCCGGCGAAGGCCCCCCAGCCAACGAGGGTGATGGCCGTGGCGGGAACGAGATCGTCCAGCCAGACGATCCTCTCGCCCGAGACCTCGGCCATGCCGTGATCGGCCACCACGACAAAGTCCGCTTCGATCCCTCGCGCGGCGAGCCCCTCGAGCAGTCTGCCCACGGCCGTGTCCACCTCGACTAGCGCCGCCTCCAGCTCCTGGGAGCCAGGCCCGTTCCAGTGACCGCGCGTGTCTACGATGTCGAAATAGAGGGTGGCGAACCGCGGCCGCTCCTCTGGTGGGAGGCTCAACCAGCCGAGCAGGATGTTCACGCGCGCCAGCGACGTCAGGCTTTGTTCGAAGGGCAGCCAGTAGGTCGGACGCACGCCTCCGATCGGCGCCTCCGATCCTGGCCAGAACATCGTAGCCGTGCGGATTCCGGCGCGTTCGGCGGTCACCCAGATCGGCTCGCCGGCGTCGTACCAGACGCGGTCCATGACCTCGGCCCTGTCGCTCAGGCGGAAGGTGCGGCCCGGAAGTGACGCGTCGGTCATGGTGTTGTAGACCAGACCGTGGTGGTCGGGGTGGAGCCCCGTGGCGAGGGTGTAGAAGTTCGGGAAGGTGACCGTCGGATAGGAGGGCCGCATGCCGCCCTCGGCCGTCGCCCCGGCCTCCGCCAGCCGCGCCAGATTGGGCGTCAAACCCCGCGCCAAATAGTCGGCGCGGAACCCGTCGATCCCGATGAGGATGAGCGGTCGGGCCGCGGCCGGCGCCGCCACGGCCAGCAGCATCAACGACAGGAGCAACAGACGACGCATGGGGCCCTCCTAGCCTGCGCTCACGACATGTCCGTGACCGGTCGCATGGACAAGGTTTAATCCGCGAACGCCTTGTCGCCCGCCCCGCGCCCGGCCAAGGTCGGCCCATGACCGCGATCCTGACGGCGAGCGCACTCACCAAGACCTACGGCGCGGTGAAGGCGCTGGATTCCCTGGACCTGCAGATCGAGCCCGGCGGCGTTTACGGGGTGCTGGGGCCGAACGGGGCGGGCAAGTCGACGTTGTTCCGCATCTGGCTCGGGCTGGTGAAGCCGAGCTCCGGCCAGATCACGGTCATGGGCGGGCCGCCGGGGGCGCCCCGCCGCATCGGCTCCATGATCGAGACGCCGCGTTTCCATCCTTTCCTGACCGCGCGCGACACCCTGAGGATGCTGAGCATCGCCGGCGGCCTGAAAGGCGAGGCCGCCGAGATCGACGCCCTGCTGGATCGCGTCGGCCTGACGGAGGCGGCGGGCCGCAAGGTGAAGGGCTTCTCGGTCGGCATGCATCAAAGGCTCGGCGTCGCCGCGGCGCTGCTGGGCTCGCCGTCCATGGTCATCCTCGATGAGCCGACCTCGGGCATGGATCCCATGGGCATCAACGAGATGCGCGCCCTGATCCGCTCGCTCGCCGACCGGGACGGCGTCACCGTCGTGCTCGCCAGCCACCAGCTGGCCGAGGTTCAGAAGATCTGCGACCGCGTCGCCATCCTGAACAAGGGCCGCCTGGCCGCCGAGGGCCGGGTGTCAGAACTGATCGGCGGCGCCGGCGGCGAACGTCTCCGGCTTGAAGTATCGGACCCGGCCGCTGCGGCCGGCGTGATCGGCGGCTCCGCCGAGGTCCAGGACCGCGTCGTGATGGTCCGCATCCCACGCGCCGAGGCGCCTGAGCTGATCCGCCGGCTCTCCGCGGGAGGCGTGGACATCTTCGAAGCCCGCTGGGTCGGCGCCGACCTCGAGGCCGTCTTCATGCAGGAAACCGGAGGCCAGGATGTTCGCTGACGCCGTCGCCTC
>NZ_JANJTL010000041.1 GCF_024711105.1 Brevundimonas sp. | reverse complement strand
ACATTGCCACCATAGGCATAGGCGCTTTCGATGATGGCGTCCTTGGAGAAGAAGCCGGCAAAGCCGAAATTGGTGCCCGGGATGCCGACACCGGTCAGGGCCAGCGTGCCAATCATCATCATCGCGTAGGTGATGGGGATCTTCTTGGCCAAGCCACCCATGTTCCGCATGTCCTGCTCATGGTGCATCGCATGGATGACCGAACCGGCGCCAAGGAACAGGAGGGCCTTGAAGAAGGCGTGGGTGAAGAGATGGAAGATGCCGGCCGAATAAGCGCCGACACCCAGGGCCACGAACATGTAGCCCAGCTGCGAACAGGTCGAGTAGGCGATAACGCGCTTGATGTCGTTCTGCACGAGGCCGACCGTCGCCGCGAAGAAGGCGGTGATGGCGCCGATGACGATGACGACCGTCAAAGCGACAGTAGAGGTCTCGAACAGCGGCGACAGGCGCGCGACCATGAAGACGCCGGCGGTCACCATGGTGGCCGCATGGATCAGGGCCGACACCGGGGTCGGGCCTTCCATGGCGTCCGGCAGCCAGGTGTGCAGCAGGAACTGCGCCGACTTGCCCATGGCACCCATGAACAGCAGCAGGGTCACCACCGTCAGGGCGTGCAGGTCCCAGCTCAGGAAGCGCATGGTGTCGTCGGCATGGTCGGCGACGGCATGGAAGGCCCCGTCGAAATCCAGGTGCCCGAGCACCAGGTAGGCGCCGACGCCCGCCGCGAAGAACATGTAACCGAGCTGCGAACAGGTCGAATAGGCGATGACCCGCTTGATGTCGTTCTGGGCCAGGCCGACCGTCGCGGCGAACAGGGCCGTGACCGCGCCGGTGACCGCGATGATCTGCGCCGCGACCGGCGCATACTCGTAGATCGGGCTGAGCAGGCAGACCATGTAGACGCCGGCGGTCACCATGGTGGCCGCGTGGATCAGAGCAGAGACAGGCGTCGGGCCTTCCATGGCGTCCGGCAGCCAGGTGTGCAGGAAGAACTGGGCCGACTTGCCCATGGCGCCGATGAACAGGAGGAAGCCCGCGAGGTCGAGCGCCGACCAGTTGTAGCCCAGGAACTCCCAGGTCGCGCCCGCGCGAGCCTCGATCAACGGGAACAGCTCGGCGAACTCGATCGTGCCGAACATCCAGAAGACGGTCATGATCCCGAGCGCGAAGCCGAAGTCGCCGACCCGGTTGACCACGAAGGCCTTGATGGCGGCGGCCGAGGCCGTCGGCTTCTTGAACCAGAATCCGATCAGCAGATAGGACGCCAGGCCCACCCCTTCCCAGCCGAAGAACAGCTGCATGAAGTCGGCGGCAGTCACCAGCGCCAGCATGGCGAAGGTGAACAGCGACAGATAGGCGAAGAACCGCGGCTTGTCCGGGTCCTCGGCCATGTAACCCCAGGAGTAGAGGTGCACGAGCGCCGACACGGTCGTGACCACGATCAGCATCACCGCCGACAGGGCGTCGATCCGGATCGACCAGGCCGACTGGAAGTCGCCGATGTTGATGAAGGGCAGCAGCCGGAGCGTGAAGGCTTCGAGCCCGCCCCAGGTGTGCTGGCTGAAGACGTACCAGCCGATGGCGCACGACAGGAACAGCAGGCCCGTGGTCACGGCCATCGAGGCCGTGTCGCCGATGCGGCGCCCGGTCAGGCCGGCGATCATGGCGCCGATCAGCGGCGCGAAGACGCCGATAGTGACGAGGGTTTCGATCGGCACGCGTCAGCCCTTCATCACGGAGGCGTCGTCGACCGCGATGTCGCCGCGGTTGCGGAAGAAGGTCACCAGGATGGCCAGGCCGACGGCGGCCTCGGCGGCCGCGACGGTCAGCACGAACATCGCCATGATCTGCCCGGCCACGTCGTTCAGGTGGGTCGAGAAGGCCACGAAGTTGATGTTCACGGCCAGGAGGATCAGCTCGATCGACATCAGGATGATGATGACGTTCTTGCGGTTCACGAAGATGCCGAAGACCCCGATGGTGAACAGGATCGCGGCGACCGCCAGATAGTGGGCGAGGCCGATGGTCATACGAGGTCCTCCGGCCGCATCCCCTTGCCGGTGACCGGCTGAGTCATGGCCACGGCCTTCTTGCGGTCACGGCCGACCTGGTCGGCGATCTTCTGGCGGCGCACGTGCGGCTTGTGCCGCAGGGTCAGGACGATGGCCCCGATCATGGCGACCAGCAGCACGACGCCGGCCGCCTGGAAGATGTAGACGTAGTCCGTATAGAGCACCCGGCCGATGGCCTCGGCATTGGTCATGTCGGGGTTGATGTCGATCGGCTGCGCCCCGCGGGCCGCGCCGCGCGCCGCGACGGCGGACGACACCAGGATCATCTCGATCAGCAGCACCGCCGCCACAATGGTCGCGAACGGTAGGTAGCGCGCGAAGCCTTCGCGCAGCTTTAGGAAGTCGACGTCCAGCATCATGACGACGAACAGGAACAGCACCGCCACCGCGCCGACGTAGACGACGACCAGCAGCATGGCGAGGAACTCTGCCCCCATGAGCACGAACAGGCCGGCCGCCGAGAAGAACGACGTGATCAGCCACAGCACCGAGTGCACGGGATTCGACGCCAGCACGACCCGGAGGGCCGCGATCACGCTGACGGCGGACAGGACATAGAAGGCGATCGCCTGGATCATGCGGCCTGATGAGCCTCCGATGCGATCCGCCGCGCGGCCGCGTGGGTGGTGGACGCCGGAACGGCCAAGCGCGAATCCGCGCATCGGCCCGCCCCAAACTCGGCGCCCTTCTAGACCGCGAAAATCGGCTTTGCAAAGCCGGATCGGCCGCAAGTTACGGATGGCCAAACGGCGCCGAAACGCCCATCTGAACGTTGCTCGACCGGAGGCCGACATGAGCGATCAGGAACGGGACTATCTGCTTGGCACCCACGACGTGGAGGTCCAGCGCCTGGGGCTGCAGCACCGGGTCTGGCGCCCGCGCGTGCTCGACGCCTGGCGGCGCGCCGGGATCACCGTCGGCTCCCGCGTCGTCGACGCCGGCGCGGGGCCCGGCTGGGCCAGCCTGGACCTCGCCGAGATCGTCGCGCCCGAAGGGCGCGTCCACGCCTTCGAGCGCTCGCACCGCTTCCTGGAGTTCCTCAACGGCGCCGCCGCCAGCCGGGGCCTCGGCAACATCGACACCGCCGAGATCGACCTCGTCGACGATGTCCTTCCCGTCGATGGAGTGGACGCCTTCTGGGTCCGCTGGGTGCTCGCCTTCGTCAGCGATCCTCGCGCCGTGCTGGAGAAGCTGGCGCGCACCCTTCGGCCGGGCGGCGTGGCGGTCATTCACGAATATCTGGACTACGAAACCTGGTCCTTCGCCCCGGACCTGCCGACCCAGGTCGAGTTCCGGCGCATGGTCACCGACGACTGGCGCGCCTCGGGCGGGGAGCCGGACATCGCCCGATCCTTCCCTGCCCTGCTGCCCGAGGTCGGTCTCAAGATCAGGTCGCTCCGCCCGATCGTCGATGTCGTCTCGCCCGACAACTTCGTCTGGCAGTGGCCCGCGTCCTTCATCAAGACCTACCCTCTCCACCTGGTCGAATCCGGCAAGGTCGACCAGGCCTGGGCCGACCGGGTCATCGGGGATTTCGAAAAGGCCGAACGTGACCCGCGCTCGGTCATGGTCACGCCCATGGTCCTCGAGGTGATCGCGGAACGGGTCTAGGCCACGCCGGCGAGATACGGCCAGAACACGATCCCGCCGATAATGGCGGCCGCGATGGCCGCGACCAAGACGGCCGCCGCCGCTACGTCCTTGGCGCGCTGCACCGAGCTATGAAGCTCGGGTGAGACCACATCGCAGAGATGCTCGAACGCTGTGTTGGTGATCTCGGCGACCCAAACGACGGCCACCGCGGCGATCAGCCAAAGCCAGTCGCGGGGCTCCACGCGCAGGGCGACGGCCGCGCCTGCGACACCCAGGGTCGCAATCAGGTGAAGCCACGCGTTGTGTTGTGTCCGCAGGACAAACAGCAGTCCCGCCAGGGCGTAGCGAAAGCTCTTCAATCGGCCGAGGATCGAGAACCCCCGTCCCGACATCACCGATACGGCGCGTCCATCTCGAGCATCTTGGCGATCTCGCGTTCCCAGCGGTCGCCGTTCGCGAGCAGGCGCTCCTTGTCGTAGTAGAGCTCCTCGCGGGTCTCGGTGGCGAACTCGAGGTTCGGGCCCTCGACAATCGCGTCCACCGGGCAGGCCTCCTGGCACAGGCCGCAGTAGATGCACTTCACCATGTCGATGTCGTAGCGGGTCGTGCGGCGGCTGCCGTCGGCGCGCGGTTCGGCCTCGATGGTGATGGCCTGAGCGGGGCACACGGCCTCGCACAGCTTGCAGGCGATGCAGCGCTCTTCCCCGTTCGGATAGCGGCGCAGCGCATGCTCGCCGCGGAAGCGGGGCGACTGCGGGTTGCGCTCGAACGGGTAGTTCACCGTGGCCTTCGGCCGCAGCATGTACTTCACCGACAGGCCGACCGCGCCGATCACGTCCAGCATCATCGCGCCCTTGGCGGCCTGGGCGATACGGTTGAGCATCAGAAGTCTCCATACGGGCAGCGCACGTCCGCCCGGCAATAGTGGCCCCCGCTCTCGCGGTGCTGGATCGTGCCCATGCAGCCGCTGAGCATCAGCACCCCGAGCAGGGCGCCGACCAGGACGAGTCGCCCCCTCATCGGTTCCCCCGCCCGCAGTCGCGCTCGTAGCGATCAGTCTCGGGATCCAGCATCGAGCACAGCCGCTGCCGCTCGGCCTCCTGCTGACGGATGCGCTCCTGGCGCTCCAATTCGGCCATGACGTCGGTCGAGCCCGGCTCGGGCCCGTCGATGGTGCAGGCGCCGGCCATGAGCGCCAGGCCGATGACGGCGAGACGCATCATGCCTGAACCCCGAACACGCGCCAGGCCGAGACCAGCACCACGGCCACCAGCGAGGTCGGCAGGAAGATCTTCCAGCCCAGGCGCATCAGCTGGTCGTAGCGGTAGCGAGGCACGAAGGCCTTCACCATGGCGATCATGGTGAACCAGAAGACCGTCTTCACGAAGAAGACGCCGAAGTAGAACAGGTTCGCCACCCACTGCGGCCAGCTGGCCAGGAAGTCGGTCGGGAAGCCCGGATTCCACCCGCCGAAGAACAGCAGGGTGATCATGGCGCACATGAAGACGATGTTGGCGTACTCGCCGATCATGAAAAGCAGGTACGGGGTCGAGCTGTATTCCACCTGATAGCCGGCCACGAGTTCGGACTCGGCCTCCGGCAGGTCGAACGGCGGCCGGTTCGTCTCGGCCAGGGCCGAAATGAAGAAGATGATCGCCATCGGGAACATCACCACGATCAGCGGCAGGGTCGCGAGACCCCCGCCGAAGGCGTACCAGTTCCAGATCCAGCCCGACTGCTGATTGACGATCTGGGTCAGGTTCATGCTGCCGGCCAGCAGGATGACATTGATGATCACCAGGCCGATCGAGACCTCGTAGGACACCATCTGCGCGGCCGAGCGCAGCGATCCAAGGAACGGGTACTTCGAGTTCGAAGCCCAGCCGCCCATGATGATGCCGTACACGCCCAGCGAACTGATCGCGAAGATGTAGAGGATCCCGACGTTCAGGTCGGAGATCACCCAGCCCGGGGCGAACGGGATCACGGCCCAGGCGATGAAGGCCAGGATGAAGGTGATCAGCGGGGCCAGCAGGAACACCGTCTTGTCGGCGCCGGCCGGGACGATGACCTCCTTCAGCACGAACTTGAAGAAGTCCGCGAACGACTGGAGCAGGCCGAACGGGCCGACCACGTTCGGGCCTTTGCGCATCTGCACGCCAGCCCAGATCTTCCGGTCCGCCAGCAGCAGGAAGGCGAGCGAGATCAGGATGCCGACCGTGACCAGAAGGATCTGGCCGGCGGTGATCAGGGTCCAGCCGAGGGGGGTGGTCCAGAATTCCATCGCCTACTCCGCCGCCATCAGCCGGGGCTGGACGCGCTCGGCCGACAGTTCGGCCATGACGTCGCTCGCGCGCAGGATGGGGTTGGTCATGTACGGGTCCTCGACCGGGGCGTTGAACGCCGCCTCGCCGAGGTCGCCCTTCCTGCCGAGCGCGCCCAGGTCGAACGGGCGCGGCTCCGGCACATAGTCGATCCGGCCAAACGTCGGATGGTCGCCCATCAGGCGGTCGCGCAGCTGGTCCAGGGTGTCGTACGGCAGGGTCTTGCCCATGACCTCGGACAGGGCCCGCAGGATGGTCCAGTCCTCCTTGGCGTCGCCCTTCGGGAAGACGACGCGCTCGGCCATCTGAACCCGGCCCTCGGTGTTGACGTAGAGGCCCGGCTTTTCGGTGTAGGCCGCGCCCGGCAGGATGACGTCCGCGCCGTGCGCGCCACGGTCGCCGTGACTGCCCAGATAGACCTTGAAGGCGCCCGTGGCCGAGCTTTCGACCTCGTCGGCGCCCAGCAGGAACAGCACGTCCAGCGCGCCGGTCTTGAGCATCTCGCGCGTCGACAGGCCGCCGGCGCCCGGCACGAAGCCCATGTCCAGACCCGCCACGCGCGAGGCGGCCGAGTGCAGCACGTTGAAGCCGTTCCAGCCGTCCTTCACGACGCCGACCTTCTTGGCCAGGGCGCCGATAGCGTTCAGCACCGCCTCGCCGTTGAGGCCGGACAGCGCCGCCGACCCGACGATGATCGCCGGCCGCTCGGCCTTCGACAGGAAGTCCAGCGAACCCTTCGGCGGCTTGGCCAGGGTCTGAGCCCCGGCGCCGAGCCAGGCGTAGTCGAACGTCAGGTCGGCCCGCGCGCCGATCAGGGCCGATTCCATCCCGCCCTTCAGCCAGGCCTTGCGCAGGCGCGCGTTCAGCAGCGGCGCCTCCCGGCGGGGATCGACCCCGATCATCAGGATCGCGTCGGCCTGCTCGATGCCGGCCAGGCCGGTGTTGAACAGCCAGCCTTCGCGCGGACCGACGCCGAGCGCCGAGCCGTCCTGGCGGCAGTCGGTGTTGGCCGAGCCGAGCGACCGGAACAGGTCCAGCGTCGCCTTCATGGATTCCGCGTCCTGCAGGTCGCCGGCGATGACGCCGATGCGATTCGGGCCGGCGGAGACCAGCTTGTCGGCCACGACGCCCAGCGCCTCGGCCCAGCTGGCTTCGCGCAGCTTGCCGTTCTCGCGCACCCAGGGCCGGTCCAGGCGACGCCGCAACAGGCCGTCGACACCGTAACGGCTGCGGTCGGCCAGCCATTCCTCGTTGATGCCCTCATGCACGCGCGGAAGGATGCGCATCACCTCCGGCCCGCGGCTGTCGACGCGGATGTTGGAGCCGAGCGCGTCCATCACGTCGATGGACTCGGTCTTCTTCAGCTCCCACGGACGATAGTGGTACTGCCACGGCCGGTGAGTCAGGGCGCCGACGGGGCACAGGTCGTTGACGTTGCCCGACAGCTCGCTGTCGACCGACTTCTCCAGATAGGTCGCGATCTCGGCGCCCTCGCCGCGCGACAGCAGGCCGATGTCCGACACGCCCGCGACCTCGGTCACGAACCGGACGCAGCGGGTGCACTGGATGCAGCGCGTCATGAAGGTCTTGATGGTCGGACCCATGTGCTTTTCTTCGACCGCGCGCTTGTTCTCCGCATAGCGGGACGCGTCGCGGCCGTAGCCCATGGCCTGATCCTGCAGGTCGCACTCGCCGCCCTGGTCACAGATCGGGCAGTCCAGCGGGTGGTTGATGAGCAGGAACTCCATCACCCCCTTGCGGGCCTTCTCCACCATGGGCGTCTTGGTGAAGATCTCCTGGCCGTCGGCGGCCGGCAGCGCGCAACTCGCCTGCGGCTTGGGCGGCCCGGGCTTCACCTCGACCAGGCACATGCGGCAGTTGCCGGCGATGGACAGCCGCTCGTGGTAGCAGAAGCGCGGGATCTCCTCCCCGGCGCGCTCCGCCACCTGGAGCACGGTCATCCCGGGCTCGAACTCGACTTCCTGTCCGTTGACCTTGGCGATGGGCATCGGGTTACTCCGCCGCGATGGCGTGGCCGGCGAAGTTCGCGCGGCGGCTGCGGTAGTTGGAGATCCGCTCTTCGATCTCGTGACGGAAGTGGCGGATCAGGCCCTGCACCGGCCAGGCGGCGGCGTCGCCGAGTGCGCAGATGGTGTGACCCTCGACCTGGCCGGCGACGTCGAGCAGCAGGTCGATCTCCGACGGGTCGGCCTCGCCGATCGCCATCCGCTCCAGCACCCGCCACATCCAACCGGTGCCTTCGCGGCACGGCGTGCACTGGCCGCAGCTCTCATGCTTGTAGAAATAGCTGATGCGGGCGATCGCCTTCACCAGATCGGTGCTTTCGTCCATAACGATGACGGCGGCCGTTCCCAGCCCCGACCTCATCTCGCGAAGCGAGTCGAAGTCCATCAGGGCGACCTCGGACATCTCGCGGGTGATCAGCGGCACGGACGAGCCGCCCGGGATCACGGCCTTCAGGTTGCCCCAGCCCCCACGCACGCCGCCGCAGTGCTCTTCGAGCAGCTGCTTCAGCGGGATCGACATGGCCTCTTCCACGTTGCACGGCTTGTTCACGTGGCCGGAGATGCACATCAGCTTGGTGCCGGTGTTGTTCTGCCTGCCAAAGCCCGCGAACCAGTCCGCGCCGCGGCGCCGGATGGTGCCGACGACCGCGATCGACTCGACGTTGTTCACCGTCGTCGGGCAGCCGTAGAGGCCCGCGCCCGCCGGGAACGGCGGCTTAAGGCGCGGCTGGCCCTTCTTGCCCTCGAGGCTTTCGAGCAGCGCCGTCTCCTCGCCGCAGATGTAGGCCCCTGCGCCGTGGTGGACGTAGATGTCGAAGTCCCAGCCGTGGATGTTGTTCTTGCCGACCAGCCGGGCCTCGTAGGCCTGCTTGATCGCTTCCTCGAGCACCTCGCGCTCGCGGACGTATTCGCCCCGGATGTAGATGTAGCAGGCGTGCGCCTGCATCGCGAAGGAGGCGATCAGGCAGCCTTCGATCAGCAGGTGCGGATCGTGCCGCATGATCTCGCGGTCCTTGCAGGTGCCTGGCTCGGACTCGTCGGCGTTGACCACGAGGTAGTGCGGACGGCCCTCGCGGACCTCCTTGGGCATGAAGGACCACTTCAGCCCGGTGGAGAAGCCGGCCCCGCCCCGACCGCGCAGGCCGGAGTTCTTGATGTTGTCGATGATCCAGGCCGGGCCCATGGCGATCATGTCCGCCGTGGCGTTCCAGCAGCCGCGCTTCTTCGCCCCCTCCAGGCCCCAGTCATGGAACCCGTAGAGGTTGGTGAAGATGCGGTCCTTGTCTTCGAGGATTCCGACCATGCTTATGCGTTCTCCGCCATGCGGCGACGGTGGTGGCGGGTTCTGAGGAAGATGGCGGCCAGCAGCAGCGCCCAACCGATCGCCAGCAGGCCATAGCCGACGCTGACGGCCAGGTCCGGCCAGCCCTGCACCCAGGCGCCGAGCGAGGCGAGCAGCGCGCCAGCCAGGACGAGCGCGAAGCCGCCCAGCCGCCACGGCCGAGCCACGGCGCGAAGCTCGTCGCGATAGGCCTTCAGGCCCGCGTCCGTGCTCAGGTCCGGCCGGGTCATGCCGGCTCCTTCTTGGGCTCGCTGTTCGGGAGCCGCTTGATCGGCCTGGCCGCCGAGCCGTCGTAGAGCTTGGGATCCGTCAGCGTCAGCGGCCCGCCCTCGGGCGCCGACGTCTGCCGATCCACGCGCGGACCCGGCGCCGGGTTCTTGCCGGCCGCGAAGTCGTCGATGATCTTCTCGAGGTCGGCGGGGGTCAGGTCTTCGAAATAGTAGTCGTTGATCTGGGCCATGGGCGCGTTCACGCAGGCGCCGAGACACTCGACCTCCTGCCAGGTGAAGCGGCCGTCGGCGCTCAGCTTGTCCTTGGGGCCGATCCGGCTGCGGCACACATCCATCAGCTCGCCGGCGCCCCGGATCATGCACGGCGTCGTGCCGCAGATCTGAATCAGTGCGGCCTTACCGACCGGCTCCAGCTGGAACATGGTGTAGAAGGTCGCGACCTCCAGCACCCGGATGACGGGCATGCCGAGCAGATCGGCGATGGCCCGCATGGCCGGCTCGGAGACCCAGCCTTCCTGCTTCTGGACCAGCCACAGGATCGGGATCACCGCCGACTGGCGGCGCTCGGCCGGGTACTTGGCGATCCACCACTCGGCCTTCTGCATCGTCTCCTTGGCGAAGGCGAACGAGGCCGGTTGCTCCTTGGCGAGGCGACGGGCGCTCATCGGTCCACTTCTCCGAAGACGATATCCAGGCTGCCGAGGATGGCGGACACGTCGGCCAGCATGTGGCCGCGGTTCATCCAGTCCATGGCCTGCAGGTGCTTGAAGCCCGGCGCGCAGATCTTCGCGCGATACGGCTTGTTGGTGCCGTCGGACACCAGATAGACGCCGAACTCGCCCTTGGGCGCCTCGACGGCCGCATAGACCTCGCCCGGCGGGGTGCGGAATCCCTCGGTGTAGAGCTTGAAGTGGTGGATCAGCGCTTCCATCGAGCGCTTCATCTCGCCACGGCGCGGCGGGACCACCTTGTTGTCCTGAGTGATCACCGGCCCGGGGTTTTTCCGCAGCCGGTCAATGCACTGGTGCATGATCCTGATGGACTGCTTCATCTCTTCCACGCGGCAGAGATAGCGATCCCAGCAGTCGCCGTTCTTGCCGACCGGCACGTCGAACTCGAGCTCGGCGTAGCACTCGTACGGCTGGCTGCGGCGCAGGTCCCAGGCGATGTCCGAGCCGCGCAGCATCACGCCCGAGAAGCCCCAGGCCAGCGCCTGCTCCTTGGACACCACGCCGATGTCGACGTTGCGCTGCTTGAAGATGCGGTTCTCGGTGACGAGGCTCTCGATGTCCTTGAGCGCCGCCGGGAACTCCTTGGCCCACTTCTCGATGTCGTCGATCAGCTCGGGCGGCAGGTCCTGGTGCACGCCGCCGGGCCGGATGTAGTTGGCGTGCAGGCGCGAGCCGGACGCCCGCTCGTAGAACACCATCAGCTTCTCGCGCTCCTCGAAGCCCCACAGGGGCGGCGTCAGGGCGCCGACGTCCATCGCCTGGGTGGTGATGTTCAGCAGGTGGTTCAGGATCCGGCCGATTTCCGAATAGAGCACCCGGATCAGCTGGCCGCGGTAAGGCACTTCCAGCCCGACCAGCTTCTCGATGGCCAGGCACCAGGCGTGCTCCTGGTTCATCGGCGCGACGTAGTCGAGGCGGTCGAAGTACGGGATGTTCTGGAGGTAGGTCCGCGCCTCCATCAGCTTTTCGGTGCCGCGGTGCAGCAGGCCGATGTGCGGATCCACCCGCTCGACGATCTCGCCGTCCAGCTCCAGCACCAGGCGCAGCACGCCGTGCGCGGCCGGGTGCTGCGGGCCGAAGTTGATCGTGAATTTGCGGTCGTCGTCGACCGCCGGCTTCATGTCGTCAGCCATGCGTCAGTCCTCGATGCCCGACCGGCGTCGGCTGAAGGCCACCAGCACCCCGAGCGCCAGCGTGAGCAGCCCCATGCCCGACACGGCGGCCGTCGAAATCCGCCACTCGTTGGTCAGCACGGCCTGCGCCAGCGGCGTGGACAACAGGATGGCCGAGGCGCCGAGCAGCGCGCTCTGCAGTTCCGACGCGGTCATGCGCCGGATGCCTGCGCCGACCGCCAGACAGACGACCGCGACCATGATGGCCAGCCCCAGCGTCTGGGTGTCCTCCGCCGGAATGATCGGCGCGCGCGTGAACCATCCCGTGAGCCGCGCTCCCAGGATGAACAGGAAGGCGGTCGAGAAGGTCACCAGAAAGAAGGAGGCGGCGGAACGAAAGGCCGTCTGCATGGGTCATGTCCCCGCCTTCTCGTCGCCCGGAAGCACGCCCGACCATCGGGCGTACTCGGCGCCTTCCCACGGCGAAAGGAAATCGAACTGACGGAATTCCTGGTTCAGCTTGACGGGCTCATAGACCACCCGGCGCTGCTCCTCGTCGTAACGGACCTCCACATACCCGGTCATCGGGAAGTCCTTGCGAAGGGGGTGCCCTTCGAACCCATAGTCGGTCAGCAGGCGGCGCAGGTCGGGGTGACCGTCGAACCACATGCCGTACATGTCGTAGGCCTCGCGCTCGAACCACTCGGCGTTCGGATAGACCGGGATCGCCGTCGGCACGGGCTGCTGCTCGTCGGTCTTCACCTTGATGCGGATGCGCTCGTTCCGGGTCAGGGACAGCAGGTGGTAGATCACCTCGAACCGCTCGGCCCGCGCCGGATAGTCGGCGCCGCACAGGTCGACCAGCTGCTGGAAGCCCATCGCTTTCAGCGCGCCCAGCACCGGCACGATCTGCGTCCGCTGAACCGTCAGCGTGACCTCGCCGAACGCGATCTTCGTGTCGACCAGCGCCTTGCCGCAGGCTTTGCCCGCGCCCTTGGCCAGCGCCGCCAGAGCCTTCTTCGAGGGCGCGCTCATCGTTCGATCGTCCCGGTGCGGCGGATTTTCTTCTGCAGTTGCAGCAGCCCGTACAGCAGCGCCTCCGCCGTGGGCGGACAGCCAGGAACGTAGACGTCGACCGGCACAATCCTGTCGCATCCACGAACAACACTGTAACTATAGTGGTAGTACCCGCCGCCGTTGGCGCAACTACCCATGGAAACCACGTAACGCGGGTCCGGCATCTGGTCGTATACTTTGCGAAGCGCCGGCGCCATCTTGTTGGTCAGGGTGCCGGCGACAATCATCAGGTCCGACTGGCGCGGGCTGGCCCGCGGCGCCATGCCGAACCGCTCCATGTCGTAGCGCGGCATCGAGGCCTGCATCATCTCGACCGCGCAGCAGGCCAGGCCGAAGGTCATCCACATCAGCGAGCCGGTGCGGGCCCAGGTGATGACGTCGTCCAGCGGCGCGGTGACGAAGCCCTTCTCGCCCAGCTCGGCGTTGACCGCCTCGAAGAAGCGGTCGTGCTTGGCCGGATCATAGCCCTCGACCGTCGAACGGGCGGCCAGGCCGTAGGGCGTCGCCGGCGACGCACCCTGCGTCCCGGTCGCCAGCAGCGGCTTGGCGTC
>NZ_JANJTL010000036.1 GCF_024711105.1 Brevundimonas sp. | reverse complement strand
GACGTTGCTGAGCGCGCCTGCCCCCGCCCACGCGCAGGCGAACGAAATAGGACCGCGTCCCGGACGATGAGACGCGCAACCCGAAGTTCGGGAGGACGTCATCCATGATCACTATGGTGCCGGACTTCGGAGGGGTGGTGTTATCGACGAGGGTGCGAGTAAGCTTGGCCATGTGGGTACGAGGATGGATGGCGCTCCGGCAGGCCTGCGATCACTGGGATCGCGTTTGACGCACCGTGGACGCACCGTGGACGCACCGTGTATGTGGTCCGGCAGAGGACACGAAAGGTCCCAATCTCCAATATCCACTAGATATCAGCAACTTACTGATACACGCGGCATCTCTTGGCACGTGCTGGTTACCGCTCCCGAGGCCTTGGTAAGGCTGAGGTCGGCAGTTCAATCCTGCCCGGCGGCACCATCTCTCCCGTTCCTGTTGGTCATCCTGGACCCCGATTGGGGGCGTTCGGGCACGCAGGCGGCCGGGACGCCAGGGCGCTCCGGCGTCCGCGCTAGGCCGCGCCGAGCATGGCCACGCCGCGATGGAAGGCGGTGTCGCGCCATCGCTGGAGGACGCCGATCATCACCGGCCTCAACGGATGCGCCAGAGCCGCGTGGACCCCCAACGCCATCCGCCCCGCGCGGGACGTCGAGCCGCGCACCGAGCGATTGAGATCGAGCGTCGCAGCGAAGAAGGCGTCTCCCGCACCCCTTGAAAGCAGGTCCCGACGCCACGCCTCCATGTCCGGACCGTCGCCCGCCAGCTGCCGATGCGCCTTCGCGGCGGAGACGATCGCGCGCGGAAGATCGTGGCGCACATGCGCCTCGGCCCCGAGACACAGCAGCCAGAGCAGCGGATTGACCCGCGGCCGCGGACCGAGACTGTCGGCGAAGGCCGCATAGGACCTCCAGGCCGGCGCGGTGATCGGCCGGCGCTCGCGGACCGGGGCGACGACCTGGGTCTCGTAGAGCCTGAAGAACTCGATCACCGTCAGACGGCACGCCAGAGCCGTCTCCGCACCCGAATAATGCTCCAGGAGCAGCCGGTTCGTCCGCAGGTACAGCGCCGCGAAGACGGCGTGCGCGCCGAAGGACTCATCACCGGCCAGCCGCTCCACCCGACCCAGGAGCGCGTCCAGGACAGGCTGCACGTCGCCGACGCGGGCCGGATCGGTCATCCCGGATCGATCCGGAACAGGGGCTCGCGATCCGGCGCGGTCGTGACCACCGACATCGGCGTGACCGGGGCGTTCTCCGGAAGGCTGACGCGAAATCGGCCGAACATTTCCGCCAGCACGAGCGTCACCTCGGTCAGGGCGAAGGTCGAGCCGATGCAGAGCCGGCGACCCGCCCCGAACGGCATGAACGCCGGGGTCCTCAGCGCCGTCGCCAGGTCAGGACCGAAGCGCTCCGGCCGGAAGTGCTCCGGTTCGTCCCACAGCCGCCGGTGCCGGTGCATGACCCAGGGCGAGATCGCCACATAGGAGCCAGCCCGGACCTCGCGGCCGCAGATGACCACATCCCGCCGCGGGACGCGCATCATGCTCTGCAGGGGCGGATACAGCCGCAAGGCCTCGAGCACGCACCGCCGCAGCCAGGGCCAGTGGTCGAGGTCGTTGAGATCGGTGACCCGTTCGGGCGGATAGGCGAGGACCTCGGCGCGGATGCGCGCCTGCAGGTCAGGCCGACGGGACAGGAGATAGGCGCTCCAGAACATGGCTCGGCCAGAGGTGTCGAATCCCGTGCCCAGCAGGGTCGCCATTTCGTCGATCTGCTCGGACTGGTCGGCCGTCGAATCCCGGCGGATCAGATCCACCAGGTCCGGATCGTCGGACCGCTCACGGTCCGCGTCACGCGCAAGGAGCAGCCTGGCGACGATGGACCGCCCCAGGCGGCCGCGATGCCCACGGACGCCTCGGTCGAGGAAGAAGTCCGATTCCCGGGTGGCCAGGTGGTCCAGGATCGAGACCTTGGCCCCTCGGGTGAAATACTCCGATCGAAACTCCGAGATCTCGTCGCGAAGCCGGTCCAGCGACATCGAGAAGGCGGCTCGCCCGACAGCGTCGATCGCGGCGTCCTGGAACATGCGCGACAGGTTGGCGGGCTCGCCGTCGACCAGCCGGTCGCACAGCCGCTTCGCCACCGCCCGGAAGCGAGGGATCATCCCGCGTACGCTGCGCGGCGTGAGTCCGGGCGCGAGCCGCTTCCGCCGCCGGCGCCACTCGCACCCTTCGGCGAGCAGCAGGCCTCCGCCGAATATGGGCTGGTAGAGCCGACGAAACCCCAGCGGCCGCTCGTAGTCGTCCACGTCGGCGGCCAGCACGGCGCGCGCCTCGCGCGGATCGTTGACCAGATAGGTGTCCACGCCGAGACACCGGCGGTGCAGCAGCAGGTCCTCGTAGGCGCGGCGGGGCCAGGCCGCCAGGGCGTTGGTCCGGAGCCTGCCGATCAGCTCCAGCAGGGGCAGGTCGCGCTCGGGCGGGACCGGCGCGGGCGGCGGCCGTTCCGCCTGGGCGTAGGGGCACGCCGCCGTCATCGCCGCAGCGCCTCGGCCGCCCGCAGCCGGGCGGCCTTCCAGGCGGGCGCGAGCGAACCAAGCAGGCCGATCACCAGCGCCGCGACGAAGGCTCTCAACGCCTGGTCCGCCATGGTGCGCACCGAGGTCTCTGCGCCCTCGATCAGGGATCCTGTCAGGAGAGACTGCCCGGCCCAGCCCAGCCCCACGCCCAGCAGGCCTCCCAGGAGCGCCAGGACGAATCCCTCGCAGAGGACCAGGGCGATGATCCTACGCCGGCTCCATCCGATCGCGGCCAGCACGCCGATCTCTCGCGTCCGCTCCTCCACGGCCATGGCCATGGTGTTCAGGACCGAAAGGGTCCCGATGGCCAGCGCGACCAGGGAGATCGCCAGCGAGGTGGACTGGATCATCCGAACCAGTCGGCTCGCTCGCAAGGCCTCGGCGGTGGTCGAGACGCTCAGTCCCGGCGCCAGCCGCGCGAGTTCGGCCCGCGCCGCATCGATGCCGGCCTCATCTCCCGGGTCGCGCAGCCGGACCTGGAACAGGGTGACCTGGCCGGGCCTGGCGAGCAGCGATTGCAACGCATCCAGCGGCATGATGGCGGTGTTGCGCAGGAAGCCGGCCTCGTAGGCGGACACGCCGCTCACGCGAAAGTCCCGGCCGTTGATGTCGATCTGATCCCCCACCGAGAGCCGGGCGCTGCGGGCCAGGCCCATCCCGACCACGACCTCGCCCTGCCCCGGCTCGGGCCGGCGCCCGCTTTCCAGGCGCATCTCCTCGAAAGGAAAGCTCCCGGGCACCCATCCGGTCGCCAGCGCCTCGATCGAGCCGTTGACCTGCACCGCGCTCGACAGCTCCGGGGCCGACACGGCCACGCCCTGCGCCTCGGCGACCCGGGGCCCGAGTTCCTCCCGCAGCGAGCCTGCGAAGACGTCAGCGGCGTTTCGGTCGGTGACGACCAGATCGACCCCACGCTCGTCGTGCGAGGCCTGGGCCCCCTCCACCAGGCCTTCGGTCAGGCCGGTCAAGGCGACATAGCCGGCCACCGCCAGCGCCACGCCCAGCAGAGTGAACAGGGCGCGGCTGGGCCGCCGCTGCACGTTGCGCCAGATGACCCCGGTCCAGGTCAGCGGCCTAGACATGGACGTCCCCGGAGATCCGGCCGTCGATCATTCCGACGCGCCGGCTGCACCGGTTGAGCACGGCGTCCTGGTGCGTGACGATGACCATGGCCAGGCCACGCGCGGCCTGCAGCCCGACCAGCAGATCCATGATCTCGGCGCCGGCGCGGCTGTCGAGGTTGCTGGTCGGCTCGTCCGCCAATAGCAGCCGGGGTTCGTTGGCCAGGCTGCGCGCCACGCTCACGCGCTGGCGCTCGCCCCCTGACAGTTCCGCGGGCCAGCGCTGCGCACGCTGCCCCAGGCCGACCTCCGAGAGCAGGCGGTCCGCCCTGTCGCGCCGTTCCGCGGCTCCGAGCCCGGATCCCATCATGGCGACCTCCACGTTCTCGCGGGCGGTCAGGGTCGGCAGCAGGTTGAAGTGCTGGAAGACGAAGCCGATGGCCGTGGCCCGGAGCCGGGCCCAGGCCGTCTGGGAAGGGGAGCGGGCGCCTTCGAACGAAACGGCGCCCCCGGTGGGTTCGTCGAGACCGGCCATCATATTCAGCAAGGTCGACTTGCCGCATCCGCTGGGACCGTGCAGCCCGACCAGTTCGCCGGGCATGATGGTCAGAGACAGTCGGTCCAGCGCGACGATCAGCCCGCCGTCGAAGTGGCGGCTGACATCATCGACGCAGACGAGCCCCCCTGTCGCCGCCAACGACTCCCCTCCAGTCCGGCCCTCACATTACGTCGCTATCTCGCAGGTGTCATCGTCACCACGCCGGGCGGCGGGCTGCGGCCATGCAGGGTCTGGCGGTCGCCGGATCGCGCCCCTCAGTCAGCCGGCGTGACTCCAATGTTGAGTTCGCAACACAACTTGAGCACGAGTGGTTTCCGGGCGAAGCTGATCCGCCCCGCCGCTCAGGCCGCCAGGATGGGACCTCCCGACGTCGAATGTTCATGCGCGTCCGCCCCTCATGACCCCGCCACGGCCTGTCTTCGCGGTGGTCGTTCCGCTCCTCGACGGCGCGGCCTATCTCGGCGAGACCCTGGCCTCGCTGTTTGAACAGACCGGCGATTTCGACCTGCGCGTCCACGTGCAGGATGGCGGCAGCTCGGACGACGGCCCGGCCATCGTGCGCGACTGGATCGAGCGCCTTGAAGCCGCGCCCCCGGACCATGGCGCGCGCGAGCTGACCTTCGCCTCCGAACCCGACGCCGGTCTGTACGATGCGGTGAACCGGGGCTTCGCGTGTCTCGCCGCGGCCGATGACGCCTGGCTCACATGGCTGGGGGCCGACGACCTGCTGGCGCGCGGCGCGCTGGCGATCGTAGGTGAAATCGCGGCGACCTATCCCGACATCCGCTGGCTCGGCGGCCGCAAGGCGCAGGTCGACGAGAGCGGCCTGATGCGTTCGCCCGGAGAGTTCATGCCCGCCGACCGGGCGAGCCTGGCGGCAGGCCTTCACGACAGCCGCGCCCTGCCCTTCCTCATGCAGGAAGGGGTCTTCTGGAAGGCCGGCCTCTGGCGCGAGGTCGGGGGCCTGGACGCGTCCTACCGGCTGGCCGGGGACTGGGACCTCTGGCGGCGGATGGCGAGGATCGAGACCTATCACGCCGTCGACGCCTTCCTGGCCCTGCATCGGCGCCGCGCGGGCCAGCTGTCCGACGACCTGGCGCCCTACTACGCGGAACTCGACGCGGCGCTCGCGCAGGACCGGGCAGCCTACGATGATCGTCTGGACGTGGTCCTGAACGGCCGCGGAGCCGATGCGTCCAGCCGCCCCAGGAACGCTCCCGCCCCCGTCATCTGGCGCAACGCCGTCCAGGGCGCCTGGCGTCGGGTCCAGATGAACGTGGAGGCACCCCCGCCGCCCGCCCTGATCTCACCGGCTCACGCCGGCCGGCCTGTCGCGCTGCGCTGGGTGTCGGGCGTCCGGTTCCGCCCGCAGCCCTCGCGCGACCGGGTGATGCCGCCCGGCCATTTCGAACTGTCGGGCGAGATCTTCGCCGAAATCAACCTGCCGCGCGGTGGCGGCTGGTCGCTGAAGGGGTCGCTGCGGTTTCAGGGCGCGGCCCGGTGGCTGGACGTAGAACTCGACGGCGCGCCCCTGATGGAACGGATCGAACTGAGGTCGACCGGGTCCGGGCGCGACTACGACCTGGACGTTCCGTTCACGGCGCAGCCGGGCGTTCACACCGTGCGGCTGCGGCTGTCGCCGGCCGCCGACGATCCTGACAGGACCTGCCGCCTGGCCACGCGCGGCCTCCATGTCGTCAAGCGCGCGCCGCGCACGCCACCACCCGTCGTCTGATCGGGCGCTTCCGTCGAAGCATCGCGACCTGCGTCTGTCGGGAACCCCACGGCTCCCTGCGCGATTCCCTACGGCCAAGCAGAGGAGTGCGACATGGCGACCGAACGAGTGACCGAGCGCGATGACGGCGTGACCGCCGAGCGCACCGTGGAGAGGAACGGCGGCGACCGCGTGGTGGTCGAGCGTGGCGGCGGCGGCGCCGGGACCATCGTCGCCGTCATCATCGGCCTTGTGCTGGTGGCCATCGTCGCCTGGTTCCTCATGAACATGAACCAGCAGAACGCCATCGAGACCGACGCCGTAACCGAGGCGGCCGGCAGCGTCGGCGAAGCGGCCGAGAACGTCGGCGAAGCCGCCCAGCGGGCCGTCCCCGCCGGCTAAGGCGCATGGAAGGAAGGCGGTCCGCGCGGCCGCCTTCTTTTCTGCGCTTTCCGGCTTGCCAAGCCGGGCCCGGGTCCGGATAGGTCGGACGGTCGACGTATCGTGTCGGCGGGGAGGACGACCGTAGATGGCGGCTGTCATGGACCGGACCGAACTGGCGCTCGCGCTCGAACGTGCGGGCCAGGGCGACCGCGCGGCGTTCCGCCGCGTCTATGACGCCACCTCCGCGAAGCTGTTCGGCGTGTGCCTGCGTATCTTGCACGACCGCCAACTCGCCGAGGACGTCTTGCAGGACGCCTATGTCACCATCTGGAGGAAGGCCTCGGCCTTCGACGCCTCGCGCGCCAGCCCCATCACCTGGCTGGCGACGATCGCGCGCAACCGCTCGATCGACCGGCTGAGGTCCGGCGGTGTCATGCGGACCTCCCGCCCCATCGATGAGGCCCTGGGGCTGGCTGACGACGCGCCGGGCGCCGAGGCCGTGGTCGAATCCGCCGACGACAGCCGCCGCCTGCACGGCTGTCTCGAGACGCTCGAGGACAAGGCGCGCGCCGCCATTCGGACCGCCTTCTTCGACGGCGAGACTTATGAGACCCTGGCGCAGCGCGAAGGCGTGCCGCTCGGCACCATGAAGAGCTGGATCCGGCGCGGCCTGGCCCGGCTGAAGGCGTGTCTCGAGCCATGAGCGACACTCACGACATCGATCCGCTCGACCCCGCCGCCGAGCGCGCGCTGAGGCTGAACGACCGCGCCGAGGACGAGGCCTTGGCCCGCCGCGAAGCCGCCGATCCCGCCTTCGCCGCCGAGGTCGAGGCCTGGAACGAGCGGCTTGGCCCGATGATCGACGAGGTCATCCCGGTCCCGCCGCCGGCTGGCCTGTGGCCGCGCATCGAGGCGCTGATCGCGCCGCGCGCGGCCAATGACGACAGCCCCGTCCGCTTCTGGCGCCGCTGGGCCTACGGCTCGACCGGCCTTCTGGCCGCCAGCCTGGCCGCCGTCGGCTTCCTGCTGGTCAACCGGCCGGTCATCGAGCGCGTCGTCGAGGTCCCCGCCCCGGCCTCGGTCGAGCACGTCAGCGTCGCCACCCTCACCGGCGAGGGCGACATGCCCATCGCTGTCATCACCTACGATCCGACCACCGGCGCGCTCCACGTCGCCCCGACGCGCCAGATGGAGATGGCCGAGGCCATTCCGGCCCTGTGGCTCGTCGCGCCGGACGGCAGCACCACACTCGTGGGCGCCATCGATCCGGCCACGCCCCAGACCCACAGCCTGCCCGAGCCGCTGCGGCCCATGGCCAGCGACGCCTCGGCGCTGGCCATCTCGCTGGAGCCCATGGGCGAACCGCTCGCCCCGCAGGCCCGCGGCCCGGTCGTCGCCGTGGGTGAGGTGTCGGAGCTGTAGGCCTGTCTCCGCTCCCATCGCGAAGGCGATGGGGAGGACAGATCAGCGCGCAGCGATGATCAGGAGGGGACCTCCGCCGCCGCTCCGGCGCCTCGCGGCGGCCGCCCCCTCCACCACTTCGTGGTCCCCCTCCCCACTGCGTGGGGAGGAGATTTGGTCAACCCGCCTTCGGCTGCGCGTAACCCAACCGCTGGTTCAGCTTCTCCAGCAGGTCCACCGCTGTCTCGGCGATCACCGAACCGGGCGGATAGACCGCCGCCGCGCCCATATCGATCAGGGTCTGGACGTCCGATGGAGGGATAACGCCCCCGACGACAATGGTGATGTCCCCACGCCCCAGCTTCTCCAGTTCGGCCTTCAGCTCCGGAACCAGCGTCAGGTGCCCGGCCGCCAGCGACGAAGCCCCGACCGCGTGCGCGTTCATCTCCACCGCCGCCTTCGCGGCTTCCACCGGCGTCTGGAACAGCGGCCCCGCCTCAGCCTCAAAGCCCAGGTCCTGATAGGCCGAGGCCACCACCTTCTGACCCCGGTCGTGGCCGTCCTGGCCCAGCTTGGCGATCAGGATGCGCGGCGGCCCGCCGTCATTCTCCACGAAGGTCGCGACCATGGCCCGGGCGCGGTCGATGCGCGCGTCGGTCCCGGCCTCCTTGGCGTAGACGCCCGAGACCACCTCCGGAACCGCCTCGTGCCGCCCGAAGGCCGCCTCCAGCGCGTCCGAGATCTCGCCGACCGTGGCCTTGGCCCGCGCCGTCCGCACCGACAGCTCCAGCAGGTTCGCCCCGCCGCGCGCGCCCTCGGTCAGGGCGCTCAGGGCCGCTTGCGTGGCCGCGTCGTCGCGCTCGGCGCGCAGGCGGGCCAGCTTCTCCAGCTGACGCCGGCGCACCTCGGCGTTGTCGACCTTCAGCACCGGGATGTCGTCCGGCAGGTCCGACAGATAGCGGTTCACCCCCACCACCGTCTGGCGGCCGGTGTCGATGCGCGCCTGGGTCCGGGCCGAGGCCTCCTCGATGCGCCGCTTGGGCACCCCGGCCTCGATGGCCTTGGCCATGCCGCCGAGCTTTTCCACCTCCTCGATGTGCACCAGGGCCCGGCGCGCCAGGTCGGCGGTCAGCTTCTCGATGTAGTACGACCCGCCCCAGGGGTCCGCGCTCCAGGTCAGATCGCTCTCGCGCGCCAGGAACAGCTGGGTGTTGCGCGCGATGCGCGCCGAGAAATCCGTCGGCAGGGCCAACGCCTCGTCCAGCGAATTGGTGTGCAGCGACTGCGTCCCGCCGCCGACCGCCGCCATCGCCTCCACGCAGGTGCGGGTCACATTGTTGAACACGTCCGTCGCCGCCAGCGACCAGCCCGAGGTCTGGCAGTGCGCCCTCAGCGCCAGCGACTTGGCCGACTTCGGCGAGAACTCCCGCTGGATCAGCCGCGCCCACAGCAGGCGCGCGGCCCGCATCTTGGCGATCTCCATGAAGGGGTTCATGCCGATGGCCCAGAAGAAGCTGAGCCGCGGCGCAAACGCGTCGATGTCCAGCCCGGCGTTCACTCCGGCTCGGGCGTACTCCACCCCGTCGGCGAGCGTGTAGGCCAGCTCCAGGTCGGCCGTCGCCCCGGCCTCCTGCATGTGATAGCCGCTAATGGAAATGCTGTTGAACTTCGGCATCTCCCGGCTGGTGAAGCCGAAGATGTCCGAGATGATCCGCATCGAGGGTCCGGGCGGATACACATAGGTGTTCCGGACCATGAACTCCTTCAGGATGTCGTTCTGGATGGTCCCCGACAGGGCCGCGTGCGGCACGCCCTGCTCCTCGGCCGCCACGATGTAGAGCGCCAGGATCGGCAGCACCGCCCCGTTCATCGTCATCGACACGCTCATCTTGTCGAGCGGGATGCCGTCGAACAGGGTCCGCATGTCGAGGATGGAGTCGATGGCCACCCCGGCCATGCCGACGTCGCCCGCCACGCGCGGATGGTCGGAATCGTAGCCCCGGTGCGTCGCCAGATCGAAGGCGATCGACAGGCCCATCTGCCCCGCCGCCAGGTTGCGCCGATAGAAGGCGTTCGACTCCTCGGCCGTCGAGAAGCCCGCGTACTGCCGCACCGTCCAGGGGTTGGTGACATACATCGTCGGATACGGCCCGCGATGGTACGGCGCGATCCCCGGCTGCCCGCCGATGAAGTCCAGGCCTTCCAGCGCGGCAGACGCGTAGGCCGGATCCACCGCGATCCGCTCCGGCGTGATCCACAGCGGGCCGGAGGCGGAGGCGGCGGCGGAGGCCGGCGTTTCGAACGCGATCTTGGAGAAATCTGAGGGGATCATTGTTCCATCGTCACCCCGGACGCCCGAAGGGCGATCCGGGGCCTAAGCTGGTTGGCGCCGACTGCGTTTAGGTCCCGGCTCTCCGCGCTGACGCGCTGCGGCCGGGATGACGGACAGAAAGGGCTCACTTCGTCCCTCCCTCGAAGGCCGCCGCCAAGCGCACCGGCGCGAACCGCCCCCTGGCCACCGGCTCCTCCCCCGGCGGTGGCGCATCCTCCGCGTGCTGGTGGATCGTCACCCCGATCATTTGCGCCCGGCCTTCGGACAGGTCCGCCGCCCGCCGGTCACGCGCCTCCGCCACCTGCTCGGCCAGCCAGTCCAGCCCCGCCATCGCCCCGCCGCGCGCCTCGATGTCCTGGAATATCCCCCAGGCCGTTCGCGCCAGCTCGGCCGTCAGCCGCTCCACGAACCAGGCCCCGCCGGCCGGGTCGGCGACGCGGCCCAGGTGCGCCTCCTCCATCAGCACCAGCTGCACATTCCGGCTCTGTCGCATGGCCAGCGGCGTCGCCTCGCCACGCGCCAGGGTGAAGGGCTCCAGCACCACCGCGTCCGCCCCGCCCGCGCCGGCGCCGAAGCAGGCCGCGGTCTGGCGCAGCAGGTTGGTCCAGGCGTCCTCGCGCGCCAGCATCCGGCGCGAACCCCGCGCCTCGATCCGCGCCACGCCGGCCACGCCCGAGGCCTCCAGCAGCCGCGCCCACAGCATCCGCGCCGCCCGCGTCTTGGCCAGCGTCATGAAGGTCTGGTTGTCCGCCGACAGGCCCAGGGTGATCCGCCCGAAGGCCTCCTCGACGCCGACGCCCGCGCCGTTCAGCGCCCGCGCATAGGTCACCGCCGACGCCAGCATGGCCGCCAGCTCCTGCGCCTCGGTCCCGCCCGCCTCATGCACGAACCGCCCCGACGCCAGGAACAGCTGCGCCAGCGGATAGGCCGCCATGTGCCGCGTCGCCGTCTGCACCGCGGCGTCCAGAAGGTCCGGCCCCTCGCGCGCCGCGACCGTCACCGGATCGAGGTGAAATCCCAGCTTCGCCTGGGGCGAGCCCTTGGCCGCCACCGCCAGCCAGTTGGCCGCCGCCACGCCCGCCTCGCCGCCGTCCAGCGCCACCGGCGCCAGCTCCAGCAGCACCCCGTCCAGCACCGCCGCCAGGTCGTCCGCCGACCGCACGGGCGCCGCATACGGATCGTTCGGATCGAGACAGACCAGCAGCGACGCCGCCCCGCCCCTCAAATGCTCCAGCGCCTGCGCATTGGCCTCGGCCGCCGACTGCGCCAGCAGCACCGGCGCCCTCAGGCCCCACGGCCGGGTCACGTCCTCGGCGGGGCCCTTCCTCGGCGCGGCGGGCTCGGCCGCGTTCCACGGCCCGTACAGCGGCTCGACCTCGATCCCGTCGAGCGTCCGCTTGGTCAGCGCTTCGATGCGGGCGTCCGGCGCGGTCTTGGACGCCAGCTTTCGCCAGGCCTCCAGGTCCGGCGCGGGGAAGTCGTCGGCAAGCGGGGTCAGGGTTTCGGTCAAGTCCGGCTCCGTCGGAATGGGCGGGTCATGGAACCGCGAAAAGGGAGCGTCAAGGCCGCGCGGCCGTCCGCGAACCCCCGTCCGCGCCCACGGCCCCATCCTGTCCGGCCAACAGGAGACACCCCTTGCCCGAAGAGCTCACCCCCCGGCTTTCCCTGCCCTGGCTGATCGCCGCCCAGGCCCAGAAGCACGTGACCCTGAACGAGAGCCTGGCCCTGCTCGACGCCCTGGTCGCCTGCCGCGTGCTCAGCCGCACCACGGCCGCCCAGCCCGCCGACCCGGCCGAGGGCGACCTCTATCTCCTGCCCGCCGATCCGTTGGGCGAGGCCTGGTCGGCCTACGCTGAGGGAGACCTTCTGCTCTTCGACTTCGGCGCCTGGAGGCGGCTGCCTCCGCCCGACGGCCTGGTCGTGCTCATCGCCGACGAGGCCCGCCTGGTGGTCCGCCACGACGGCGCCTGGGCCGACCTCGGCGGCCTGCTGGGCGAGGTCCAGTCACTCGACCGCCTGGGCCTCGGCGCGACCGCCGACGCCGACAATCCGCTCACCGCGCGCCTGAACAAGGCGCTCTTCACGGCGCTCCCCGCCGCTGACGGCGGCGACGGCGACCTGCGCCTGACCCTGAACAAGGAGGCCCCGGCCGACGTGGGCTCGATCCTGTTCCAGTCCGGCTTCTCGGGCCGGGCCGAACTCGGCCTGATCGGCGACGACCACCTGACGCTGAAGGTCTCGCCCGACGGCGCCGCCTGGACCACCGCCCTCACCCTCGACAGGACCACCGGCGCGGCCGCCTTCACCGCCGGCTCGGACACCGCGCCGTCAGTGGCCGTGGGCGAGGCCGGGACCGGCTTCTTCCGTCCGTCGGCCAATGTGCTCGGCGTCTCGACCGGCGGCGCCGGCCGCGCCCAGTGGCAGGCCAACCGCTGGACCTGGAACGGCCTGGTCCACGAGACGGTCGCCGGCTTCGCCAACGGCTTCCAGATCCAGGGCGCGGCCCAGGGGACCTCCAGCGTCTTCAACATCCTTTGGCAGGCCAACGCCAACGGCCCGGTCAATGCGCTCGCCAAGTCGCGCGGGGCGGCTCTCAACACCCACGGCCTGGTCCAGTCCGGCGACGACCTCGGCTCCCTGCGCTGGTTCGGGTCCGACGGCGCCGACTGGCAGCTTGCCGCCCGCATCCGCGCCGTGGTCGACGGGACGGCCGGCGCCGGCGACCTGCCTGCCCGGCTGGAGTTCGCCACCACGCCCGACGGCGCCTCCAGCCCGGTCGAGCGCATGCGCCTCAACGCCTCGGGCGACCTCCAGATGGGCGGCGCCAACACCGTCATCGACGCCAGCCGCCACCATCGGCTCAGGGCCTACACCGTCGCGAGCCTGCCCTCGGCCTCGCCGGCGGCCCAGCTGATCTACATCTCGGACGGATCGTCCAACCGGCGCCTGGCCGTCTCCGACGGAACCGACTGGCGCTTCCCGGACGGGAGCGTCGTCTCGTGACCCTGCCCCGTCTCGTCAACATCCCGCGCACCGAGACCATCCTCGCCTTCGGCGTCCTCACCGGCGCCCTGTGGCTCGGCCAGGCCACCACCGACTGGGGCGACCTGCTCATGCTGGTGCTCGGCGCCTATTTCGGCCGCCAGACGCGCACCGCCCCGCTCGACGGAGGCCCGCGATGACGCCCCTCCCCGCCCCCTACGCCTGGATCGACCAGGTCATCGCCTCGGGCGAGGCGCCCCGCACCCTGATCGAGGCCCGCAGGCGCTTCGGCGTCGCCGAGGCCCCCGGCCAGGCCGACAACCCCCAGATCCTCGCCTGGGCCCGCGAGCTCGGCGTCGAGGCCGACTACGTCCGCGACGAGATCAGCTGGTGCGGCCTGTTCATGGGCGTCGTGGTCGAGCGCGCCGGCTGGCGACCGGTCGAACGCCTGCTCGCCGCCCGATCCTGGCTCAGGTTCGGCCAGCCCGCCGACCGCCCGTCGCTCGGCGACATCCTCGTCTTCTGGCGCGGCTCGAAGACCGGCTGGCAGGGCCACGTCGGCCTCTATGTCGGCGAGGACTCCACCGCCTTCCACGTGCTCGGCGGCAACCAGGGCGACCGCGTCTGCATCGCCCGCATCGCCAGGAACCGCCTGCTCGGCGCCCGCCGCCCCAGGTGGCGCATCGCCCAGCCCAGGGGCGTCAGACCCGTCCGGCTGCTCGCCGCCGGCAAGCTGTCGGAGAACGAGGCATGAGCCGGACTGTC
This sequence comes from Brevundimonas sp., assembly GCF_024711105.1. Taxonomy (GTDB): domain Bacteria; phylum Pseudomonadota; class Alphaproteobacteria; order Caulobacterales; family Caulobacteraceae; genus Brevundimonas. The sequence goes on along the minus strand of NZ_JANJTL010000036.1, from coordinate 9,673 downwards.
CGGACTGTTCGGACTGTGTTTCGCGCCCTGGCCGGCGCCGTCCGTGTCGCCCAGTCGCTGTGTCGCTCCGTCCTGGGCGACACGCCCGTCAGGCTCCTGGCCCTGCTCGTCGTCGCGGCCGTGGCCGGCCTCATGCTCGTCGCCGCGTGGGACGGCCTCTGGTCCCGCCTGCCCTGGTCGGCCGAGCGCCGTCTCGACCGCGCCGAGGCCGAACTGGCTGACGCCCGCTCGTCGCTGCGCGCCCGCCAGATCGAGGCCGAGGCCCGCGCCCGCCAGGCCACAGCCGTCGACGACGCCCACCACACCCTCACCCAGGCCCGCGCCGCCACCGCGCGCGCCATCGCCCAATCCGAAGGAGCCCCCGATGCGGACCAGCCGCTCGATCCCGACCGCCTTGCTCGCCTGCGCGCTCACGACCGGCGCCTGTGCGACCTCTCGCCCGCCCTCTGCCGGCCCGCCGACGGTCGATCCCCCGAGCCTGTCCAGTGAGCCCTGCCGCCTCCCGCGCCTGCCCGAGACCGGCCCCGCCACCTGGGTCGACCTGGAGCGCGCCTACCTCGAACGCGGCGAGGCCCTGCTGGCCTGCGACCTCGCCCGCCGCCTCGCCGTCGAGGCCCACGCCGCCGAACGCGCGGCCGTCGAACTCTGGCTTGCGCAAAAAGAACAGCCCCGCTGGAACATTCCCTAAGTCGGGTTGTTCACAATCCGCGGCGCCTGTTCCCCCTCCCCCCGACAGTGGGCGCTGCTCGAGCAGCGGCGTCCCGGGTGACTAGCTCCCCGGGGCGCCGTCATCGTTTTGGGGAGTCCCGGACTAAAGAGACGGAGGCTCGGAGCCGGACGCGTCACCTTCGCCCAGCGCGCCGTACCAGGTGCTCGCGCACAGGTCGCAGACCTCGCGGTACGCCGCCAGCGCCTGGTCATACTCCCGCGCCGCCGCCTCGCACCCCGAGGCCCGGGCCTGATGCGCCGAATGCAGCTGCTGCGCCGCATCCTTCCACCGGCCGAACAGAGGCAGGCTGTCCGATTGCATGACGGGTCCTCCCTCCAGCGGCTTCATGGGCCGGCTTGGTACACCCAAGGCCGCCGCAGCCGCCACAACACCCGCTTGCCTCCAGCCGAACGACACGCGGAGGCTGTGTCCGCGGCCGCTTGGGTTGATTTCCAGACTCGCGCCCGCCGGGTAAGGCTCCGACCCAGTCTTCGCCGAGGTGCGCGTGCCCAAGGAGCCTCCGACCCGTCCCGATCCGCTGCCGCGCCTCCTGCTGCTCGACATGACCCGGATCGGCGGAGGGACGGCCACCGGGGAGATCAAGCGCAACCTGCTGGCCGCCTGGCCGCCGTCCGGGATCCTGCAGGTCCGCGCCTTGCGCGAACAGCTCGAGGTGCGCCGGGACGGCGCGCCCCTCCCCGGTCTTCTCGACGAGGACGCCGTGGTCCGCGAGGTCCTGGCGTTCGATCCCGAGGTGATCCTCTATCGCCCCACCGCCGACCGCCCCGGCCATCACCAGGCCGCGATGCGCATCATCGCCAAGTCTCAGGCGCCCTTGGCGCTGTGGATCATGGACGACTGGATGGCCCGGCTCGAAGCCTCCGATCCCGGCTCGGCCGTCGGCATGGACCGCGACCTGCGCTGGCTGATCGCGCGCGCCGGGCTCAGGCTCTCCATCTCGCCGGCCATGTCCGACATGCTCGCCCGGCGCTACGGCGGCGAGTGGCTGCCGTTCGCGAACGGCGTCGCGCCGCGGGAATGGCCGGAACGCCGGCGAGAGGCCGAGCCGGATGTGGTCATCCTCCGCTACGCCGGCGGCCTGGCGTCAGACATGACCCTCGACAGCCTGGTCGATGTGGCCGAGGCCGTTCAGGCGCTGTCGGACACCCATGCGGTGCGCCTGGAGATCAACTCCCGGCCCCAGTGGGTCGCCCAGGCCGGCCATCGGTTCGAGGGCTTCACGGCCGTGCGCGTGACCTCCGAGATCATGCGCCCGGGGGCCTATCGCCGCTGGCTCTCCGAGGCCGACATCAGCGTCATTCCCTACAACTTCGATCCGGAGACGGCCCGCTACGTCCAGTACTCCCTGGCTAACAAGACGCCCGAATGCATGGCCAGCGGCGCCGCCATCCTCGCCTACGGCCCCACCGCCATCCACACCATCGCCCTGCTGAAGGACTACGGCTGCGCCGAGGTCGTCAGCGAACGCGATCCCGGGGCCCTGCGCGCCGCGATCCGGCGTCTCGTGGAGGATGGCGAACACCGCCGCATCCTCGCGGCCCACGCCCGCCGCCTCGCTTTCGAGCGCCATGACCTGGCGACGACGCGGAGGGCGCTGGAAGGGGTGTTGCGGGGGATCGCGACCAGTGTGAGCTAGTCCCCGGTGACCGAATGTCGATCCAGAGCAAACATCCCGGCGGACCTGCGGCCTCGGTGCCAACTTCCCATTGAGATCCGTGCGCTCGAGTTCACGTTTTCAGCATGGAAACCCGACGCGCGGGCGGTGTAGGGTGCACGGCCATTCGGGGGAACAGACCGCCATGCTCGACAAAACCAAGCCGCCGATCCTTGATGACGCCTTCGAAGGCCAGTCCATCTATCGCCTCGACGGCTCGCTCGCCGCGAACGGCAAGTGGGACGCCCAGGCCCTGTTCGATGTCCTGACGCCGGAGCCCGACTACTGGCGCGGCAAGCGCGTGATGGACGTGGGCGCCAACACGCTCGGCCTGTCCCTTCTCATCGCCCGCGCCGGGGCCTCGATCATCGCCCTTGAGCCCGACCCCCGCGACCGGCTGGCCGAACGCCAGAAGATCGCCCTCGACATGGCGAAGAAGGAACGGCTGAACATCGACCTGCAACAGGCCGAGTTCTTCGACGCCAAGCAGTTCGGGGCCGTGGACGAGGTGCTGTTCCTCGGCGTGCTTTACCACTTCCGGTATTTTCAGTTCACGCTCGATTTCCTGTCGACGCTCGACACGAAAACCGTCGTGGTCGCGACCCAGACGCATCCCGGCGACAGCATCGCCCTGTTCAACCGCAAGGACCCGGACGTGTGGCCGATGAAGCGCTCGCGACCGCTGCTCGGCTGGCACGCCACCCGCCCAGCCCTGCGTCAATCGCTCAGGGCGGCTGGCTTCACGGACTTGCAGTCCCTCACCAACTCCACGATCAATTTCCCGAAGAAGCCCAAGGGACTGACGAACAGCGCCTACTACCGGGCGACCAAGGGCGAGGAGGTGGACCCGTTCAAGGTCTACCGCGACTTCTATTGAGGCGAGGCGACTTCATAAAACGAACCCGATTCCGGAGGAGTAATGGCCAGCCAGCTCAGCCCGTCGGGGGGGCGACCTCTAGCAGAACAACCCCGTCGTCGTTAGGCTGGCCGTCTGCGCGAGCGGCGGAAGGCCGGATCACTATAGCCCGGTAGCCACGGATCTCGTACCGAACCTCGCAACATTCCGCGCGTACAATTCAGCGAATTCTTCCTCTTGAGAATACACTTCGAAAAATTGGCCTATTAGCTGTGCCCACTCCAGGCGCTCTCCATTTTTTATGTACTCCGGATTAGACCAACTCGCACCTGCTGCTGCCAAGACTTCAGCTGGCACGGCTCCGATTAGACCACTCAGAAACTCCCGTTTGGGGCGCTGAACGCCTTCCAGAGGAGGAAGTCCGAGGGCGTGGAGGCATCGCTTGGCCACCTCCCAGAGGACATCTGCTGTGGGATGGTTAAAGGTATTGAGGGGGCGCACGGCGGGCATTAAGTCCATGATCACGTCTAGCGACCCTACATCGACAGCCCGCTCCTTCTCTCGAACGTCATCGATCGCCGCAAAGAAATCAGCCTCGTATCCGAGCGGACGGCCGATCTCCTGTACAGCTTGACTGACTGTCAGTCCCCGTAAGAACGCGTCAACTATTCGACGATCGTGGTAGTCCTCCAGCGGCCCGTGTAGGGTGGGTTTCCCGGGTCGCCGAATGTAGAACATCTGGGGAAAGACGCCACCGAAATAAATTGACGGGAAGGATAGCCAGTGTTTTGTGGGATGCTCGGCTCGAAGCGAATCAGTCGATAGCGATCCAAAGCGGTCACTTATTGGCTGGTGCACAATAATGTCGGCATTCGCGACAGCCACATTTACCTGCTTCTCGTCACTAGGTTTTAGTGTGTGCACCGCCGGCAAGCGGATCACTTCAAGGTCAGGCCGCGCAATACCCATCAGCGAAGCAAGGGGATTGGCCTGGCAATTTCCATATACCAGCAGCTTAGGCATCGAAGTCCCATGCCGACAATGTAGCTTCACAATGCGGAAACCGCGCGCGCAGCCCTCGGACCAATGAGTCATAATTTCGCGCGCGACAGAGGTCATTTATTTTAGACTTCATCTCGCTTGTTAAGAAATTTTCGTAATCTCCGACAACTGCTTTTCTGAAAAACTTGCCCTCTCCTACAATTCTTCCATTTTCAGAATGCAGAACGTCAGTTGTCTCAAGTAAGGCCACCAATTCCGAACTAGGGGTAATATCCAGATAAGACAACAGCGCTATGGCGGATTCGTCGAAGTTAGATTTTAGACCCTCATAGCTCAGCATATATGGCTCTCGCACTCCAGGCTGGTGCCACCATGTCTGATAATCGATGTACCTCACGACGTGCCTTAGGCCCGAGCTAGCGAAATACTCATCAAACGGGCCATCGAAATGGTTTCCCCGCCTGAGATGGAAATAGAATGACACGACTACGTCGCCGATGTTTCGCACAATATTCAGCATACGCACCCTGTCGTGTGAGAGTATGTCTTTATATATCTGCGCGCCGTACCAGTGTTGCTTTGAGTAAAAGTTTCCAGTCACTTGCATCAGGCGATCAAATTTTTCTAGGTCCAGCGATGCATTTTGAAACTTCGGATCCCTAAACTCGGGCGGCACAGGCGAAAACCCCGGTAGACACTCAGCAATTTGGTAAAGCCAGGTACTCCCGCCCTTGTAGGCGCCGTTCGCGATGATGAACATTTTCCAACCCGATCGTGATCTCTAGAGCGCCGTCAAACGTGATTCGAACGCTCGCAAGCGGAAGGCACGTTGGCAGTTTTGGCCCTCCGTTTTGTAACGTTGTTGGCACACGGGGGGACGAGCCGTCAAACACCACGGATCACATTCAGGCTCGCATCCGGAAAGCAAAACTCAAAGCTTGCGGCTACGATAACTGATCGTGGCAGCTCGCCCATACCCGAGTGAGGAGGTCTGAGAAGGCGGACCACACTTTGAGTGGTGTAAAAGGCAAACACCTCTAACGCGTGTGTTTCTAACGTTCGTAATGTTCGGGTTGAAATGGAGCAGCGGCACCAGTAAGCCCGCGACTACTTGATAGTTAAGTGCTTGCCTCGAGCGTCCGGCGCTCGTTGCGGTCGAGGGGGACGGAACCAATGGCCAGGGCGCGTCGCGCGACGCGGAAAGATGAGCGTCCGGTTGTGGGCGCCCGTGTGGGCCTTTTCCCCGCAGTCGATTCCGCAAGCTCTCTTTCCGACCTGCTGGCCCGTGTCCACTGGTACCTCGGCCCGGTCGCCGAGTTCATTGACAGTATTCGCGTTTCGGTAGAGCCCGGCGTCTCCACCCAGTCATGGTCGGTGCCGGACTACCTCGACGCCTCGGCAGTGTCGGAGGAGCACTCCGGCCAGCTTCGCGACAGGTTGAGGTTCGAGGTGGGCGCGCCGTCGTTCTCCGACTTCACCGGCGACCTGGATCAATACACCCACGTCCTCGTCTGGCGCACCGACGGGCTGCCGGACACGGCGCTCAAGCTCCTTTCCGGCGAAGAGGCGGCCGGACGCCTGAAAGTCTATCAGGTCGACCGCAACACGCGACAGACCGAGGGCTCCCGGTTCCTGTCGGCCGCCCTGGACATCGCCGGCGGCGGCGATCGCTTCCTGGACGAGTGCGTCGAGAAGTTCGGCGCCTATGCGAACAGCCGCGCCGAGCGCAGCGTCAACCTGTTCGGCACGGGCCCCTCCCTCTCGGAGGTCAAGAACTATCGTCTGAGCGGCGACAACATCGTCTGCAACTCGCTGATCAAGAACGACGACCTGATGGACTATATCCAGCCGTCCGCCATGGCGGCCGCGGATCCCATCTTCCATGCTGGCGTGTCCCGGTATGCGGGCGCCTTCCGACGCAACCTCGTCACCGCCCTGCGCGAGCGCGACATCACCCTGTTCGTGCCGATGCGGGACTACGTCCTTTACCGCAAGGCGCTCCCGGCCGAGCTGTTCGATCGCGTCATCGGCGTCCCGTTCGCGCCAGGCAAGGTCAACTACCTCGATCTGAAGAAGGACTTCTGCGTCGCCCCGCACGGCAACGTCCTGACGCTGCTGCTGCTGCCCATCGCCGGCAGTCTGTATGAGGAAATCCGGATCGCCGGCTGCGACGGCAAGCGCGAGGGCGAGGACGCCTATTTCTGGTCCCACCACGCCGCCTCCCAGTACGTGGACGAGATGGAGGGCATCCAGCGCGCCCACCCCGGCTTCTTCAACATCAGCTACGGCGACTACTATAAGAAGCACCTGGAAACCCTCGGGGACATGCTCGACGAGCTCGAGGGCGCAGGAAAGACGGTCCAGGCCCTCACCTCCTCCTTCATGCTGCCATTGCGGCGCCGCGGCGCCCCGACACCGCTCAGCGGGCCGATCTTCCCGGCTCTGTCCGGAAAGACCGTGGTCCTGTCTCTGAACCCGGACGCGGCGGACCAGCAGGGTCACTTCTGGGCTTACGAAAGCAAGCTGGCTCCCATCGTGAAGGCAGCGGGCCTCAACTACCGGATCGCATCCGGCGGACCTCCGCCCAGCGAAGGTCTGGAAGCCGCCACCGTCATCGAACCGACTCTATCGGTGCGGTCCTGGTCCTTGGGCGTGGGCGCGGTGGCTCGACCTTTCGGGGAAGTTCGCGAGGAGGCGCGGCGAGAGTTCGAACTCGCCGTCGAGCGCGCCCTGAGGAGCACCTCGGGCGACGTCATCACCTACATGTACACGGGCAGCCTGGAGCACCTCGGCATTCTCGCCGGCCTGGTGCAGCTCCATCCGCGACTTCGGGTCGTCCTCAACCTGTTCTGGTTCCGGGCCGAGGAGGCCTGGACCCCGGACTTCGAAACGAAGTGGGGACAGCTGCTTCGCTGGGCGGCGGACTCACCGCGGGTCTGCGTCAGCGTGATGACCGCCCATCAGGGCCACGCCCTGAAGCAGCGGCTTGGCCTGGATTTCGCCGTGGCGCCGCATCCAAGCCCCCTGCTGGGCGATGAGGACGCCGAAGCTCAACTGGCGAGCACACGCAAACAGCTCGGCAAGTCCAGCAAGCGCGAACCTGTTCGCGTGCTGCTCCCGGGAGCGCCGCGGAAAGAGAAGGGCGGCGACGTCGCCGCTGACACGCTCCGGATCATGCTCGGCGACAGCGACCCCGGCGCGATCGTATTTGTGGCTAAGTATAAGACGGTGGCGGCCCTGGGCCGCGCGGCCGCCGACCATGCCGCCCTCCGGTCCCTGCCGGCCGATCTCACCGACGAGGTGTTCGCCGCGGAGATCGCCGCGGCCGACGTGGTGGTGCTGCCCTACATGGCGCCTGACTTCGCCAATCGAACCTCCGGCCTGCTCATCGACGCGCTCTACTCCGGGTCCGCCATGGTCGTCGTGGAGGGCACCTGGCTCGCCTCGTGCGTCCGCGCATGGGGCAACGGAGTGGTGGCGCCGTCCTCGCGTCCGCGCGATCTCGCCCGCGCCATCAGAGAGGCAGTGGAGCGTCGTCGGGAGTTCAAGAAAGCGTCGGTAGCTGCCGCAGCCGCCTACTTCACCTCTGACAGCTGGGCGTCGCTTGCCAACTACGTAATAGACTCGACCAAGTCCTCCGCCGCGCGCGAAAGCGCGGGGCTCGAGGAGGCGCCGATCCTCGGCGAATACATGGCGTCGCAGGGCGCGAGACTCCAAGTCGGCCAAATCGGTTCGGGCGGCTCGGGCGCCGTGCTGCTGGCCGGCCACGACCTGGACGTTCGCATCGAAGCGCTGCGCGCTGAGGGCCTCGGCGTCGTCGCCCACGGTGGCGACGAACTGGAGGACGCTTCGGTCAGGGTCAAATCGTTGGCTGACCGGTCAGTACGCCACCTCTCCGACCCGGCGTCGCCCTGGCCCTCGGACGTCAAGGTGCTGGACGTTGGCGGCGCGCCGGCGGACCAACTCGTTTCATGGCTCCGTCGGGGGATCGACGAAGACGTCGAGGCGCTCATCTTCGACCTCGGCCCGGAAGGCCTGAACGCCTCTGCCGCCGACGAGGCTTACGACCTTCTGAGCTCCAATGGCTGGCGCGTGCTGCTTCTGCACCCTGCTCGCTGGACCCATCCAGCGCACGTCTCGCAGGCGCTGTCGCGGATCACCTTGGCGCAGTCTCCGGTGGCCTTGCAGGGGCGTCAGGTTCGGGCCCTGGCAACCCGGCGAATGGGCGACGCGAGAGAACTCCGCGAATGGCTTTTGCAGACCTCGCCGAGCTTGGCCTTCGAGGAGGAGAACCTCGCTTTCCGCCAGGACACGCTGCAATGGGCGCGCTGCGGGATGCTTGATCCGGACAGCCTGCTGGCCGAGATGGGGGTCGACGCTAAGGCGGCTCTCAATGGCATGGTGGCCGGCGAGCCCGCAGGCCGTTTCGCAGTCTTCGCCGAGACCGATCAGGACGTGGTGCACCGCGTCTCACTGCCAGCCGTCGCCGAGGCCGACAGGCCCCTGGTCGCGACCGCGATTCTCGGACCGTGCGAGCGGCGGTTCATCAGCCTCTGGGTGACGGCCTCGAACCTCCAGCCCGCGTTCGAGGCGACCTTTGATCTGGTTCGCCACAGGCTGGTCTCGACCCGCAACGTGACTTCGGCAGACGTAACGTTGACGGGAGGCCTGGCCGCCTACGGCGCGGACGATGCGCGCCTCGTGGCGTGGATCGCGATCGAAGGGCACGCCCTGTCAGGCAAGATTTTCGCTCACATCGTGCCGCGCCTGAATCCGAACACCAGCGCAAAGTTCCAGGCGTTGGGTGCGCAGGAGTTGCGTGTCCAGCGGTTCACCCTCGCCGAAGGCACGGGACCGGCGCGCCATCCCTCCGATGACATCGAGGCGCCCGCCCGCTCGATGGACCCGGCACCGGCGATGGCGACGCCGACAGCCACGGACTCAGCGCCTTCAGGCCCGTCAACCGACGTAAAGTGGAGCCGTGTCTGGGCCACCGAAGAGGTGGCCGGCGCCGAGTACCGCCACCTGACGATCGGCTTCAACAAGGTCGCCTTCGACGATATTCGCCTCGAACAGGCCGTGCTCCGGGTCGGGCGCTACAAGCACCTCAGCTTCCTCGAGGTCCGGCCGGCCGACAGCCGGCCCTTCTTGCTTGAAAGTTGGCCGTCTCGCCTGTCGAGAGACACGACCGGACCGATCCTTCAGATCTTTCAGAACTCCGAGACCGCCGTCGTGGACCTGCTGAGGTGCGCTGACGAGCTCTCGCGGCCAGATCGCGAGTTCCTGGCCGCCCTTCTCGCCGCCGTTCCAGAGGTGGCGCGGAGCGGTCGTGTCCCCGAGATGTCGGATCTCTGGCTCGATGTGATTCTTCGCGACCTCGCCGCGCTTTGGGACGCCGTCGGGAAGTCCGCCCCTCAGCCGGTCGGCGTGA
>NZ_JANJTL010000025.1 GCF_024711105.1 Brevundimonas sp. | reverse complement strand
TATGCCAGAGCGCGAATGCCGTGACGAGGCGAGACATCGCTGATCGGTTGTGCAAAAATCCACATATGTCTCCGTTCGACTGGAACAGCCTTCAGGACTTCCTCGCGGTCGCGCGGACAGGTCGGTTGACCGCCGCCGCCGGTCGTCTGGGCGCAGACCATACGACGGTGGCGCGGCGCATCCGCGCGCTGGAGGAGGCTCTGCAGGTCCGGCTCTTCGACCGCAGTCCGTCCGGCTATGCCCTCACCGCCCACGGCGAGCGGCTCCTGTCCGCCGCCGAGGCGATGGAGACCCTGGCCCTGTCGGCCCAGGCCGCGGTGGGCGAGGCGGACCTGGCGGTGTCCGGCGTGGTCCGGGTGGGGGCGCCGGAAGGGTTCGGCAGCTACTTCCTCGCCCCGCGCATGGCCGCGCTCGCCGACGCCCATCCGGAGCTGGTGGTTCAGCTGGTGGCCATCCCCGGAGTGCTCAGCCTGTCAAAGCGCGAAGCCGACATCGCCGTGACCCTCAGCCCGCCCCGAGAGGGTCGGCTGGTCACCCGCAAACTGACCGACTACCGCTTGGCCCTCTACGGCGCGCCGGCCTACCTCGACGCCCGGCCGCCGATCCGGACGCGGGCCGACATGGGGGAGCACCGCTTCATCGGCTACATCGAGGAGCTGCTCTACGCGCCGGAGCTCGACTACATGCAGGCGCCGGACGTGGACATCCACGTAGGGCTGAAGAGCTCGAACCTCATCGCCCAGCTGCAGGCCTGCGTGGCGGGCGCGGGGTTGTGCGTCCTGCCGAGGTTCCTGGCCGACGTGCGCAGCGACCTCCGGCAGGTGCTGCCGGAGCAGGTCGGGCTGACGCGCAGCCTGTGGCTGGTCACCCACGCAGACCTCAAAGATCTCGCCCGCGTGCGCACGGTCAGCGACTTCATCCTGGAGCAGGTGAAGGCCGAGAAGGACCGGTTCTAGGACACCCCGCGTTCGAGGAAGCGGACGGCCGTCAGCACATGCGCCCGCACGCCCAGCGGCAGGACGCTCTCGTCCACGTGGAACTGCGGCGAGTGGTTCGGCGGGGCGGTCTCGGAGTCGTAATCCGGCGTGCCGCCCAGGTGGTAGAACAGGGCCGGGATCACCTGGCCGTAGTAGGCGAAGTCCTCGGCCACGGTGGTCGGCGGCGCCGCGCCGTTGATGTTCGCCTCGCCCGCAGCCTCGCCCAGCGGTCCGACGGCCCAGGCCGCCAGTTCCTCATCGTTGAAGACCAGGGGCGCGTTCTGGAGGAAGGAGACGGTGGCCGTGGCCCCATAGTTCTCCGCCAGGTTCTCGATGGCCGAGGTGGTGCGGGCGATGACGTCGTTCCTCTGGTCCACGTCGAAGGTGCGAAGCGTCCCGGTCATCACCGACTGGTCCGGGATGATGTTGTTGCGCACCCCCGCGTCCAGGGTGGCGATGGTGAAGACCGTCGGCGTGGTCGTGGGGTCGATCGTCCGGGCCGTGAAGGTGTTGATCGTCTGGATGACATCGGCGGTCAGGGAGATGACGTCCACCCCGCGCCAGGGCCAGGCGCCGTGGGTCTGGCGGCCGCGCAGGGTGATGTCCACGCGGTCCGACGCCGCCATGAAGCCTTGCGCCCGCCACCAGACCTGGCCCGGCTGGCCGGTCACCACATGCAGGCCGAAGATGGCGTCGGGTCGGGGGTTCTCGAGCGCCCCGTCGGCGATCATCTCGTCGGCGCCGCCGTCCTCGCCGGGCGGAGTGCCTTCCTCGGCCGGCTGGAAGATGAAGACGATGGTTCCGGGCAGGCGCTCCCGCATCCCGGCCAGAATCTCGGCGGCGCCCATCAGCATGGCCACGTGGGCGTCGTGGCCGCAGGCGTGGGCCACCGGGACGGTCTGGCCCTGATAGGTCCCGGTCGCCGTCGAGGCGAAGGGCAGGCCCGTGTCCTCCAGCACCGGCAGAGCGTCCATGTCGGCCCGGAGCGCCACCACCGGCCCGGGCCGGCCGCCGCGCAGCACGCCCACCACGCCGGTCACGCCGATCTCGGTGCGCACCTCCATGCCGAGCGCCCGCAGGTGGTCGGCGACGAGGGCGGCCGTGCGGCGCTCCTGGTTTCCGAGCTCGGGGTTCTGGTGGATGTCCCGGCGCCAGGCGACGACGCGGTCGTTCACGCCCTCGGCCAGGCGGGCCACCTCCTCGGCGGAGACGGGGTCGACCGGAACCGCCGACTGGGCGTAAGCGGTTCCTGACGCGAGCATGGCGGCGCAGGCCGCTCCCATCATCCACGTCCGACCGAAACGGAACCGCGACTTCATGGCCAAACCCTCCTCCAAGCCGGGACAGAATGAGACGCCCCGGCGGAGGACGCAAACGGCCAAGACGGCGACGCCCGCTCGGCGGCGGCTGCCGCGCATCCCGGAGGGGCGCGACCGGGCCTTCTTCATCCTCTTCATCGTGACCATGACCGCGGCGGCGGGCAATACGGCGCTCCAGTCGGTGCTGCCGGCCATCGGCCGGACGTTCGGCTATGCGGACACGGTCATCGCCACGGCCTTTTCGCTGTCGGCCCTGTTCTGGACCCTGACCTCGCCCGTCTGGGCGCGCCTGTCGGACCGGCACGGCCGCAAGCGGATGATTCTGGTGGGCCTGATGGGCTTCGTCGTCTCGATGGCGGGCTTCGGACTGTCCGTCTCGGCGGGTCAGGCGGGCCTGCTGGGCGGGCTGACCGTGCTGGTGCTGATGGTGCTGTCCCGCGCCGTCTACGGCCTGCTCGGGTCAGCCGTTCCGACGGCGGCCCAGGCCTATGTGGCCGACCGCACGAGCCGACAGGAGCGGACCGAGGCCCTGGCCCACCAGGCCTCGGCGCAAGGGTTGGGCACCGTCATCGGCCCGGCGATCGCGCCCCTGTTCGTCGTGCCCTTCCTGGGGCTGGCCGGTCCCATCTACGCCTTCGCCCTGTTCGGGGCCGTGATCTGGTGGCTGACCCGCCAGGGCCTCCCGTCCGGCGACGTGCCGCGCACCGCCCACGCCCCCGGAGAGGCGCCGGGCAAGGGCCTGTGGAAAGACTCGCGCATCCTGCCCTTCATCCTCTTCGCCTTCCTGGTCACCTCGACCCAGGCGATCAACATCTCGGTGCTGGGCTTCCACGTCATCGACGAGCTGGGGCGCAGCCCGATGGAGGCCCAGTCCTTCATCGGTATCGCCATGCTGGCGGGCGCGGCGGCGACCCTGCTGGCCCAGTGGGGCCTGATCCGCCTGTTCCACATGGAGCCGCGCGAGCTGATGCAGTGGGGCGCGGGGCTGGCCCTGCTCGGCAACGTCATCAGCGCCTTCGCGCTCGACTACTACGCCGTGGTGCTCGGCTATGCGGTGGTCAGCCTGGGACTCGGCTTCGCGCGGCCGGGCTTCATGGCCGGCTCGTCCCTGGCGCTCGGCCCGCGTGAGCAGGGGGCCATCGCCGGCCTGATGGTGGCCCTCATGGGCCTGTGTTTTCTGGCCCCGCCGATCATCGGCGTGGCGCTCTACGAGCTGTCCGGCCCCTCACCCTTCGTGCTGAACGCGGCCATGGCCGCGGCCTGTGTCGCCATGGCCCTGCTGTGGCGGCCGCTGGCCCGCGCCGGCGAGACCGTCGACCCCGAGCAGACCCCGACGGCGCCGACGCCGTGATGCAGTCCGAAAACGGACTGCAACTGCAGCAGTGCATCCGTCAGCCTTGGTGGCGGCCAGGGCTCCAGTCCACGATGTGAAAGATCACGGGCCAGTCTACGGCCATTCCCGGCGGCGAGGTGAAATCAGCCGGTCTGGCGGCCCGAAGTCAGGCCGATCAATGACTTGGCCTGCATCGAAGCGGGTGTTCGACGGCCAGCTCTCTCCGGCTGCCTTGCCGCCGCCATTCGGCGTCCCCATAAGGCGCGCATGAGCGAAACCCGGGTGCAGGGCCAGCCCAAGCGTCTGTTCATCAAGACCTACGGCTGCCAGATGAACGTCTATGACTCCGAGCGCATGGCCGACGTCCTGCGCCCGCTGGGCTATGCGACGGCGGACCGGCCGGAGGACGCCGATTTCGTCATCCTCAACACCTGCCACATCCGCGAGAAGGCAGCCGAGAAGGTCTATTCCGAGCTGGGCCGGCTGAAGGCGATCCGCGCCGAGCGCGAGGCGCAGGGCTTTCCCCGTTCGACCATCGCGGTGGCCGGCTGCGTCGCCCAGGCGGAGGGCGAGCAGATCATGCTGCGCCAGCCGGCGGTGGACATGGTCGTGGGGCCCCAGGCCTATCACCAGCTGCCCGAGCTTCTCGCCCGCGCCGCCCGCTCGCGCGGCGAGCGGCTGGCCGCCGACTTCGCCGCCGACGAGAAGTTCGACGCCCTGCCGGCCGAGCGCGCCGTCTCGGGCCCGACCGCCTTCCTCACGGTGCAGGAGGGTTGCGACAAGTTCTGCAGCTTCTGCGTGGTGCCCTACACGCGCGGCGCGGAGTGGTCGCGGCCGGCCCAGACCATCCTCGACGAAGCCCGGGCGCTGGCCGCCAAGGGTGTGCGCGAGGTCACCCTGCTGGGCCAGAACGTCAACGCCTATGACGGGGCCGGTCCGGACGGCGCGCCCTGGACCCTGGCGCGGCTGGCCCGCGCCCTGGCCGGGATCGAGGGGCTGGACCGCATCCGCTACACGACCAGCCACCCCAACGACATGTCCGACGACCTGATCGCGGCGCATGCCGAGCTGGACGCTCTGATGCCCTATCTGCACCTGCCGGTGCAGGCGGGCTCGGACCGGATCCTGCGGGCCATGAACCGCAAGCACACGGCCGAGATCTACATCCGCCTGATCGAGCGCATCCGCGCCGCGCGTCCGGACATGGCCATCTCGGGCGACTTCATCGTCGGCTTCCCGGGCGAGACCGAGAAGGACTTCGAGGACACGCTCAGCCTGGTGCGCGAGGTCGGCTACGCCTCGGCCTTCTCCTTCCGCTATTCGAAGCGGCCGGGCACCCCGGCCGCCGCCATGCCGCAGCAGGTCGCCGACGAGGTCGCCGAAGATCGGCTGCATCGGCTGCAAGCTCTGCTGTTCGAGCAGCAGGCGGCCTTCAACGCGGCCCAGGCCGGCCGGACGCTGAACGTCCTGTTCGAAAAGCCCGGCCGTCACCGGGAACAGGCCATCGGCCGCTCACCTTATCTGCAGTCGGTGCACGTCGAGGACGCGCGCAACCTGATGGGGCGGATCGTGCCGGTGAGGATCACAAGCGGACAGCAGAACTCCCTGACCGGCGAACTCGTGCGGGAATACGCCTGATGGCCCGCGCGTCCGAGTTCATCGCCCTGTCGGAAGAAGCGCTGCGCGCCGTCACCGGCCCGTCCAGCCGTCACACCGCCCTGATCGAGGACGCCTTCCATGTCCTGATCGAGAGCCCCGGCGGCGGCGTCGCCGTCTCCGGCTCGGCCAAGGACCGGGCGGACGCCCGCCGCGCGATCGAGGCGCTCGCCGCCCGCGCCGATTCCGGCGCCGAGGTCACCGAGGCCGACGCCCGCGCGTCCCTGTCCCTGGCCCGACAGGGCAAGTCGGCGCCGGGGGGCTCGGCCCTGGTCAGCGGCCGGCGCGGACCGATCGCGCCCAAGACCTCGGCCCAGGCGGCCTACCTCCAGATGCTGGAGCGGTGCGAGCTGACCTTCGGCATCGGCCCGGCGGGGACGGGCAAGACCTTCCTGGCCGCCGCCTATGGGGCGACGCTGCTGATGAAGGGCCAGGTCGACCGGCTGGTCATCACCCGCCCGGCGGTCGAGGCGGGCGAGCGGCTGGGCTTCCTGCCCGGCGACCTGAACGAGAAGGTCGACCCCTACCTCGCGCCCATCTGGGAGGCGCTGGACCAGATCATCGGCGCCGACGCCGTGCGCCGCAGGCGGGACAAGGGCGAGATCGAGGTCGCGCCGCTCGCCTTCATGCGCGGCCGGACGCTGAGCCACGCCTTCGTCATCGTGGACGAGGCCCAGAACACCTCGCGCCTGCAGATGAAGATGGTCCTGACCCGGCTGGGCGAAGGCGCGCGCATGGTGGTGACCGGCGACCCCACCCAGGTCGACCTGCTCAATCCGCGCGACAGCGGCCTGTCGCACGCCGTGCGGCTGCTGGACGGGGTCGAGGGCGTCGGGATCGCCACCTTCGACGCCTCGGACGTGGTGCGCCACAAGCTGGTGGAGCGGATCGTGCGGGCCTACGACGCCGACACGCTCGGCCGTAGGCCCAAGCCCGACCTGGAAGAGTCGTGATCGAGGTCGAGATCGAGGACGACGCCTGGCTGTCGGCCCTGCCGGACGCCGGCGCCCTGGTCCGCCGCGCCGCCGAGGCCGCGCTGGAGGGGGCGGGCGAGGTCGCCATCGCGCTCAGCGACGACGAGACGGTGGCCGAGCTGAACCAGCAGTTCCGCAATAAGCCCGGGCCGACCAACGTCCTGTCCTTCCCGTCGCCGGAGTTCGCCCGACCCTTCCTGGGCGACGTGATCCTGGCGCGGGGCGTCTGCGTGCGCGAGGCGCTGGAGCAGGACAAGCCTCTGGCCGACCATGTGACCCACCTGGTGGTGCATGGGGTCCTGCACCTGCGTGGTCACGACCACGAGGACGAGACGGAGGCCGAGGCGATGGAGGCGCTGGAGCGCACGCTTCTTGCAGGCCTGGGCGTTCCCGACCCCTACGCCGAGCCGAGATGAGCCAGGACGAGACCGCCGCCCCGACCGAGACCCGCCGTCTGCCGGGCTGGGCCTGGAAGGTGGGCGCCGGCCTGCTGGCGCTTGTCGCCGGCGCGGCCGCGGCCGTGGCGCATCCGCCGTGGTCGGTCTGGCTCGGTTTGCTCGGCTATCCGCTGCTGATGCTCCTGTCGGAGCGGGCGCGCGGCTGGAAGGGCGCCTTCGGCCTCGGCTGGCTGGCGGGCTTCGCCTACTTCTTCATCAGCTGCTGGTGGGTGGCCGAGGCCTTCCTCGTCAACGCCGAGGCCCACGCCTGGATGGCGCCCTTCGCGGCCTCGCTGCTGCCGGCCGGCCTGGCCCTGTTCTGGGCGGGCGCGACGGCGCTCTATCGCCGGTTCACGCACGCCGGGGTGCTGCGGGTCCTGCTGTTCGCGGGCCTGTTCAGCGTCTTCGAATGGCTGCGCGGGCACATCCTCACCGGGTTTCCGTGGAATCCCGCCGGGGCCAGCTGGGAGGCCGGTTCGGCGCCTTCGCAGTGGGCGGCCTGGGTCGGGGTCTACGGCCTCAGCCTGATCACCGTCCTGGCGGTCTCGACCCCGGCGGTCTTCCTGGGCGCTGGCCGGCTGAAGGCGAAGTTCGGTGTCCTGGCCCTTGGCGTCGTCATGCTCGGCGCCCTGTTCGTCGGGGGGGCGCTGCGACTGGGGGGCGGGGAGGTTCGCCTGACCGACACGGTCGTGCGCATCGTTCAGCCGGACGTCGGGCAGGAGGCGAAGTGGGACGCGGCCATGTTCGAGAACGTGGTCAGCCGATACGTCAACCTGACCTCCAGCCTGTCAGGCGCACGGCCCGACGTGGTGATCTGGCCGGAAGGCGCGCTTCCCATCACCGCCAATGACGCCTTCGGCTCCTGGGTGGGCGAAGCGATCGACCGGTCCATTGAACCGGACCAGACGCTGGTCGCCGGCTTCAGCCGAGCGGAAGCCGGCCCGGACGGGCCGCGCTACTTCAACAGCCTGTTCGTCATGCGCGACGACGGCCAGACCCTGACCGTCACGGGCGTCTACGACAAGCACCGACTGGTGCCCTTCGGCGAGTTCCTGCCGGCGGGGGGGCTGATGAGCGCGACCGGCCTGCGGTCGCTGGTGCATGTGCCGTCCGACTTCAGCCATGGGCCGCGCCCGGCGCCGGTCGATATCCCAGGCGCGCCGCGGGCCCAGCCCCTGATCTGCTACGAGAGCCTCTATCCGGGGTTCACCTCGACCGAGGGCGGCCGGCCGGGCTGGATCGTCAACATCTCCAACGACGCCTGGTTCGGGCGGACGTCGGGTCCGTTGCAGCACCTGAATCTGGCCTCCTACCGCGCCATCGAGACCGGCCTGCCGATGGTGCGTGCGACGCCGACTGGCGTTTCGGCCCTGATCGACCCCTGGGGGCGTGTCCGTGCTCGCCTCGACCCCGGCGAGAGCGGCGTGCTCGACGTCCGCTTGCCTTACGCGACGTCACGGCCGCCATATTCGCTTTATGGTGATGGGTTGACGACATTACTATGTATGATTGTGCTGTTGTTCGGTTCATCTCTCAGTTTTAGAACGATTTTTTCTCGTGACAGCTTAGCTCGGTCCGGCCAAGATTCGGATTGAGGACGTCACGGGAGGAGGGCCCGCTTGTCTGAACGCGCCGAAGATCGCCGCAAGCCGCACCCGACGGATGCGCACGTGGGCATGCGGGTGCGCATGCGCCGCAAGCTGATGGGTGTCAGCCAGGAACGCCTGGCCGAGGCGCTCGACCTGACTTTCCAGCAGGTCCAGAAATACGAAAAAGGCACCAACCGGATCTCGGCGTCCAAGCTCTTCGAGGCGGCGAAATTCCTCGACGTCGAGATCGGCTATTTCTTCGAGGGACTGAGCCGCGAAGCCAGTGAGGGCATGAGTGAGCCCCCCGGCGAGCCGTTCGCCCAGAGCTTCTTCATGACCCACGAAGGGGTGGAGTTCGCCAGCCTGTTTCCGCAGCTCTCGCCGCGACAGCGCCGGCACTTGGTCGAGCTGGCCCGCACCTTCGTCGAGGAATGCCCGCCTGCCCGCAGCTGACTTGCGGATATAAACATATCTTTATATGGTCCGCGCCGCCCTTCAGCAGGAGACCGCGCGCGTGAGCCGTCAGTCCTTCATCTTCACCTCCGAAAGCGTTTCGGAGGGCCATCCGGATAAGGTCGCCGACCGCATCTCCGACACCATTGTCGATCTGTTCCTGTCGAAGGACCCCTATGCGCGCGTGGCGTGCGAGACGCTGACGACCACCAACCTCGTGGTGCTGGCCGGAGAAATCCGGGGCCAGGGCATCATGGACCGGAACGGAAACTGGGCGCCGGGCGTCGAGGAGGAGATCGAGGCCGCGGTGCGGGCCGCGGTGCGCGACATCGGTTATGAGCAGGCCGGCTTCCACTGGGCGAAGTTCGAGTTCCAGAACCACCTGCACGGTCAGTCCGCGGACATCGCCGTCGGCGTCGACGCCGCGGGCAACAAGGACGAGGGCGCCGGCGACCAGGGCATCATGTTCGGCTACGCCTCGAACGAGACGCCCGAGCTGATGCCGGCCACCCTGCAATACAGCCACAACATCCTGAAGCGGCTCGCCGACGTGCGCCACGCCGGCGAAAAGCGCCTTGAGCCGGACGCCAAGAGCCAGGTGACGATCCAGTACGAGAACGGCCGTCCGGTACGCGCCACCTCGATCGTCCTGTCGACCCAGCACGCCCCGGGCATGACCCAGCAGGACGTGGCCGATCTGGTGAAGCCCTACATCCTCGAGGTGCTGCCGGACGGCTTCACGGACGAAAACACCGAGTGGCACATCAACCCGACGGGCATCTTCGAGATCGGCGGTCCTGACGGAGACGCCGGCCTGACCGGCCGCAAGATCATCGTCGACACCTATGGCGGCGCGGCTCCGCACGGCGGCGGCGCCTTCTCGGGCAAGGATCCGACCAAGGTCGACCGCTCCGCCGCCTACGCCTGCCGGTACCTGGCCAAGAATGTGGTCGCGGCGGGTCTGGCGGACCGCTGCACCATCCAGATCTCCTACGCCATCGGCGTGTCGAAGCCTCTGTCGGTTCACGTCGACCTGCACGGCACGGGCAAGGTGGACGAGGCGGTGCTGGAAGAGCGCCTGCC
>NZ_JANJTL010000018.1 GCF_024711105.1 Brevundimonas sp. | reverse complement strand
TCGGGGTCAGGCCGACTGTTCCCATCCCCGCTGGGCCGCCCAGACGCAGAAGGCGTAGTCGTGGGCGATGTCGCGCAGATAGTCGAACCTACCCGACGAGGCGAAGTGGCCGGCCGTCATGTTGATCTTCAGCAGCACCGGCTTGCCCGAGGTCGTCGCGGGCCGCAGCTTGGCCACCCACTTCTCCGGCTCCCAGTAGGTCACGCGCGGATCGCTCAGGCCGCCGGTCGCCAGGATGGCCGGATAGGCCTTGGCCTCGACCTGGTCGTAGGGGCTGTAGCTCATCATGTAGTCGTACGCCTCCGGGTCCTCGAGCGGGTTGCCCCACTCGGGCCACTCGGGCGGCGTCAGCGGCAGGGAAGTGTCGCTCATGGTGTTGATCACGTCCACGAAGGGGACGTTGGCCAGGACGCCGGCCCACAGTTCGGGGCGCATGTTGGCGACGGCGCCCATCAGCATCCCACCCGCCGAGCCGCCATGCGCCACGATATTACCCGAGCGGGCGTAGTTCTGGGCGATGAGGTGATCGGCGCAGGCGATGAAGTCCTCGAAGGTCTTCTTCTTGGTCATGCGCCGCGCGGCCAGGAACCAGTTCCAGCCCTTGTCCGACCCGCCCCGGATGTGGGCGATGGCGTAGATGAAGCCGCGATCGACCAGCGACAGCCGGTTGGAGTTGAAGCTGGCCGACATCGGAATGCCGTAGGAGCCGTAGCCGTAGAGCAGCAGCGGGGCCGAGCCGTCGACCGGCGTGGACGCCCGGCGCAGGATCGAGATCGGGATCATCGCCCCGTCCTCGTGACGCGCCTCGAGCCGCTCCACGACGTAGTCCGCCGGGTTGTGGCCCGAGGGAATCTCCTGGGTCTTGCGCAGGGTGCGGCTGCGCGAGGCCATGTCATAGTCGTAGGTCTCGGTCGGCCGCGACATGGAGTTGTAGGTGTAGCGCAGATTGTTAGTGGCGTACTCGTAGGAGCCCATCATTCCCAGCGCATAGGCCGGCTCCTCGACGCCGATGGCGTGCTCCTCGCCGCCGCGGTTGCGGATGACGATGCGGGTGTTGGCGTCCGCGCGCTCCTGGCGGACTAGCCAGTTCTGGAACAGGCCGACGTTCTCGATGATGCGGCCGGCGGTGAAGGGGATCACCTCGACCCAGTTCGCCTTGCCCGGCGCGTCGGTGGGGGCCTGGACGACCTTGAAGTCCACGGCGCCGTCGGCGTTGGTGCGGATGATCCAGCGGTCGGACCAGTGGTCAAGGTCGTAGAGGACGCCTTCCTGACGGGGTTCGGTCACGACGGGCTCGCCGTCCACGACGATGCGGGTCTCTGAGGTCTCCTGGTTGCCAATGCCGATCAGGACGTAGCGGTCGTCGGACGTGCGGCGCACGCCCATGAACATGCCCTCGTCCTCCTCCTCATAGACGAGGGTCCGGTCGCCGCCGGTGATCGGACGGCGGAAGATCTTGTCCGGGCGGCCGTTGTCGTTCCGGTTGGTCCAGAACAGCTGGCCGCTGTCGGGCGAGATGGTGAAGTCGCCGACCGTCTCGTCAATGGCCTCGCCGACGAGCTCGCCGGTGGTCAGGTCCTTGACGAAGATCTTGTAGACCTCCGAGCCCTGGTCGTCCTCGGCGTAGACGAAATAGCGGTGGTCGGGGCTGGGAGAGGTGGCGCCGACCGAGGAATAGTCCTTGCCGGCGGCCAGGGCGTTGGCGTCCAGCAGGATCTGCTCGCCGGCCGCGTCACCGATTGGGCGGCGGCAGTAGAAGGGGTGCTGCGCCCCGACTTCATACCGGGTGTAGTACTCCCAAGGCCCGTAGACGGCCGGAACCGAGCTGTCGTCCTCCTTGATGCGGCCGCGCATCTCGTTGAACATCGCCTCTTGCAGGGGCTCGGTCGAGCGCAGCACCGCTTCGCGATAGGCGTTCTCGGCTTCCAGGTGCTCGCGGACGTCGGCCTTGATCAGCGAGGGGTCGCGCAGGACCGCCTGCCAGTTGTCGTCCTTCATCCACTGATAGTCGTCGACCCGGACCCGGCCCAGCTGCTCGATGCGGACGGGGATACGGCGGGCGACGGGAGGTGTGGGCATGGAGCTTCCTTGGCGGGCATAGGCAGGTGCGCCGGCGGCCATGGCGGTCGCGGCGGCGGCGGTCGAAACGATAAGCTGGCGGCGGTTCATGGGTCCCCTCCCGAACGAGTTGCGCGACGTTGCGCAGAGCCGCAGCCCGTCGTCAAATAGGCTTTGAGGGGAGTGTCGCCCATGGAATGGGACCTCACGGTCCAGTTGATCAACGCCACCGTCCAGATCGAGCATTCGGTGGGCGGCGAGCGCCGCACGGCGACCGGATTCCTTGTGGACGCACCGCGTCCGGACGGCACGCCGCGGGTGGTGCTGGTCACTGCTGCCCATGTCGTCGAACCGGCCGAGGGCGGACAGGTGCGTCTCGGCTGGCGCGACGAGACGGGCGACGGCGGCTGGCGCTTCAATCCCCTGCCGGCGCCGCTTACGGCGGTCGACGGTCGACCCTACTGGACGCGGCACCCGGAACGGGACGTGGCGGTCCTGGAGGTCTCCGCCCCGCCTGAGTTCGCCCGTGCGGCGATCCCCCTGGCCTGGCTGGGAGACGACGCCTCGATGGGGGAGGAAGGGATCGGGCCCGGGGACGAGCTGATGGCGCTTGGCTTCCCGCGTGGGCTGTCGGCGAACCGGGCGGGATTTCCGATTCTCAGGTCCGGCCGCGTGGCGTCCTGGCCGCTTTGGCCGGTCAGCGCCTTTCCGACCTTCCTGATCGACGTGGCAATGTACCCGGGCAATTCAGGAGGCCCTGTCTTCACCTTGGGCGGCGCGCGCGGCTGGACGCACCCGGTCATTCTGGGTCTGGTCACTCAGCAGGTGGAGTTGAACTCGGAAAGACTCGGAATCGGGGTGGTCACCCACGCCGTCTTCGTGCGCCAGACCATCGCCCTGATGGATCAGGGCGCGCCCGTGCTGGCGGCCGTCGGCTAGGCCTACTCCTCGCGGCGGCGCTGGTTCGGCGGGAGATCCTCCTCGTCGCCCGGCAGCCGCTGGCGGCCGACGTTGCCGAGGAGTTGCTCAAGGACGGTGAGTTCGCGGCCGCGCGTTGGCGTCTCGCGGTCCGAATAGGCGATCTGCTGGCCGTCCTCGAGGTCCAGGTTCACCACCGAAAGGACCCGACCATTGGCCTCGTCAAAGGTGATCTGGGTCACGGACCGCTGGCTCACCTCCGGCAGGTTGAAGGTGTACTTGGCCGTGGTCTGCGAGACGTAGAACCAGACGTTCGGCTCGAAGGTGGAGACCGCCGACGGGCTGCCGAGGCGGGCCTGGACGGTCTCGCGTGTGTCGGTGCCGACGACGATGTCGGACGGGCTCACGTCCACGGGCTGGAAGCCGTGGCGCGCGACGGCCGGCGCGCAGGCCGTGACGAGCACGGCGGCCGAGGCGATGAGAGCGGCGCGGAACGGAACCGACATGAAGACTATCCGGAAGACTGCGGCCTTTGACCTAACGCGCGGCGACGATTAGTTCAACGCCGAGACCGAAATGGGGCGAAGACTGTGTTGAGGCGGCTGTTCCGGCCCCGTCAGGCGCGTGTGGCCGGCGAGGCGCTTTACGCCGGGCTGGTGGCCCAGGCGCGCCAGCCCGCGCTGTATACGGACTTTGGGGTGGCCGACCGGATCGACGCGCGGTTCGAGCTCTATGTCCTGCACCTCAGCTTGCTGCTGACGCGCCTCAAGGGCCACGGCGAGGCCGCGGCCGAAACCAGCCAGACCCTGTTCGACGCCTTCGTGGGGGCCCTGGACGATTCCCTTCGCGAGCTGGGCGTCGGGGATTTGTCCGTGGCCAAGAAGATGAGGAAGCTGGGCGAGGCGGTCTATGGCCGCACGGTCGGTTATCAGAACGCTCTGCAGGCGGGCGACGGCGAGGCGCTTGCCGGGCTGATCGGCCGGGCCATCTTCGCCGAGGACGAGGCGGGCCAGGGCGCGAACCGCCTGGCCGCCTATGCGCTTTCCACCCATGAGGCCCTGGCCGCCCAGCCGCTTGCGGAGCTTCTCAGGGGCCAGGCCGCGTGGCCGGAGGTGACGCCATGATCGATGAACCACCCTGGAGCGAACGCCTGAGGCTTGATCAGATCGGCGCCGGGGTGACTCGCAGCATGAGCGCCGACGCCGGCGCTCGGGAACGGGTCGCAGAGGCCCTGGACCTGGCGTCGCTCGACGACCTCACCGCCGAGGTGTCGGTCAAGCCGTCCGGAGCGGGATGGGTTCTGGAGGGACGCGTGCGCTCCACCCTGGCTCAGACCTGCGGCGTGACGTTGGAGCCGTTGCCCGTGGAGGTGGATGAGCGATTCTCGGTCGATCTGGTGGAGGCGACCGAGGCCAACCCGGTTCCTCGCGTGATCGAGGCCGACGCCGATACGCCGGACGGGCCGGACTATATCGAGGACGGAGCGATCGATCTCGGCGCCTATGTGGTCGAACATCTGGCGCTGTCGCTCGAGCCCTATCCGCGCAAGCCCGGCGCCGAGTTCGAACCGCCCCAGACGGACGCCGAGCCGTCACCCTTCGCCGTCCTGGCCCAGCTCAAGGCCAAGGATCAGGAATGACCCTGCGTCAGGCCCGCTTGCATCGTCCGGACCGGGCGCTATCGTCCCAGCTCACTGTCGAGCGCGCGCGGATGCCGTCCTGACGCGCCGGAGGCGACCTGAAACCCTTGCCCGCTAAGTCCGTCATATCCATCGACGCCATGGGCGGCGATCACGGCCCGGCCGTGACCGTCCACGGCGTCGAGTCCTTCCTCAAGGCCCACGGCGCCGGTCGCGCGCGGTTCCTGCTGCATGGCGACCAGGCGGCCATCGAGGCCGAGCTGGCCCGCTGCCCGCTGGCGCGGGAGGCCTGCGAGGTGCGGCATACGGATCTCGTCGTCGCGATGGACGAGAAGCCGGCGATAGCCCTGCGCCGCGGCAAGGGCTCGAGCCTGTGGAACGCCATCACCTCGGTGAAGGAAGGTCAGGCCGGCGCGGTGGTGTCGGCCGGGAACACCGGGGCGCTGATGGCCCTGTCCAAGCTGATCCTGCGCATGTCGGCCCCGGGACTGGACCGTCCCGCCATCGTGGCCTCCTGGCCGACCGTGAAGGGACACACCGCGGTCCTGGACGTGGGCGCCAACGTGAACTCCGACGCCGACCAGCTGGTTGAGTTCGCAATCATGGGCGAAGCCTTCCACCGTGCGGTTCACCACGTCGAGAAGCCGACGATCGGCTTGCTCAATGTCGGCTCCGAGGACATGAAAGGCCGCGACGAGGTCCGCCAGGCCGCGGAACTGCTGCGCAGCGGCGCCTTCGACCTGGACTACCGGGGCTTTGTCGAAGGCGATGACCTGTCCAAGGGGACGGTCGACGTGGTCGTCACCGACGGCTTCACCGGAAATATCGCCCTGAAAACCGCCGAGGGCACCGCGCGCTTCATTTCGGGCATCATGAAGGACTCGCTTATGTCGAGCCTTCAATCCCGGCTCGGGGCGCTGATCGCCTCGCCGGCGCTCAAGGCCATGCGCAGGCGCATCGACCCTGGATCGGTCAATGGGGGCCCCCTGCTAGGCCTGAACGGCCTGGTGGTGAAGAGCCACGGCGGCGCGGATGCACGGGGCTATGGCAACGCAATTCGCGTGGCGCTGGATCTTGCGGAAAGCGACTATGCGGCCAAGGTGGCCGCCAACATGGCCCGGCTGGACGAAGCGCATGCGCACCCAGGCGAGGCGGAGCCGGTCAAGTGAGCGTAATCCGAAGCGCCATAGCGGGCGTGGGCGCCTATCTCCCCGAGACGATCGTCACAAACGATGACCTCGCCGCCATCGTCGAGACCTCAGACGCATGGATCCAGGAGCGCACCGGCATCAAGGAGCGCCGCCGCGCGGCGCCCGACCAGCCCACCAGCGACCTGGCCGTCGAGGCCGCCAAGCGGGCGTTGCTCGCCGCGGGCAAGGAACCGGCGGACATCGACCTGATCGTGGTGGCGACCACCACGCCGGACATGACCTTCCCGGCCACGGCCGCCATCGTTCAGCGCAAGCTGGGCGCGCCGATCTGTCCGGCCTTCGACGTGCAAGCCGTCTGTTCGGGCTTCGTCTACGCCCTGTCTGTCGCCGACGGCTTCGTGGCGCGCGGTCTTTCCCGGTGCGCCGTGGTCATCGGCGCTGAGGAGATGACGCGGCTGATGGACTGGAGTGACCGGTCCACCTGCGTCCTGTTCGGCGACGGCGCCGGCGCCGTCGTGCTGACGCCTGAGGAAGGGCAGGGGACGACGGCCGACCGGGGCCTGCTGGGCTTCGCGCTCCGCTGCGACGGCAACAAGACGGACCTGCTCTACGTCGACGGCGGTCCAGCGACGACGGGCACCGTCGGGCATCTGCGCATGGCGGGCAATCAGGTGTTCCGCCACGCGGTCATCAACATTGCGGAGGCGGTCGAAGGCGCCTGCAAGGCCGCCGGCCTTCAGGTTTCCGAGGTCGACTGGTTCATTCCTCACCAGGCCAATCAGCGCATCATCAAGGGTGTGGGCGACCGGCTCGGTATAGACGAGTCCAAGGTCGTCCTGACGGTGGATCGCCATGCCAACACCTCGGCGGCATCCATTCCCCTGGCGCTGGACGCCGCCATCGCGGACGGCCGCGTCAAGCGCGGCGACCTGCTGCTCCTCGAGGCGATGGGTGGGGGTCTGACCTGGGGCGCCTGCGCAATCCGTTATTAAGCTTGGGTGGAGGCTTCCGCTTTTCACCGGCTTCGCGTAACAGGTGAGCTAGGCAGGGAGCACACCCCGGGGGACTGAAATGGCCAGAACCGTGACCCGCGCCGACCTCTCCGAGGCGCTGCATTCGGAGGTCGGACTTTCGCGTCAGGAGTGCTCGGGGCTCGTCGAGCGAGTCCTGGAGATGATTGTCGAGACCCTTGAGAAGGGTGAAACGGTCAAGCTGTCCGGCTTCGGCGTCTTCCAGGTGCGTTCCAAGCGGGCGCGCATGGGCCGGAATCCCAAGACCGGCGAACCCGCCGCAATCCACCCTCGCCGGGTCATCAGTTTCCGGGCTTCACAGATCATGAAGTCCAAGGTCGACGGCGCCGAGGCGTGACCAAGAGTCCCGACGCATTCCGGACGATTTCGGAAGCGGCCGAGGAACTGGGCGTGCCGCAGCATGTGCTGCGGTTCTGGGAGACCAAGTTCGCCTTTGTGAAGCCGATGAAGCGGGCGGGCGGCCGACGCTTTTATCGGCCCCAGGACCTGCTGGTCCTTCGCGGCGTCAAGGCGCTGCTTCACGACGAAGGCGTGACCATCCGCGGGGTCCAGAAACTCCACAAGGAACACGGCGTGCGCCGCATCGTGGCGGCCGCCGACCCCGAGGCCGCAGCTGGTTTCGAGGCCGAGCCCGCCCCCGCTCCGGCGATGGCGTCCGGCCCCGATACCATCCGTCTCAGGGCGGTGCTCGCGGCCGTGGAGTCGGCCAAGCGGCGTCTCGACGCGGCCCTTTCGGCCTAGGGCTTTTTCCGTTTGCCGCGACCGGGCGCCGCGTCTATACGGCGGCCTCTCGGAGCGTAGCGCAGCCTGGTAGCGCACTTGACTGGGGGTCAAGGGGTCGTGGGTTCGAATCCCGCCGCTCCGACCATTCCTTCCCCCGCCGCCTCTATCTCTCCCGTCCCGCCCAACTGATCAGCGGCAGGATGGGCACGCCCCAGGCAAGGCCCGCGACCGCGAAATAGAGAACCTGGGCCCACCAGACTTGCGGGATGAAAGTGGCCAGACTGACCACCGCCCAGACGTAGAAGATCAGGAAGGCCACCACCCCGAGTGAGGCGACGGCGGTGCGCGTGCGGGGGCCCATACCGGCTCCAGACAGAGGAAACGCCGCGGGCCGGATGGCCCGCGGCGTCGTGTCTAGACCGAACCGGTGCGTCTAGCGACGGCGAACCAGTCCGAAGACAGCCAGAAGAATGATGGCGCCGATGGCCGAGGCCAGAAGCCACTCGATCCAGCCGTCCAGGCCCATGTCGAGCACATTGGTCGCCAGGAACCAGCCGAGCAGGGCGCCCAGCAGGCCGACGATCAGGTTGGTGACCAGACCGTGCCGACGGCCTGTGACCTGTTCCGCGATCCAGCCGGCGGCGATACCCACGATGATCGCCACGATGATACCGAGGTCGTCAAACATCCGCGATTTCCTTTCAGCCCCCGGCCCTCCGCCGGATCAAAAGTTGAAATGCGGGTGGCGCGCCACAGGTTCCTTGGGCAAAGAGCAGCCGTTCGCCTGATCGCCACCAGCGAGTGAGAGTATGAGTCTGTCCGCCGCCTACCAAGACCGTTCGAGACTCACCGCCATCTGGCTGTTTTCAGTCGCGGTCCTGGTTCTGGCGATGGTGGTGGTCGGAGGTGTCACCCGCCTGACCGATTCGGGCCTTTCGATCACCGAATGGGCGCCGATCTCCGGCGCGCTTCCACCGCTGAACGAGGCCGACTGGGCGCGCGCCTTCGACGCCTACCGCCGGACGACCGAGTATCAGCAGGTCAACGCAGGCATGACGCTGCAGGAGTTCGAGTCGATCTATTGGTGGGAATGGGTGCACCGCCTGCTTGGGCGGTTGATCGGCGTAGCCTTCGCCGTTCCCTTCGCCATCCTGCTGATCATGCGCGCGATTCCACGCCGGTTG
The DNA here is from genome assembly GCF_024711105.1 of Brevundimonas sp. Taxonomy (GTDB): domain Bacteria; phylum Pseudomonadota; class Alphaproteobacteria; order Caulobacterales; family Caulobacteraceae; genus Brevundimonas. The sequence continues at coordinate 8,319 of NZ_JANJTL010000018.1, read as the reverse complement.
ATCTGGCGGTGTGTGGTCCTCCTGGCGATGGGTGGGCTCCAGGGTCTAGTCGGCTGGTGGATGGTGGTCTCCGGCCTGGCCGGCCGCGTCGACGTCGCGCCGGAGCGCCTGACGACCCATCTGGGCCTGGCCCTGCTGATATTTGTCGGCCTCGTCTGGACCGCGTTGGAGGCGGAATACGGCGAGGACTACAGCCGCTCGCCAGCGGGCTGGACGCGTGGGGCCCTGGCCCTTCTGGCGCTGGTTTTCTTCCAGTGCCTGCTCGGCGGGCTGGTTGCTGGGAATGACGCCGGCCGGGTCTACACGGACTGGCCCCTGATGGAGGGGAGCTTCTTCCCGCCTGTCGACTGGGGTCTGGGGGCGATGGCCTTCCTGCATGACCAGGGCCTTGTGCAGTTCATGCACCGGCTGGGCGGCTACGCCGTGTTCCTGTGCGCGGCCGTGTTCCTCTACCGCGCCCTGCGCCTGCGACTGTCCGAGGGTGTCCCGGCGGCGGCCATCGCCCTGATGGCGGCAGTGTTCGTCCAGATGCTGCTGGGAATCGCCACCCTGATGACCGCCCTGAACCCCTGGCTGGCCGGTTTCCACCAGGCGGGCGGCGTGATCGTGCTAGGTCTGGCGACCTATCTGCTGTGGCGGGTCCGGCGGTCCCAGCCGCGCCTGTTCATGAGTTCTGGAATCGCGTCCAGGGGCCTGTGATCGCCAGGGTGATCCCCGGCGTCTGGATATTGACGAACATCGTCGAGCCGTCCGGCGAGAAGCAGACCCCCGCGAGTTCCGAGTTACCCTCGTAGACGTTGCGGCCCAGGGTGTAGATCCGCCCCTCCGGCGTCACGCCGCGAATGTGGTTGATCTCGGTCGAGTAGCGGTCCTCGCAGACCAGAAGGTGGCCCCAGGGCGCAACCGTGAGATTGTCCCCGTAGTCGTAGACCTGATCGTCGCTCGACTCGATGAACAGCTGGATGCGGCCGCCAGTCTCGCCGGGCACATGCCGGACGATCTGGCCGAACTGACGCGCGCCGCCCGAGGTGGCCGTGAAGAACATCTCGCCGTCGCCCCAGTGCAGGCCTTCGCCGCGCGCGAAAAGCGCCGCCCCCGCAGCGTGGCCGCGCATCCGCAGGTCGCTATTGGGACTTTCGACATCGTCCAGGTCGATCCAGTCGCAATCGAGCCATTCGCCCTGGCTCCAGGCCGCGCGGCCTTCCCAATTGCGCAGGTCGGCGCCGGGCGCGTCGCGCACCGCCAGCGCCTGCAGGCGTCCGCCTTCGTGCAGCCGGCCGGGCGTATTGGGGATGAAGCGATAGAAGAGGGAGTCGTCCTCGTCCTCGGTCATGTAGACGACGCCGGTCGAGGGATCGACGCAGGCGGCCTCGTGGTCGAACCGGCCCATGGCGCGCAGCGGTCGCGGCTCCACCAGGCCGCGGGCGTTCGCCGGCACCTCGAAGACCCAGCCGTGGTCCTGCAGCACCTCGTCGCCCGCCCGGATGGAGGTCTCCTCGCAAGTCAGCCACGAGCCCCAGGGCGTGACCCCGCCCGCGCAGTTGGTCGAAGTCCCGGCCAGGCTGAGGTGCTGGCGGATCGTGCGGCGTTCCTCCAGATCGTAGATCAGCGTGGTCGTGCCGCCGGACAGTGGCATGCCCGCCGCGTCGCGCCCGTAAGCGCGGGACATGTCCAGCCGGTCCAGCAGGTGGTGGGCGATGCCGCAGGCGCCGTCGTTGACGTCATCCTTGTCCAGCTCGTGGTTCCGGACCAGCGCGACCCGCGAGCCTCCGCCCAGGCCAAGAGGACCGCGCACGCCGAAACAGCCCATGCCGTCGAACTTGGTGGGGACGAGCAGTCCGTCGGCCATCGTCTCGCCGGCTTGGGAGACGATCCGATATTCAAATCCGTCGGGCAGGTCGAAGACACCCAGCGGGTCCCGCCGCAACGGTCCGTAGGCGGTCACCTCGTTGCGATAGCTCTCCGGCGCTTGCGCCCTGACCGCCTGGGCCAGGCCGGAGAAGGCCAGGCCGGCCGCACCGGACGCCAGGAAACCGCGACGGGAGAGGCTCATGACCACCTCGAAGTTGCGAGCGGCATGTAGCGGCTCCATGCGACGAGCGCGTGACTGAAATTTCGTACGGTATTTTGATACCGCAACCATAAAAGCGATGTAAAACAATGTGCTGTGTCAAACTCGTACGCAAATGCGCGATTGACCGGTCCCGGGCCCTCCTGTAGAAGGCGCGGCTTCGCGACCGGGGGCGTTCTCCGGCCGCTTACCAGGACACCATCATGCTCAAGCACACCACGGCTTCGCTGAAGCCCGCGGATGTCGAGAAGAAGTGGATCGTGATCGACGCCGAAGGCGTGGTCGTGGGCCGTCTCGCCTCGTTCATCGCCATGCGCCTGCGCGGCAAGCACCGCCCGGACTACACCCCGCACGTCGACTGCGGCGACAACGTCATCGTCGTCAATGCGGCCAAGGTGAAGTTCACCGGCAAGAAGCTGACCGACAAGCTGTATCACCGCCACACCGGCCACCCGGGCGGCGTGAAGACCCGCGTCGCCGGCCAGATCCTCGAAGGCCGCTTCCCGGAGCGCGTGCTCGAGAAGGCCGTCGAGCTCATGCTGCCCAAGTAAAGCCCGCTGGCCCGCAAGCAGATGACCAACCTGCGCATCTTCGCCGGCGCCGAACACACCCATGAGGCTCAGCAGCCGGAAGTCGTCGACTTCGCCGGCCTGAACGCCAAGAACGCCCGGAGCCAGTAATCATGACTGACCAGCCGATTGCTGAAACCACTCCGGAAACCACCGAAGGCAAGGGCTTCGACACCCTGGCCGGCATGGGCACCAACGCCCCGGCCCCGGTGCGCGAGCGCATCGTCGACGCCCAGGGCCGCGCCTACGCGACCGGCAAGCGCAAGAACGCCATCGCCCGCGTCTGGATCAAGCCGGGCTCCGGCAAGATCACCATCAACGGCCGCGACCAGGAGGTCTATCTGGCTCGCCCGGTGCTGCGCATGATGATCGCCCAGCCGCTGCAGATCGCCGACCGCGCGACCCAGTTCGACGTCGACGTCTCCGTCCAGGGCTCGGGCCTTTCGGGCCAGGCCGGCGCGATCCGTCACGGCATCGCCAAGGCCCTGACCTATTACGAGCCGGAGCTGCGCCCGGTCTTAAAGCCGCACGGCTTCCTGACCCGCGACAGCCGCGTCGTCGAGCGCAAGAAGTACGGCCGCGCCAAGGCCCGCCGCAGCTTCCAGTTCTCGAAGCGCTAACTCGCGACCCGCGAGTGGGATTACAAAAGGCGCTTCGGGGAAACCCGGAGCGCCTTTTTTCTTGGAGGCATTTCTTGACCGACAGGCCGAACCTTCCGTTCGCATGGGAATGGCGGCGCGAGCCGTTTAGGGACAGTTGGCGGGATGCTGTGCGCCAATGCTCAGACCTCGGGATGAGCGGCGTTCTCGCGCAGAACATGGCGGCCGATGATTTCCTGGTAAGCCTAACCGACGGCCGAGTAGCCGAGGTTCATGTCGGCTATCACGCCGGCGCTGACCTCACATTTGAGTCCGTGGCGGAATTTGCCTCGTTTGGCGATTGGCTCGCTGGCATGGAAGGCTAATGACGACGCCCACCATCTTCATCGACGGCGAAGCCGGCACCACGGGCCTGCAGATCCGCGAGCGGCTCGAGGGCCGCGACGACCTGCGGCTCCTCTCCATCGACCCGGCGCGTCGCAAGGACCCGGCCGCGCGGGCCGAGCTGCTGAACGCGGCCGATCTGGTGGTTCTGTGCCTGCCGGACGATGCCGCGCGCGAAGCCGTGGCGATGATCGAGAACCCGGCCGCGCGCGTGGTCGACGCCTCGACGGCCTATCGGGTTGACCCGGACTGGACCTACGGCTTCCCCGAGATGTCGAAGGGCCAGCGCGCCGCCATCGCCGGCTCGAAGCGCGTCTCCAACCCCGGCTGCTACCCGACGGGCTTCATCGGTCTGGTGCGTCCGCTGGTTCAGGCCGGGATCATCCCGGCCGACTGGCCGGTCACGGTCAACGCCGTGTCGGGCTACACCGGCGGCGGCAAGGCGATGATCGCCGAGTTCGAAGCCGGGCAGGGGGCTCCGCCGTTCCGGGCCTATGGCCTGACCCAGACGCACAAGCACGTGCCGGAGATGATGGCGCACACAGGCCTCACCGGCCGGCCCTTCTTCGCGCCCGCCGTCGGCGCCTATGCGCAGGGCATGCTGGTCGAGGTTCCGCTTCAGCTTCGCGCCCTGCCGGAGCGGCCCTCAGTCGCGGACGTCCATGCGGTCCTGGAGGCCGCCTATGAGGGCGAACGCTTCGTCTCCGTCGCCTCGCTGTCCGAGAGCCAGGCGATGACCGGCATCGCCCCGGAAGACCTCAATGGGACGAACCGTATACGGCTGTTCGTCTTCGGCGACCCCGCCGGCGACCAGGCCCGGCTGGTGGCCCAGCTTGACAACCTCGGCAAGGGCGCGTCCGGCGCGGCGGTGCAGAACCTCAACCTCATGCTCGGCCTCGACGAGGCCGCCGGCCTCAACTGACCCCCCGGGAGACAACCATGCGCGACAAGGTCGTCGTCATCACCGGAGCCTTCGGCCAGTTGGGCCGCGTGGTCGCCGCCCAGGCCGCCGCGCAGGGCGCCCGCGTCGCGGCCCTGGATCACGCCGCCCAGCCACCCGCCGGCTTCGAGGTCGCCTTCGTGCGGGGCGGGCTGGACCTGTCCGACGAGGCTCAGGCTCGGGCCGCCATGGACGCCGTCCTGGCCGAGCTGGGCCGTATCGACGCTCTGATCAACATAGCCGGCGGTTTTGTCTGGGAGACCGTCGAGCTGGGTCGCGCGGCGACCTGGGAGCGAATGCACCGGCTGAACCTGATGACGTGCCTGAACGCGTCCAGCGCCGCCCTGCCGCATCTGGTGCGGAGCCCTGCGGGCCGGATCGTCAATATCGGGGCCAAGGGCGCGCTCTTGGCCGCCAACGGCATGGGCGCCTACGCGGCCTCCAAGTCAGCCGTCCATCGTCTGACCGAGGCGCTGGCGGAGCAGTACAAGGGCCAGGTGACGGTCAACGCCGTGCTGCCCTCGATCATCGACACGCCTCAGAACCGCGCCGACATGCCCGACGCCGATCCCTCGAAGTGGGTGACGGCCGACGAGCTGGCGGCCGTGATCCTGTTCCTGATCTCGGATGCTGCGTCCGGCATTACAGGCGCGCTGATCCCCGTGGCGGGCCGCGTCTAGGCGATTTCGGGAAAGCTGGAGGCCTGGGCCGGAATCGAACCGGCGTACACGGATTTGCAGTCCGCTGCGTAACCACTCCGCCACCAGGCCGGTCGCGAGCCCCGTTTCGGGGAGGGCGTTCGCTATCAGATCGACTCGCGCGCCGCAACGCGCCTTTGCGCGATTGCCGCAGCCCCAGGCTCGACCTATAAGCGCCCCCGATTTCCAGGACGTTATCGGAGCCCGGCATGGACCTCGTCTCGGCCCGCCGCAACATGGTCGACAGCCAGGTTCGCACCAGCGACGTCACCAACACGGCCATCCATGACGCCATGTTGGCGGTCCCGCGCGAGCGCCTCTGCGCGCCCGGTTGGAGCTTCGCGGCCTACGCCGACGCCAAGGCGCCGATCGCGGCCGGCCGCAGCCTGACCCCGGCCCGTGAGGTGGGCAAGCTGCTGCAGGCGCTGGCTCCGCGGCCGGGCGAACGCGCACTGTGCGTCGCCGCACCCTATGCGGCCGCCGTTCTGGCGCACATCGGTCTCGACGTGGTCGCCCAGGAGGCGGACGAGTCCGTGGCCGCCGTTATCCGTCCGGTCCTGTCCGAGGCGGGCGTCACGGTCCAGGTTGCGCCGCTCGATCAGCCGGTCGGCGGCGACTGGGACATTCTGGTCAGCGAAGGCGGTGTGATCGAAGCGCCGGAGGCTTGGGTCCAGGCCCTGAAGAGTGGCGGCCGCATGGTCGTAATCGAGCGCCAGGGGCCCGTCGGCGTGGCCCGCCTGATGGTTCGCACGGGCGGAGGCGCCACATCCCGACTCGAATTGTTCGATGCGGCCCCCGACATGCTGGCGGGTCTCGATAAAAGACCTACATTCCAATTCTAACGACGGGAACCGCTCGTCGGGACGTGAAAAAACCTTAACTGGCCTGCAATCGCCGATCTGCGAAGACGGGCCAGACGTACGACAGCCGGGTGGCGTCGGGCCGCCGAAGGGATTGCAAGTCCATGTTCCAACGTCGCCTGCTCGGCGCCGCCGCCTTGTCCTTGATGCTCGCTGCCGGGCCCGTCTCGGCCGAGTCGCTGCGCGACGCGATCGTACTGGCCTACCAGACCAACCCGACTCTCCTGGCGCAGCGCGCCCAGCAGCGCGCCCTGGACGAGACCTACCCTCAGGCCAGGGCCGGACTTCGGCCCCAGGCGGACGCTTCGCTGACCTACGGCTATACGCGGACGTGGCCGGAGGCGACGGGACCGTTCGCCGCCGACGATGAGTCCAACAGCCTTTCGGCCGGCCTGTCGGTGAGCCAGCCGCTCTACACCGGCGGTCGGGTGACTCACGGTATCGACGCGGCGCTGGCCGATGTGTCGCGAGGCCGCGAGAATCTGCGGGCCGTCGAACAGCAGGTGATGCTCAGCGTCATCCAGGCCTATGCAGACGTGCTGCGTGACATCGAGATACTGCGCATCCGTGAGGAAAACCTCGGTGTGCTCCGTCGTCAGCTGGACGAGGCCAACGCGCGCTTCGAGGTCGGCGAGATCACCCGCACCGACGTGGCCCAGGCGCAGGCTCGCCTGGCGGCGTCCGAATCCGATCTGTCGGCGGCGCGCGCGCAGTTGTCCGTCAGTCGCGCCGCCTATGCTGCGGTGATCGGTCAGGCTCCCGGTACGCTCGAGGCCCTGCCGCCGCTGCCGGCGACGCCCGGCGACTTCGACGCCGCGCTCGACATCGGACTCGCCGACAATCCCGAACTTCTGGCCTCGGAGTGGGCCTTGCAGGCCGCCGAGGCCGCTGTCGCCGCGGCGCGGTCGGACTACCTGCCGTCCGCCGGGCTGAACGCCAGCTATGGCACGTCCGGCACGGCCGTGCCCTTCGGCCTGGATGATCGGCAAAGCCTCCAGGTCGGGGTCAGCGCCTCGGTTCCTCTGTTCACCGGCGGCCTGAACCGGTCGCGCGTGGCTGCGGCGCTCGAACGCGCCAACGCCGCGCAGATCGGCGTCGAGGGCGCCCGGCGCGAGGTCCTGCGTGACGTCTCGACGGCTTACGCCCAGGTGATTTCTTCCGAGACCGCGCTCCGTGCCTCGGAGGAGCAGGTGCGCGCCGCCCGCATTGCGGCGGAGGGCGTGCGCCAGGAGGCCCAGGTCGGCCTGCGCACCACGCTCGACGTGTTGAACCAGGAGCTGGAACTGCGCAACGCCGAGATTTCCTACGTCGCCGCGCGCCGCAATCAGTATGTGGCCCAGGCCCTGCTGCTCTCGGCCATGGGCGCGCTGGAAGGTCCGGACCTGGTCGGCGACGTGCCGGCCTACGATCCCGAGGCGAACTTCCGCCGCGTCTCCGGCCGTGGCTCGGTGCCGTGGGAGTTCGCGATCGAGGCGATCGACCGCGCGGCGACCTTCCCGGTGACGCCGGCGGAAGACCAGCCCAACGCGCCCATCGACGATCAGCTCGCCTCAGAGGTCATCCGCACGGCGCCGTGATCGGGATTCCCGCGCTGCGCGAAACTGCGCCGTTGATTTCCGGGTCGATTGGCGTCATGCGTGGAACCAGGGCGGGGAGGGTCCCGCCAATCCCATTCAAGTCAGGACGCGGGCGGCCATGACCGATCAGAGCACCCAGGAACCGACGATGGAGGAGATCCTCGCCTCCATCCGGCGCATCATCTCCGAAGATGAGCCGGCCGAGGGTTCCGCTCCCGCCGCCGCGCCGGAACCGGCCCCCGAGCCGGTGGCCGCCGCCCCCGAGCCGGAGCCCGAGCCCGCTCCTGCCGCTCCGCCGGCGGAAGAGGAGCCCCTGGAACTGACCCAGCGTTACGAAGAACCCGCGCCGGAGCCGGCCGCGACCGAAACCATCGGCGACATCGAGGCTTCGCCCGCGCCCGAACCGTTCCCGGCCTACGAGCCCGAGCCGACCCCCGCGCCCCCGGCTCCCGAGCCGGTGGCGGCCGTCACCGCCGCCATGGGCGGCGGCGTGACTGTCGAGCAGCTGGTCCGCTCCATCGTCGAGCCCCAGGTCCGCCAGTGGCTGGAAGAGAACCTCGACAGCGTGCTGCGCGACATGCTCCGCGAGAAGCTCGAGCGCGTATTCCGCTAACCGCCGCG